>NZ_JAALFM010000049.1:0-1309 GCF_011800295.1 Paenibacillus sp. EKM301P | reverse complement strand
AGTATTGCAGGGCTGCCTCACGGTCCTGACGTTCCAGCCATTCGATAAAACGACTGAACGGCGTGACAGGCTCCAGCACTGGCTCATCACCCGCACGCAGTGCCAGATAGCTACCGAATACTTCCTGTGTCATAAAGGACAAGCACCAGCCATCCATCAAAATGTGATGGAAGCTCCAGATAAAGTGATACGTTTCATCCCCAGTTTGCAGGATCGAGATACGAAGGAGTGCATCCTCCGCGAGACGGAATCCTTTCGCTTTATCGGCAAGGGTAAATGCCTCAACACGTGCTTTACGTTCTTCTTTTTCCAGTCCGCGCAGGTCTTCATAGTACAACTCTCCGCTGCGATTGCGGAAAACGACTTGTACAGGCTCGTCCTTCCATGAACTGATAAAGTTCGTCCGTAATGCTTCATGACGCTGTACAAGCAGATCCAAGCTTTTACCGAAAGTAACCACATCGAAGCGCCCATTCAGCTCAAAGGATGCTTGCTCAAAATAAGCCGCCGAGCTCTCATCCATCAGGCTGAAAAAGAGCATACCCTTTTGCATCGGTGTCAAAGCATATACATTTTCCAGCTCGCCCAGATCTCGCGTATCTTCCACCAATTGTTCCAGTTCGTCTAGCGTTACCTGTTTTAACAGCACATCACTTGGGGTCAGCACCGTTCTTTCTTGGGTGACACAATGATGAATGACTTCACGCAAGCCGGATGCCAGCAGTTCTCCCAGCCGCTCCATCGTTTCATGACGGAACTGCGTTGTACCGTAGCGAATCGTGAACACCAACTCGCCATCCTCGATTAATCCGTTGATATCCAGTGCAAAATCCATAGTCGCGTTCGTGCTGACAGGCACACCAATGGAATAAGCGGAAGGCTGTAAATCGTTGCCTTTATAATCCTGATCGAATTGGCCTAAATAGTTAAAACTGATTTCAGGCTGAGTCTCTAACTGCACGCCTGCTTTTTCCAGCACATTCCTATCCGTCAGGTAGCGTAAAATCCCATAGCCGATGCCTTTTTGCGGAATATGACGCAGCCCTTCTTTGGTCCGCTTGATCAGGCGAGCAGTATGTCCCCCTTCTCCCAGACTTCCATCCAGGACAACCGGGAATTGGCTCGTAAACCAGCCGACCGTGCGCGTAATATCCACATCTGGCACAATGGCTTCCCGTCCATGGCCCTCCAAGTTGATCAGCACTCGTTCGGAACCCGACCAGTCATAGACGGCTTTTCCGAGCGCGGCTAGCAACAGGTCATTCATTTCCGTGTTGTACGCGCGATGAGCTTGTTTGAGCAGCTGCTC
>NZ_JAALFM010000048.1:0-1403 GCF_011800295.1 Paenibacillus sp. EKM301P | reverse complement strand
TCTTATAAATGACTGAATTTTGTGACCGCATTTGTGACCTTTTTAAGGGGAACAAGCATGTGACTGTGCATTTTACTTCTGTGAGGTCTGCTCAAATGGTTGTTTGAGTTGAGATAAAAAATCTATTAAAAAGAAGATATTTGTATATGGACAAAATGATCGTACGATATAGCATTCTTGATTTTGAGACTTCCCTGTTTATAACGTGAATAATAGCCTTAAAACGAATGTGAGAGTGTACAAAGGACAATATATGTTTAATTCATTCCAAGTTCATGTGAAGTATCAATTTTACACACGATATATTTTGAATTTAAATGACTGTTCACAGGATGTTCATCGCTATTAACATTTATTTCAATATATTGTTTACTTATGGTAAAAAAATTACTATGATAAACGTGTATCCCAAATATGAGAGGATGATAGAGATGAAAAAGAAACTTTTAGTCGGTTTGTTGACTGTTGTTGCATGTTTCACTCTTGGATCAACATCTTTTGCTGCGAGCGTTTCCCCTTCAGAGACCTCAATAGAATCAACTAGTGTAAAACCTGCTAATACAATACTTGCAGAGCAATATGTTACCTATAATGCGTTGCACTATCCTACAGCCGCAGATGTTCCACAAGAATATTATTACGAAGATGGAAGCTATGCTGGTTGGATACCTCTTGTCACTCTTACCTACGGCGCTTCCGAAAATACAAACTACTGGGTAGCACAATATAAAGGTTGGATTACTAACTAAATCTCATCCTCTCTATTTTCTGGTAGGTTTCCAAAAAGAGAGGAGTTTAATTTCTTATGTAAAATCTTTATTTTGCTTGATTCTTTCTTCTTCAAATAAAAGGAATATCTTTATTATCTTTAGTACTCCATATAAAACACCAATTTTACCATCCAGTTGTCCACATATTGACGGAGACTGGATTTTTTTGTATCCGAATGCGTCATTGGGAAGCTTCTAGGGAAATTTCGGGGAACCTTCTTGGTGTTCTTCACTGCCGCCAAATACTTAAACAATTTCAGTATTAGGCTGCTAAGTTAAACGTAGGAGGTTCAAAGTAGGGCAAACCAAATTGTAATGTTGTCACTATATATACATGTCACCAAGTGACACGATACCTCGCTGGACAATTCTGTCCACCCTGCTATTTTACTTGCTTCGCGAAATACTCCTTCACTTAGGAAGGTACGAAATTGTGATGTCTCACTTTTATTCTTCGCTGGACAGAATTGTCCAATGTAACGATGTCGTTACAACTTGATGTCCGGTGAAAATAAAGTTTTAGACCAAGAAAACAAAGTTGTAGACTGGCTGCTGGTATTAAGCTCCCTCGAAATGATTAAGTTTTCTCACTCAAACTCATGAATTCGCAGGATTTCACCTTTAGTTTAGCGC
>NZ_JAALFM010000047.1:0-1418 GCF_011800295.1 Paenibacillus sp. EKM301P | reverse complement strand
TGTCCGAAAGACGACCGGATTGATTTTAGCCGTCTCCACGGATGGATTCGTGATTATCAAATTACGGTGTTCGAATCCACACCGGCTTTGATCGTACCATTTATGCAGCATGTGCATGAACACGCACTAGACATGAGTAGTTTAGAGCTGCTCATCACGAGCTCGGATAGCTGCAGTGTGACGGATTATCGGGTGCTGCAAGAACGGTTTGGCACGGAGATCCGCATCATCAACAGCTACGGTGTTACGGAAGCGGCGATTGACTCCAGCTTCTACGACGAAGAACTGTTGAAGCTGCCAAGCAGCGGCCATGTGCCGATTGGTCAGGCGTGGCTGAACGCACGCTTCTACATTGTGGACAGCCAGCTGAATCCAGTCCCGATCGGCCTACTGGGCGAGCTGTGCATTGGCGGTGCTGGTGTGGCACGGGGGTACCTGAACCGTACGGACCTGACGGCGGAGAAATTCGTAGCGAACCCGTACGTGCCGGGTGAACGACTGTATCGTACCGGCGACTTGGCGCGGTGGATGCCAGACGGCCATGTGGACTTTATTGGCCGGATGGATGATCAGGTCAAAATCCGGGGCTTCCGGATTGAACTGGGCGAGGTGGAAGCGCAGCTGCTGACTGTGGCTGGCATTGAGAAAGCGATCGTCACCGCCTGGGAAAACGAAGACGGAGACAAGGATCTGTGCGCGTATGTTGTAGCCTCGGAGGCGCTGAATTTGGCTGAGCTACGCAGCACACTGCAGCCTAAACTGCCGGGCTATATGATCCCGACGTATGTCGTACCCCTGGATCGTTTCCCGCTGACACCGAATGGGAAAATCGACCGCAAAGCGTTGCCAGCACCGGAAGCGCGCCTCGAAGGAGGCACGCAGTACGTTGCGCCGCGCACAGAGCTGGAAGAGCAGCTGGTCCGTATTTGGCAAAGCGTTCTGAATCATCAGCAAATAGGCATCCAGGATAACTTCTTTGAAGTGGGAGGACATTCGCTGCGCGCTACTACACTGATGGCGAAAATTCATCAGGAGCTGAATCACAAGCTGGCCTTGCGAGATATTTTCCAATATCCAACAATTGAGCAATTGGTACAGGTGATGGGTGAAGATCAGACCCAGCAAACGTATGTATCCATACCTGTTGCAGAGGAGCGCGAATATTACCCCGTTTCCTCGGCACAAAAACGGATGTACGTTCTGAGTCACCTGGAAGGTGGAGAGGTTAGCTACAACATGCCAGGAGCTTTGATTATCGAAGGTTCCTTGGATAAAAAAAGACTGGAACAAGCCTTCCGCCAACTGATTGCCCGTCATGAAGCCCTCCGAACCCGATTCGATATGGTGGATGGTGAGGTGATTCAGCGGATTGAATCCAGCGCTCCATTCAGCGTGGAATATGTGCAAGCAAGTGAAGA
>NZ_JAALFM010000046.1:0-1462 GCF_011800295.1 Paenibacillus sp. EKM301P | reverse complement strand
GGCTGATCCGGCTGAACCCCTTGCGCACGCAACGTCCGCGCTAAACGGTTGGCTCGTTCGTTCAGCTCCGCGTAGGTCAACGACTCCGCTCCGCACAACACCGCCACTTGCTCTGGTGTGTTCACTGCCTGCTGCTCGAATAGCGCACTTAGCGTTTGGTCCTGCGGATAAGCTGCCGCTGTATCTCCCCACACCTGAACGATCTGTGCCTGCTCTTCCGCTGTCACCAATGCCAGCTCATTCACACGGATATACGGATTGTCTACGATTTGCCCGATGACGTGGTTGATATGACCATAGATACGCTCCATTGCAGACCGGTTATACACCAGCGCATTGTACTCAAGCAGAATAGAGATATCTTCATCAGGCACGACAATCAGGTTAAAATCGTAGTTGGTTTGCTCTGCAAGTGCTACGTTGGCAATAGAGAAGCCTGTGTGTGCGTCCGCTTCGCCGGAACCGCCCATCTGCTTCATCTGCTGCCCGATGGGATAGTTTTCAAAGACCATAATGTGATTGATCAGGTCTTGTTTTTGTTCAGTCCGTGCCTGAATGTCGTAGAGCGGGAACGTGTCATAGACACTGGAGGCCAAAGCCTGTTCCTGTGTACGCTGCAATACGTCAGCAAATGTAGCGTCCTGTGCACTGCATATGCGTACTGGAATCGTGTTGATAAACAAACCGATCATGCTCTCCACACCTGCAATTTCTGCCGGACGACCGGATACCACACTACCAAACACAACATCCTGATGATTATTGTATTTCTGTAAAATAACGCCCCAAACGCTTTGCAGCAATGTGTTAATCGTGACATGTTGTTGCTTGGCCATTTGCTTTAAGGCGGCACTCCGTTCTTTACCTAACATAAATGGCAGCTTTTCCAAAACATAGCCGGAATGTGAACTTTGATCGCTTCTGTCTGAATCTTTGTCCCACTCTGCTTCAGAAGCCTGCGAGTTCTCAGTAGGCAACAAGGTTTGCTGCTCAAAACCTGCCAAGTAGTCACTCCAATAACGGGTTGCTTCCTGTGCATCTTGATGTTCCAACCATTCGATATAGTCACTATACGGCTTAACAGGTGCGAGTTCTGGCTGCTTGTTCTCCAGCAAGGCAGCATATACACCAAACACTTCGTCTGTCATTAGTGACAGGCACCAGCCGTCCATCACGATATGGTGGAAGCTCCATACAAAACGGTATGAGCGATCGCCCGTGCGGAAAACAGCTACGCGCATAAGCGTATCCTCGCTTAGATCAAAGCCTCTGGCTTTATCCTGAGACACAAATTCAGCTACAGTCTGTTCACACCCTCTGACATCTTCATAACGGAAGCTCGAATCTTTATGACGATAGACGATTTGTAAGGGTTGACCATGCCAGCCACTGTAGAAATTCGTCCGTAATATAGCGTGGCGACTAACCAGCAGCTTTAGGCTTTCCTGGAATATGGACGGTG
>NZ_JAALFM010000045.1:0-1535 GCF_011800295.1 Paenibacillus sp. EKM301P | reverse complement strand
CTGAGCTTCCGTCCATACGGCTTGGAGCAAACACCGGCGAAGTTTGACTTCACGCTGGAAGCCAGAGAGGAAGAGGCAGGCATCCAGTTCGGATTGCAGTATGCAACTGCGTTGTATCAACGGGAAACCGTTGAACGGATGACACGTCACTTTATTCGCTTAGCCGAAGCCGTGGCGGCAAACCCGGATGCGAAGCTGGGTGAGCTGGAGCTCATTACGACCGAAGAAACCGAACAGATTCTGAAGGTGTTCAATGATCCGAACGCGCACAGCGTGCGTGGAACACTGCAAGGTCTGTCACTCAGCGAGCGTTTTGAAGAACAAGCGAAGGACTACCCTGAACGGATAGCCGTTGTGTCTGGGGACATGGCGCTAACCTACGCTGAGCTGAATGAGCAGGCGAACCGGTTGGCCCGTGTGTTACGGGCGAAAGGTGTTGAAGCAGATCAACCGGTAGGCGTACTGCTGGAACGTTCTGCGGATCTTCTGGTGGGCATTCTGGGAGTACTGAAGGCCGGAGGCGCGTATGTGCCAATGGATACGATGTATCCACAGGAGCGTATTGACTATATGCTTCAAGACAGTGGGGCCAAGGTCGTGATCACCAGCAGAGCCGCCAATCTTTCGCTGAGCTTGCCATCCACAGTACAAGCTATCGTTCTTGACGATGAGGACGTTCAAGCTCAATGGGGAGCACAGGATGCGAGCAACCTGATCCCTGTCGCCGGCCTGCATAACCTGGCCTATATGATCTACACGTCAGGTACAACCGGTCAGCCGAAAGGGGTTATGATTGAGCAAGGCAGTGTCGGCAATCTGGTAGACGCTTTATATGAACGAGTATACAGCCGGTATGATCATCCGCTTCACATCGCATGGCTGTCCGCATTTGTATTTGACGCTTCGGTGAAGCAAATCTTTGCCAGCTTGCTGCTAGGTCATACCCTGCATGTGGTGTCCCGTGACGTCAGCCTGAGCGGAGAGCATTTGATCGCCTACTACCGCACGCACCGGATTGATCTGTCGGACGGCACACCAGCGCATCTGCATATTTTGAACGAAAGCGTCAGCGTGACAGAAGCGCCGGATGTGAAGCATTACCTGATCGGGGGCGAAGCCTTATCCGTGCAGTTGGTCCATGTGTTCCTGCACAAATGGTCCGGGTATCGTCCGGTCATTACGAACGTGTATGGTCCGACCGAAGCGACCGTAGATGCGACCGCCTATACGATTGAAGATGTAGAGTCGCTGAATGTACTGCTGGAAAAAGGGGAGCACACGGTATCCATCGGAACGCCGATAGCCAACCAGGCTGTGTACATCTTGAACACTCGACAACAGCTGGTACCGATGGGGATCGCGGGTGAACTCTATATCGGAGGGGCAGGTATCGCACGAGGATACCTCAACCTGCCGGAACTGACGGCTGAGAAGTTTGTCCCGAATCCGTTTGCTGATGCGACGGCCGCTGATCCAGCGGACAGCACTTACGCAAACCGGATGTACCGGACAGGCGACCTGGCACGGTGGCTGCC
>NZ_JAALFM010000044.1:0-1597 GCF_011800295.1 Paenibacillus sp. EKM301P | reverse complement strand
GCTATACCAGCTAATAGCTTGTCAAGATTACCAGTAAAGTGATTCTAAATCATGTGGTATAGTTAAAATGAGCATGCCAAATAACCCTCCAATTTCCGTTGTGTCTTGGAAGGTTATGCCAATGATAATCTTTTAAATTGGACGAAATTCCTTTTTGTTTTTCAAGATTGCATAAAGCCAATGGATGAGCTTATTTGCACATGCGATTAGAGCTACTTTATGTGGTTTTCCTTCTGCTCTCTTGCGATCATAGAACGCTTTGAGTCGCATATTTCGGGAGCGTATAAGCCCACACTGGACAGCCATTACCAGTGCGTAACGCAACTGCCTGGAACCACGTTTCGTGATTCGGTTTCGAGTTGCTGTAAATTTACCGGAAGCAAAGACACTCGGGTCAATGCCTGCAAAAGCTACTAGCTTTTTAGGATGATCAAATCGGTCGACTTCTCCAATTTCAGATAAAATTGTTGCAGCAATTTTATGCCCAATACCGGGAATCGACTGAATTAATTCATACTCTTCAATTTCTTCAGCCAGAGCATCTATGTTCTGTTCCAGTTCAGCAAGATGCTCTTGGTACTGAAGAATAAGGGTGATAAGAACTTTCAAATTGATTAAGTGGCTTGCATACATGGTTTGCTGAAATGGGTTTTGCTTTGCCGCGTCTAGCAGTCGCTGAACCCGTTGGTTAATCCAGCCCTCTGAACGCCCCCGTTTCGAAGAAAGTAGTTCTTTCATCTTAGCTTTGAGTGTAATTTCATCCGTCTGCAAAACTGAATATGAGGTTGGAAATTTACTTAAAAACCGTAGTGAAATACGGGAATACATAGCTCCAAAGACGCCTTTGTAAGCTGGGAAAACCTGATCTAAAACGGCTTGGAATTGCAGCTTCGTCTGTACACACATCTTTGAAAGGGACTCATACTGTCTTGTAAGATAGCGCAGATTGAGAAGTTGCACACCTCTTTTTTTAAAAGGTTCAAACTCTTCCTTGTAGTACAACTCTCCCAATAGGTAAGCGTCCGCAGCATCCGTCTTTACTTTACGAAGTTGAGACTTTCTAAGCCGATTTGAGATGAGCGGATTAATGATAATGTAAATGTAGTGATGTTCTTCTAGGAACTGAACAACGGGACTTTGGTAATGGCCGGTTGCTTCTAGAATAAGCAGAGGACGTAGTTTGGATGCAGTCTCAACATCCTTCAAAACTTGATGTAAATTTGCTAGGCCATCACGAGTGTGCTCGAAGTAGAATGTCCCTCTGAAGGGCTTTCCGCGCGCTAAAAAGGCTTGTCCATGACTTTCTTCTTTTGAAATATCTAGACCGACAACTGGATTCATTTCATCTCTCCCTGTAAGTTTAGGTTCCCCGGCATCCCTAAGGTTCTTCTTGTCGCTCCATAGCATCGCTTGTTATACGGGATCTTACGTCCCAACCAGCCTCAATCATGGTCATGACAAGTAGGGCGAACACTATAGCGCTCGGGATCAAGTCCCACGGGCAGGTACGTTCGACCAGGCTACCTTAATCCTCTATGCAAATGAAAAAAGGATCAACCAGAAAGAACTGGTTGATCTCATAATACGAACGGGCAGG
>NZ_JAALFM010000043.1:0-1624 GCF_011800295.1 Paenibacillus sp. EKM301P | reverse complement strand
AAAGTGGCCCTCAAGGTCAAAGGTTGCCTGCTCAAAATACACGCCGGTTTCTGCATTCATCAAATTATGGAACAGCATTCCCTTTTGCATGGGGGTCAGTGGGTACACATTTTCCAATTCCCCAACCGTCTTGGTCTGTTCCTTAATCGTATCGAATTGCTCCAGGGTCAGACCCTTGAACAGTACATCACTTGGAGTCAATTCGGCCTGCTCCCGTGTAGCACAATGCTCGATCACTTCAAGCAGATTGGATTTCAACAGATCAGCCAGCATTTGGACCGTATCTTTACGGAAGGCTTTGCCGTTATACCGAATGTCGAGTTCCAGGATGCCGTTCGTGACGATTCCGCTCACATCGAGCGCATATTTCATCTTCGTCCGGTCACTCACGACCGATCCCATTGAGTAAGGAGACATGCGGATATCGCTGTTTTGCAAGTCCTGATCCAACTGTCCGAGATAGTTAAAGCTTACTTGCGGCTCGGCAAAAGCTTGATGTTGACCAACGGCTTGGCCGGATTCACTCCAATATCTCCAGATTCCATAGCCCATTCCTTTATTCGGAATCTGACGCAGGCACTCTTTGACCTGCTTGATGTGTTCCGACAAAGCACGATCACAACCAATGTCTAGCAATATCGGATATGGACTCGTAAACCAGCCTACCGTACGAGAAATGTCCGTATCCGGCAAAATGTTCTCCCGTCCGTGTCCCTCTAAATGAATCAGACTGCGTTCATGACCCGTCCACGTGTACAGCGTCATGCCTAGTGCAGTCAGCAGCAAATCGTTCACTTCCGTGTTGTACGCGCGGTGTGCTTGCTTCAATAGTTTTTCTGTCTCTTCTTCCGTAAGCTGGAAGACCACGGTATCCGTGTCAGCTAGGATAAACGGTTCGGCCTCCGCTTGATCCTCAGGCAAACGTACTTGGTCAGCCAAAGCGGCTGCGTTCCATTGCTCCCAGTAGGCGTATTCGCTGTCCATGGCTGCGCTATGCGCATACTTGAAAAGTTCTTGCGACCAGAAGCGGAATGAATCCGTTTTGTCTGGTAACTGAAGTACCTCTGCATGAATGGCCTGTTCATAGGCTACGGCCAAATCCTCGAATAAAATACGCCATGATCCCCCGTCCACGACCAAATGGTGAATCGTCATCAGGAGATGATCCCCATCTGCACAGTGGAACAAACCAGCCTTCAATAGCGGCCCTTCATGTAGCTGGATACTGCTTTGAATTTCACTGGCTTTCGCCTCCATAGCTGCGCTGAGCATGGCTTCATCCGTCAAGTTCGTAAAGTCCACCACATCCAGGTGATACAGCTCGCCTTCCTGTACTCCGCGGTTCCAGGCTTCATAGCCTTGCTCGGTCTTGCTGAACACCATCCGCAGTGCATCATGGTGCGCTGTGAGTTTGTCAAGTGCCTGACGCAGAGCGGACTCATCAAAACCCTGCTCCCGGTGCAGCATCACCGCCTGATTAAAGTGATGCGCATCTACTTGCTCCTGGGCAAAGAACCAATGCTGGATGGGAGACAAAGTTGTTTCCCCGCTCACTTCTCCCTGATCTACCCTACGACTTACCTCGTGCATATGCGGTGCCAGTGTTGCGACGGTTGGGTAGCGG
>NZ_JAALFM010000042.1:0-1658 GCF_011800295.1 Paenibacillus sp. EKM301P | reverse complement strand
TCTCCCTGATCTACCCTACGACTTACCTCGTGCATATGCGGTGCCAGTGTTGCGACGGTTGGGTAGCGGAACAAATCCTTCATGTCCAGCTTGTAGCCTGCCTGGAACGCACGCGATACGATTTGAATCGCCTTGATCGAATCGCCGCCCAGATCAAAGAAATTGTCCAAAATCCCGACAGTGGGCACGCCCAGGATGGACTGCCAGATCGCTACGAGTGTCCGTTCCGTTACCATTCGTGGCGCTGCATACTCTGCACCGCTGTGTAGACTGCCTTCCGGTGCTGGCAGGGACTTGCGGTCGATTTTGCCGTTCGGTGTCAGCGGCATCTGCTCCAACCAGATGAAATACGACGGCACCATATAGTTTGGCAGCGCTTGTCCCAGCTTTTGTCTCAGCTCATTAGCTCCAAGCTCTTGACTTGCCACGTAGTACGCCACGAGCTGGGTTTGACCTGTTTCGTCCGTGCGGGCCATGATGACTGCTTCTTGTACGGACTCCACCTGCAGCAGCTGCGATTCGATCTCGCCCAGTTCGATCCGGTAGCCCCGGATTTTAATCTGGTGATCCATCCGCCCCAAATATTCAATGTTGCCGTCCGGCATCCATCTCGCCAAATCGCCTGTACGATACATCCGCTCATGGCCTGCCTTACCACCAGCGAACGGATGATTTACAAATTTCTCGGTCGTCAGTTCTTCACGTTTCCAGTACCCGCGGGCCAGTCCTTCCCCTCCAATACATAACTCACCCGGCACACCGACGGGCTGCAACTCCCCACTTGCATTCATGATATATATTTGCGTATTCGCGATAGGACGTCCAATATGAATATGTTGAGCATGGGTCAGTTCCTGCACGGTCGACCACACCGTCGTTTCTGTAGGTCCGTACATGTTATAAATCCGGGGACCGTTGATTTCTTGCAGTGCTGCAAGCAGCCTGGACGGAAGGGCTTCGCCCCCGACCATAATGGCCTTCACGCCTTGCAGCGCGCGGGAACCTGCTTCATGACCCAGCAGCATTTGCAACCGGGACGGCGTCATTTGCAGCATTTCAATATGATGATGAGCAATCAATTCACCCAGCGCCTGAGGATTCACCTGATGCTGACTATCGCCAAGCACCACCGTCATTCCGCCTAACAGTGGCAGGATGGTCTCCAAGACAAAAATGTCGAAAGAAATGGTCGTCAGTGACAACATCGTTTGGCTCGTTTCAAAGTCAATGACTTCGCGCATCCCTGTAATAAAGTTGAGGACCGAGCGATGCTGGAGCATAACTCCTTTCGGATTACCCGTCGAACCAGAGGTATAGATAACGTAAGCCAAATGCTCTGGGCTGGAGATCGATTCCAGGTTACTGCTTTCTCCCTGATACAATGCTGCATCCTCAAGAAATAGGGCATTGGCGTGGCAATGGTGCTCTTCTGCCAAATCACGACGGGTCAGAAGCACTGCGGCCTCGCTATCTTCCAGCATGTATTGAATACGAGAGGACGGAAATTCGGGATCGATCGGCACATAAGCACCACCTGCTTTTAGCACGGCCAGCAGACCCACGATCATTTCCACGGAGCGATGCACCATCAGACCGACCAGTTTGTCAGGTCCTACTCCCTGTGCTTGAAGCACTCGTGCCAGCGAATTCGCCCGTTC
>NZ_JAALFM010000041.1:0-1685 GCF_011800295.1 Paenibacillus sp. EKM301P | reverse complement strand
ACGCTGCGCCATGTCTTTGCCAGTGGTGAAGCGTTGCCGCCACAGCATGTGGCCCGGTTCCAGCGGCTCGTATCGAGCCTGGCCGGAGCGAAGCTGGTCAACCTGTATGGCCCAACCGAAGCAACGGTGGACGTATCGTACTTCGATTGCGAGCCGGATGAGGCATATGCGGTGATCCCGATCGGAAAACCGATTCAAAATATCCGTCTGTACATCGTGAAGGAAGGCACGGAGCAATTGCAGCCGATTGGGGTGGCAGGGGAGCTGTGCATCGGCGGTGTCGGCGTAGCCCGAGGCTATCTGAACCGTCCGGAACTGACGGCCGAGAAATTTGTGAAAGATCCGTTTGCCGGCGGGGAAGCTGGGTATGAACGGATGTACCGCACTGGCGATTTGGCGAGATGGATGCCAGACGGCAACATTGAATACTTAGGCCGGATTGACCATCAGGTGAAAATCCGGGGGTACCGAATTGAGCTGGGCGAGGTCGAAACGCAGCTACTCCAAGTGGAATCGGTACGAGAAGCGGTGGTCATGGCTCGTGCGGATGAAACGGGCCAAAAACAAATGGTGGCGTACTATGTCGCGGGGCAAGAAATCAGTGCCAGAGAGCTGAGAAGTGAGCTGGGCGGAGAGCTGCCAAGCTACATGGTGCCATCGTACTTTGTACAGCTGGAGCAAATGCCGCTGAGTCCCAATGGCAAAATTGACCGCAAGGTCCTGCCGGCACCGGAAGGCAGCCTGCAAAGCGGAGCCGACTATGTTGCACCGCGGACGTGGGTGGAAGTGAAGCTGACACAAATTTGGCAGGATGTGCTGGGTCTGGCACAGGTCGGCGTGAAGGAAAACTTCTTTGAGATGGGTGGACACTCGCTGCGGGCGACGACACTGGCCTCGAAGATTCACCAAGAGCTGAACAAGCCACTTCCACTGCGCAGCATTTTTGAAGCCCCAACGATTGAGCAGCTGGCAGCCGTTCTGGAAGGTTTGGATCAGGTGGCGTATGCGTCCATTCCGGTGACGGAGGAGCGTAGTTTCTACCCACTGTCCTCGGCACAAAAGCGACTGTATGTGCTGCATCAGTTCGACCCGCAGGATGTGAATTACAACATGCCGTCGGTGCTGCAAGTGAGCGGTCCGCTGAATGTGAAACGAGTAGAGAACGTATTCCGTCAACTGATCGCCCGCCATGCGACCTTGCGTACTCGCTTTGAGCTGATCGACAGCGAGCCAATGCAATGGATTGAGGACGCTGTACCGTTCGAGGTGGAATATACGAAGGTACAGGCAGAGGGTGCGACTGCGAATATGATGGTCAGCAAGGAAGCACAACAGCTGGTGAGTCGCTTTGTCCGTCCGTTTGATCTCAAAGCTGCGCCGCTGCTGCGGGTAGGCTTGGTGGATCTGGGCGCTCAGGGAGTAGAGCAGGAAGCTCAACATCTGCTTATGCTTGACATGCACCATATCGTCTCGGATGGGGTGTCCCTAGAGGTCCTGACCGACGAATTTGTCCGCTTGTATGGCGGTGAAGAGCTAGCGCCATTGCGGATTCAGTACAAGGATTATGCCGTATGGCAGCAAAGCGAAGCCCACCAGGAATGGATGCAGCGTCAGGAAGCGTACTGGCTTGACACCTTCCAAGGTGAACTACCTGTACTGGATCTCTCTACTGACTTTGCCCGCCC
>NZ_JAALFM010000040.1:0-1759 GCF_011800295.1 Paenibacillus sp. EKM301P | reverse complement strand
CCCGTTAGAATTCCTGTAAAACGAATAATCTGGTCTTTGCACAAAAACGAGCGCCTCGGTACGATGGGGTTACGTCACGGGTCAATGCCCTAAAAAGCCCATCATCTAGGAGGTCGCTCTACTATGAAGTTTAAATCACAGGATAAACAAAATCAACGCATTGAAAACATTTCCTCATTGCATTTAGTTGTCGGCGTAGATATTGCACAGGAGGCTCACGTCGCTCGTGCGGTTAGCTTTCGGGGAATTGCCTTAGGATCGCCGCTAGAGTTCGGCAGCCATGACGAGGGTTTCCAGCTGTTCGGCCGCTGGATTCAAGATCTGCTCAAGTCGTACACGCTGAGCAAAGTCATCGTCGGCATGGAACCCACCGGTCACTACTGGTTCAGCCTGGCTCGCTGGCTTTCGGCCAAAGGCATTGAGGCTGTTCTCGTAAATCCCCATCTCGTCAAAAAGAACAAGGAAAACCGCGACAATACGCCATCTAAAAGCGACCGCAAAGACGCGCTCGTCATCGCGGATATGGTCAAAAACGGCTACTATTCCCCTGTGCGCTTCAACCCGGAAGCTTACGAGGAGCTGCGGATTCTCATGGCCAACCGCGACACGGTTGCCAAACGGCTAAACAGCGCCGTTAACCAGATTCATCGCTGGGTAGATATTGTCTTTCCGGAACTTCGTCACGTCTTTAAAATCCTTACCTGCACCAGCGCCATAGCCACGTTAAGGCTGTTTCCTCTCCCGAAGGACATTAGCCAGTTAACAACGGAACAAGTCATTGCCGGCTGGAAGCAATACGTGAAACGCCATGCGGGCATTCATCGAGCCGAGCAGCTCATTGCCCTGGCTAAACGCAGTGTTGGCGCCACGCAGGCGCTGCACGCCTACAAACTGCACTTGGGTCAACTGCTCGAAGAATACGACTTGGCGCAGCGCCAGCTTGAGCAGATTGAGCACGAGCTTCACTACATCCTGGTGCGTATTCCGTACGCTCAGAAGTTGCTTGCCATTCGAGGCGTAAATGCAACGAGCTTAGCTGGTGTGCTAGGTGAAGCCGGTGATCTGAGCGGCTATGCACACGGCAATGCTTTACTCCGCCATGCCGGGCTAAATCTAGCAGAAGCCAGTTCCGGGAAATGGCGCGGAAAGATGGTGCTCAGCAAACGTGGGCGCCCTCGTCTCCGACGCTTCCTCTATCTCATGACGATGTGCATGGTCATGACCAATCCGGATGTTAGAGCGCTGCACCACCACAATTTCAACGTGAAAAAGCTAAAGAAAATGAAATCTATTATGAAATTATGCGGTAAAATAGCCCGAATGCTTGTCGGTCTGGCGAAGAGCAGCGAGGCTTACGACTCCAACAAAGTTTTTCCGCAAGCAGCTTAACCGGCATTTTCTCACCAGCTGATGCATTCGCAGGATTCCAAAAAGCACGGAGTATCGGGAGACATTACGCAAAAGGGCTCGGACCCGTTCCGTTAGAAAAACCGACCTCCACCCCTTAGTAGATGTCACGAAGGAATGAAAGGGCTTGGACCCGTTGAGACATGGGAGTGAAAATCGCTAGGGGCGACATGGAGACGTGCAGGATATGGAGTGAATTGGGTGATTCATCCCGCACCCCTGTTCCTGCACGCCCTTTCAGTTGTTCAAAGCTATCGGCTCCTCTGTTCCCTTCTTATCTCGCGCTAAACTAAAGGTGAAATCCTGCGAATTCATGAGTTTGAGTGAGAAAACTTAATCATTTCGAGGGAGC
>NZ_JAALFM010000004.1:326844-531804 GCF_011800295.1 Paenibacillus sp. EKM301P | reverse complement strand
TATCTCGCGCTAAACTAAAGGTGAAATCCTGCGAATTCATGAGTTTGAGTGAGAAAACTTAATCATTTCGAGGGAGCTTAATAATGCATTGCTATCGATTTGATACAATATGCTGATCATTTTGATGCGCATCTTCATTAAAGTAATGTTCAAACTGTTTTTCCATTTTATCGGCTACCAAGTTTGTGTGGCGTGAATGCACAATTGCTGTAATGACAAAATAAAGGGAAACTATTGTTAGAAAAAAATAAAGTATATTCATCGAAAAACCCCTCTCCAGAAGGTAGATGACCGAAGATTGTATGGTTCCATTTGACTTTATGTGAGCTGTATTTTTATTCTATAAAACTATTGGTCACTTTTTCTTACCATTCAACTTGATCAAAACGCATGTCTTTATAGTAGAACTCTCTATCATGATCCGTAATCTCACGAAGAACTCTGCATGGATTTCCAACAGCTATTACATTCGCAGGGATATCCTTGGTTACCACACTACCAGCACCAATTACACTCCCTTTGCCAATCGTGACTCCTGGAACAATAATCGCTCCGCTCCCGATCCATGCCCCATCCTCAATGACCACTGGTAATGCAAACATCCCGCCTTCTTTGCGCTTTTCTGGATGTACAGGATGATTCGTTACAGCAATCGTTACATTCGGGCCAAACATGACATCATTACCAATCGTAACTTTATAGTCGTCAACCACGGTTAGATTGAAATTGATATATACATTATTTCCTACGGTCGTATTTGAACCATAAGACATGCGAATTGGCGGCTCCATCCATACATTTTCTCCAATGCTTGCAAAGAGTTGTTTCATTAACGTTTTGCGCATTTCAACATCATCCGGATGCAAATTATTAATTTCATAGCATATTGCCTTACCACGCTGGCGTGCTTTCGCCAACTCTGCAGCCTCTTTCGGATAATTAGCATCGTGATCTGTAAATAATTGTTTGCTAGCCATTCGTTCTTGGATATTCATGCAACATTCTCCCTTATAAATGCTTGTATTTATTAGAGTAAATTGCATAACCCTTAGTTATGATCAGGTTTATGCAAAGTTTCTAGTTATGTTGTTAAGCCACTTAAACTGTCGATATCGAATAAAAGCAATGGGTAATTTAATCATCTCGTCTAAGCTGATGACGATATACAAAAAGATAGGCGGCACTTGCCAAACAAAAGCACATAGGTAACTAAGCGGCAGAATAATAAGCCACATGACAACAGTGTCGCACCAAAATCCAAATTTGGAATCCCCACCAGCCGTAAATATACCCGCTATAGTTGTGGAGTTTAAGGATTTAGCCATACAATAATACGCACTAATGTAAAGCATCCCATCTAGGTAACTTTGAGCAATTGAATTCAAATTGACGATGGAGTATACCAATGGTTTAATGAACAGAATCGTGCAGCCTGCAATAACTCCAAATATCAAAGCATAAAAACACATTTTGTTGCCCGCATGCTTTGCCTTCTCGATGTCACCCTGTCCCAAATACTTTCCAACAAGTACAGAGCCTCCAGTAGCTATGCCTCCACAGAGAACAACTGCTAGGTTTTTAACTACAGACGCTATCGAGTTAGCTGCTACCATATCGGAGTTCACATGGCCAATAATTGCAGCCGTAGCGGTAAGAGCTCCTCCCCATACAATATAATTCCCCTGTACAGGCAGAGTATATTTTAAGAAATCTTTTAATAAATTTCGTTGAATGCCATCACGTACAGGCAAACGAAAACGAATGCCCCCCTTGGTTACGGAGTGAATCATACAACATACTAGTTCAATAATCCGTGCTAAAACCGTGGCAAGAGCTACTGCGGAAATGGCCAGTTCGGGTCTTGATGGGAATAAAATAAAAATGCAAAAGGCATTGAACAAAATGTTTAAGATCAAACATAAGGAGCTAATCCACGCACTGAGTTTTGCATTTTCCATACTTCTAATCACACTGAGATACATCTGCGATATTCCCATCACGAGATAAGAAAAGGAATTCATTTGTAAAAACTTAGAGCCATATTGAATCAGTTCAGTATCATTGGTGAATAAATACATAAGTGCCTCTGGAAGAAAGAAGGAAGTCAAAAAAAACAAAATGGAGATACAAAAGGAGAACATGCAAGCAATACTAAGAATGCGCTGTATGGTTGGTAAATCCTCCCTTCCCCAGTATTGCGCAGTCAGGATACTTGCCCCCGCTGACATCCCCATGTAAAACAATGTTAATGCAAAAGTAATTTGCCCTGCGAGTGATACGGCTGACATTGCAGATTGACTAATCATACCCAGCATAAATACATCAACGGATATCACGGTTGCTGATATTAAATTTTGTAATGCAATGGGAATGACGAGCATCATTAACTCTCGATTAAAATCACGACTGCCAGATCCTCTAAATTGTATACGGTTTCTCACCTATACCCTGTCCTCTCGTTGATTTCCACAATATAAGAATAGGATAGTATCATTGTTATTTCCATTAAAATTGGCTATAATTTTATAAAAATCGTATATATTCAAAGGATGATTTTGTTGATGACAAATTTAGAGGTGTTTTCTGATTTATCAGAACGTTTAAATTATAATATTCCTGATTTACCACTTTACGTCAGAAAGGGAAGCCTTCATCAATTTAACAATCATACAGCAGTAGCGCATTGGCATGTGGACGTGGAGTTTATCTACGTATTAAAAGGAGCGATGGATTTCTCTGTTAATGGAACTATCACTCGATTGCAGCAGGGAGATGGACTTTTTGTGAATAGCCAACGTTTGCATTTCGGTTATTCTCTTGCAGACCACAACGATTGTTTATTCCTTGTCATCGTCATTCATCCGTCTATCCTTGGTGTGAAGCCTTCATTTGTTCAAACATACTGGGGGGATAAGTTTAGTTTAATGATGGATGATTTTGTCGTGCTTACAAATCAGATTGATTGGCAGCAAAGAATATTACTTTCCATTCAAGAAATCTATCAGGAAATGCACAAGGACCATACTCCTCCCAATCCGCTTCGTCTGGCATCACAAGCTTTATCTTTGTGTGCTACTATAGGGGATCATTTGCAACCCATTTCTGGGCAATCTGGAGTATTGACACATGTTCAGGAAATGACTCGTTTCATTCATCAAAACTATGATCAAAAAATAACTCTTGAGGAGATCGCATCTGCAGGAGCTGTTTGCAGAAGCCGTTGCTGTACATTATTTAACAAATATGTGGGCCAGACGCCCAACAACTATGTCACTCAATATCGCCTTCAAAAAAGTTGCGAAATGTTAAGAGAAACACGAAGATCCATTAGTGAAATCGCACTTGCCTGCGGTTTTCAAAGTGCTAGCTATTTTTCGTCCATTTTCCGTAAACAGATGGGTGTAGTTCCGCAAAATTATCGAAAACAAGTTTCGAATAACGATTCAACTTGAATGGAAGTAATACAAGCTGTTTTGGAATAATATGGATTACAACAGTCTTTCAACTCAAATATTATTTTGTCAAAAGCGTAATATAGAAATTCAAACAATAAGGAGTACGGGCACTGCAACTCAAATAATAAAGAGCGGGGCAATCACACCATTGCCCCGCTCTTTTACAGAATGCAATACCATTTGACAGACAAGGGTCACTGCAAATCCAGTATTTTTTGAATCGTGAGAAGAACACCATTTTCTTCGTTTGACTTAGTAATAAAGTTTGCTGCCTTTTTAGTATTTTCACAAGCATTACTCACTGCAAAGCTGTATTTCGCGATTGCCATGAGTTCCACATCATTCTCGCCGTCACCAAATGACATTGTTTCCTCGTATGTGACGCCCAACATTTCTTGCAGTTTCTTTACTGTCTCACCTTTATGCGTATGCAATGCCGTGATATCCAGCCATCTAGCTTCAGAATCAACAATATAAATTTGTCCACCCAACGTATTCTCAACATGTGCTCTTAATGCTGTACTTCGCCCCTCCGTGTCGAAGACCGTGATTTTGATAAAACGGCTATCTATGTTTGCAAAAGAGTCTGTTTTTAATACACGTTCATAGGAGCCTTTAACAACTTTATACATATCTTCTGAAATGGAAGAATGAACGTACGCAGCATCACTTGCACATACAATAAGCGTCATATTGTTGTCGAAGTCTTGAATTTGATCAATCGCCTGTAGAGCTAGATTCCGATCAATACTAAACTCTTTAACCACTTGGCCATCTTTTTTAATTCGAGCAGCACTGTCACCCAGTATCCAAACTCCCTTGCCATGTTCGTCAAACAATTTTTCAACACGTTCACATTGTTTACCTGTACATGCGACAAATGTGACTCCTTTTTGCTGCATCTCTGCATAAACTTTTTTGAAAAGTTCGACATCGTACTGACTTTTATTGTTCAGAAATGTTCCGTCTAGATCCGTGACTACAAGTTTAATCATACTTATGCCCTCCAGTTTTTTGCTTGTCTTTTTTGTCCTTTTGATTAAAATGATCTACGTGTTTCACTTGCATGTTTTCCACAAGAATTTGAATTTTTTGCGAATATACAATTGCGCTGATGATAAAATACGAACCTATCAAAATGCATGTGGTCAATATAATTCCCACTAATATTCCCATGAGTATTCGCTTCCTGTGAAGTTCATAAAGGTCTTTTTTTATATACTTTATAATGAATGTTTAAAAAGTATCTAAAAAAATTCAAAACGAGTTGGTAACATGCTTATCTATGATCTCTCGCTACAAAACAAGATTAAAATATGTAACTGGTTTCATGTCAATAAATTATTTTCAGTACATCAGACTTTAGCGTGGAATGAAACGATTCGATAGGGGCATGATCAGCGGGTGTTCCTTTACGGGACATGCTCATGGTTATGCCTTTCCCTTTACTGCAGCTTGATAAGCCTGTGACGTATATACGCTTCCCTGAACGCTATGAAGCAGCAGCGTGTCTGTTTTGGAAGTTGATTCAGCGTATCCACAACCAAGGACGTATCTTGCTTGTCCGCTATACTGTAAGCCACAGTCTACCCATTGTACAGGTCTAGAATGCTAGAGAAGTACAATATCTTTTCGCCAAACGGTAAATTTTTCCCACAACAGTAGTGGTGCCTTTTTTAAGAATGTATATTCGTTTTTCTATATTTTTATGGTATATCCATCCAAGTCAATCCCAAAAAGAGACATACACATAATCCTTAGACGTGGCATAAAAGTCAAGATTTGCTTAACCCAAAAGAAGCCCCTCAAGGCCTAAACGATAGGCTCAAGGAGCTTCTGATGTACAACATTATCCATTCTTCAGCAATCTGGTCGGCGAAAATCCTGCGCCATGACGCAGTTTCCGCTTTTCCAACCGTTTGTGCAGCGAACGGTTATACAGAACCTGAATGACAAAATACGAAATTATGCCCAGCACCACACCGAAAATAGACATGCCGATCAGGATGTGGAGGCCTCCGTGCAGTAAGTCTCTGAATACAGACCAGTTGCCGTGAAAAAGCTCCATAAAAGAATGCTCGTGAAGTCGACCGCCCCTGACATGTACCGGATAATGTGATGGATAAATCCAAGCTCCCAGTTGCTTGGCGAATGGCATCAGTACAATCGGCAAAAAGGTCAGCTTGCCGACAACGTTACCCACAATGGCGGCAGGCAGCGAACCACCGGACAGCCGAACAATCGGGTAAAACACGAGGTATACGAGAGAGGCCGTGGAAATTACGATCATCTCCAGGCCAAAGCCAATGGCGAAGCCCAAAGAGATTTTTTTAACTCCACCAGGGGCGCGCAACAGCTTAATAAAATTCAGACGAATCGCCCGCCATATATTTTGAAACACATTGTATTTCTTCCTTGATTTATGAGGTTTGAGCCTTTTCGGATTGAACTTTATCAATAGGAGGACTCCTTCAACAGTACAAATTCAAGTTTAGGAATGAGTTCAAATAACTCCCCATCCTTACTTAGTCTATACTGTCATTATAACCCTCAGCGTTCGAAAAGCAATGCTATTCCGCCTGTTTCGCTATTTTAGAACACAATTCGCTTATTGACATCGCTGGATAGAGGTACAAGGTCCCAAATCTCAGCCGCGTATTGCTGGATTGTACAATCACTGGAAAATTTCCCGGAATGGGCCATATTTACAATAGCACGTCGTGTCCACTCCGAAGGATTGCGATACACCTGTTCAATATGAACCTGCGTATCTACATAAGCTGCAAAATCCTTAAGCACAAAGTATTCATCATTATGATCAATCAGAGATTGATAAATGGCCTCAAATTCCCGTTCATGCCGCGTAAAAGGTGCATCGTTTACCAGTTGATCCAGCACTTCACGCAATCTTTCATCACTGTTAGCTGTTATGCGTGCCGAATACTGTCCATTCCGATAGTAGTCCTCAATCTGATCTACCTTCAATCCAAAAATGAACATGTTGGCATCGCCTACCATTTCATGCATTTCAACATTAGCTCCGTCCAATGTACCCAGTGTGAGCGCGCCGTTCATCATAAATTTCATGTTCCCTGTGCCTGATGCTTCCTTGCCTGCCGTAGAAATCTGTTCACTGACATCCGCCGCAGGAATAATCAGCTCCGCCAGCGAGACCGAATAATTTTCAAGGAAAACGACTTTCAGCTTGTCCTTAACATCTACATCCCGATTGATCGTGTCCGCCACATTATTTATGAGCTTAATCGTCTGTTTAGCGAGAAAATAACCAGGGGCTGCTTTCGCGCCAAAAATAAATGTGCGTGGCGTAACATCCAGCGCAGGATTACTTTTGAGCTGGTTATATAGATGCATCACATGCAAAATATTGAGCAGTTGTCGCTTATATCCGTGCAACCGTTTGACCTGTACATCAAAAATGGAGGATGTATCCAGTCGTACGCCCTGTTTTGCAAACACATGCTCAGCAAGCCTGACCTTATTATTTCGCTTAATCACCTGAATCCGTTCTTGGAACGATTCGTCCCCACTGTAGCGAAGCAGGTCAATGAGTTCGCGTGGACGGGTTCTCCAACGTGTACCGATAGTCTCATCATACAAGCTTGCCAGCTCCGGGTTGGCATGCATCAGCCAGCGTCTATGGGCAATTCCGTTTGTTTTATTATTAAACCGGTCAGGATACAATTCATGAAACGACTTCATCTCTCGTTCCTTCAAGATTTGCGTATGCAGTGCAGCTACCCCATTCACACTATAGCTGCCGACGATGGCCAAATGAGCCATACGTATTTGTTCACCGTGAATAATCGCCATTTCACCAATTTTGATGTCCTGACCCGGATAACGCTCTAATAGCATAGCGCAATAACGTTTGTTCATTTCTTCAATGATCAAGTAAATCCGAGGAAGCAGTTCTCTCACCATATTGACGGGCCATTGTTCCAGCGCCTCACTCAATATCGTATGATTCGTATATGAAACGGTCCGTGTCGTAATATCCCATGCTTCGTCCCACCCCAAGCCTTTCACGTCCATCAAAATACGCATCAGTTCCGGTATAACCAGCGTCGGATGGGTATCGTTAATGTGCAGTGCTATTTTATCAGGCAATTGACTGTAAGGTAAACGAAGCTTCTCAAACGTACGCAAAATGCTCTGTAATCCGGCCGAGCAGAGGAAATACTGCTGCTTCAAGCGAAGCAGCTTACCCTCATAATTGGAATCATCCGGATAGAGAAATGCCGAGATGGACTCTACCGATCGATTGTAATCGAGAAAGCGGTAATATCCGCCCTCGCCTCGAATCGGTCCTCGAACGGGATCAAGCGCGGATTCCGCACTCCAAATCCGTAGCGTATTCACCTGCGCATGACCATAGCCTACCAGCGGAATATCGTAAGGGACAGCCCAGACCGTCTCGGCATCCTGTGTCTCAAACACAAGACGCCCCTCCTGTTCACGAGTTTCCACACGCCCCCAAAAATGAACCTCGACCTTTTTGTCAGGACGACGTTCCTCCCATACATTCCCTTTCTGTAGCCAGTAATCCGGCAGTTCCACCTGATTTCCGTCTACAATACGCTGCTCAAACAGGCCATATTTATATCGAATCCCGCAGCCATGCCCTGCATAGCCAAGGGATGCTAATGAGTCCATGAAGCAAGCTGCCAGACGGCCGAGACCCCCATTGCCTAGCCCTGCGTCTGCTTCCTGTTCCTCGATTTCCTCCAGATTCCATCCCAATTCCCCCAATGCCTGCCGAACCATATCCAATACGCCCAAATTCAGCAAATTACTGCCCAATAGACGACCTATTAAAAATTCCAATGAAAAATAATAAATCTGCTTCACTTGTCCTTCTTTGTAGGCTTGGTTCGTTTCTGCCCAATTCTTGCCGACTTGTTCACGAATCATGCCGCCCAAAACCTTATATACGTCTTCCGACTGAGCCTCCTGCATCGGTTTACCCAGTCTTCCGACTAGTTGCTCTCGAAAGGCCTGCTTAAATGCTTCTTTATTGCTGAACAAAGTGGTACCTCCTGTTAATTCCGTTTTAATGGCTAAGTATGATCTTTTAAATCACGCTATTCTTGGCAATCACATAGGGAACTTTAATGTCTCCAATCAGAGTTCGATCTGGTGAAAGCTGTACATCCTTATCTAAAACCACATTCTGCACAACTGCGCCTTTACGGATGATGCATTTTTGCATAATAATCGAGTTACTTACCCGCGCGCCTTCCTCTACTTGCACGCCACGAAAAAGAATGCTGTTCTCGACCTTCCCCCCAATGGTGCAGCCATTGGCAACAAGGGAATGATCCACCTCGGCGCTGTACGTATAACGCGTCGGAGCTTCATACTTAATTTTGGTATGCACCGGCTGATTCTGGAACAGGGCTTGATATTGCTCCTGATCCAGCAGTTTCATGCTATTTTTATAATAGCTCTCGATAGAATTAATAACTGCATGATAACCATCATAGCGATACGCGTAGATGCGCAGGCCACTTGGATTTTTCTGAATCGCATCGCGAAAGAAATGATTATCCTGATGAGCAATGCAATGCTTTACCTGATCCAGATACAAGCTTTTGTCCATCACAAACATTTCTAGATAAATATTATGATGATCCTGCTCCTGATGAATACCGGTCACTCGTCCGCTGTCGTCAATCTCCAGCCGTACACACGGTGCATGCTCAGTTTCGAGCTGGTGAATGGGTTTATATACGAGGGTGACATCCGCATTCTTTTCCAGATGATATCGGTATACATCCTCTAAATCAACCTTGTTGATATGCTGAGTTCCTGCATGTACAATGGTTTGCCCCGATGAGCGATGGAAAAAATCCAGATTATTGTGCACATGCTGCAAGTCCCCACGTGATGTGTCCGTCGGATCGTTCCAGTCCGGTGGCAAAATAAACAACCCACCCCTTCTGCGGTCTAAATCCCATGGCCGACCTTCACCCAAATGATCCAGCAGCGAACGGTATTTGCGGCGGATAAACAGTGCAATATCCTGCATCCCTGCATGCATCATATTGGATAAGGTGAAATCAATGAGCCGATATCGACTAGCAAAGGGTACTGCTGCCCCACACCGGAAATAAGTCAACTCCTTCAATTGATCCAATTCGTGATCCAGGTTGATCACTCCAATGAGCCGGCTCATAGCGGACACCGTCCTTATCCGAGTTATATTCGTGCGTGAAGCTGGCTTTCCTGATCGAACAAAATAATCTCATCTAGGCTATCTTCAGGTCCAATGACTGCGTTGTCTTCAATAACCATGTTCTCATTCACGATGGCCCGGTGAATACGTACATTGCGTCCGATTTTTACATTCGGCATGATGACAGAATCGGTAATAACGCTCCCCTCACCGACTTCAACCCCATAAAACAGTACGGAGTGTCTTACTTCTCCATCCACCATGCAGCCTTCATTTACGATGCTGTTTTTCAGGATCGCCCGCTGGGTGATATACTGGGCAGGTTGATTGGGGCTGCGGGTATAGATGCGCCAGAACGGGTCATTCAGATCTAGCGGCGGGTCCTGAACCAGAAGATCCATATTAGACTCCCACAAGCTCTGAATGGTGCCCACATCCTTCCAGTACCCAGCAAACGGGTATGCATACAGCGA
Source organism: Paenibacillus sp. EKM301P (assembly GCF_011800295.1). Lineage (NCBI taxonomy): Bacteria > Bacillati > Bacillota > Bacilli > Caryophanales > Paenibacillaceae > Paenibacillus > Paenibacillus sp. EKM301P. The sequence goes on along the minus strand of NZ_JAALFM010000004.1, from coordinate 521,680 downwards.
CCGGCCATGCTGAAGCAATAGCGGAATGATGTCTTTACCAAAATCATGTGAAGATTCAGAATCACTTGCGCTTTCCAGTAAGTAGTGACGCAACACATCCCATTTGAATAAATAAATACCCATAGAGGCCAATGTGCTTTTCGGCTGTTCAGGCTTCTCCTCAAAGTCGTATATCTTCAGGTCCTCATCGGCGTTCAGTATCCCAAATCGTTGGGCCTCCTGAATCGTGACATTGATAACAGAAATGGTGCAATCGGCTCCCTTTTCCTTGTGATAGTGGAGCATTCGACTGTAATCCATTTTATAAATGTGATCCCCTGACAGAATGAGCACATGCTCCGGGTCATACTGATCCAGGAAATGCAGGTTCCGATAAATCGCATCCGCTGTCCCACGGTACCAATTGTTTCCATTCTCTTTCTCGTGCGGTGGTAAAACGAAAACTCCTCCATCCAGGCGATCCAAATCCCAGTCGCTGCCTACGCCGATATAGGAGTGAAGCACCAACGGCTCATATTGGGTCAATACGCCCACGGTGTCTATTCCCGAATGAGAGCAATTGCTGAGAGGGAAATCAATAATACGATAAGTTCCTCCAAAAAATACTGCCGGTTTGGCCAGTGTGCGGGTTAGTCCTTTGAGTCTTTTGCCTTGTCCGCCGGCGAGCAGCATGGCAACCACTTCCTTCTTTCTCATAACAAAGACCTCCCTGTCATGTGCGTCTGAAGCAATTGTGGCAGGATATTTGATAATATCCATTAAACGTGAAAAGACAGTCGTAATCGTTTCATTACCAATGGAACGGGTAAGATGTGATGGAAAGGGTAAATCATAGTTATGCGGAACGAGTGCAAGGAATCACTAAATCGTAAAATCCCGTTCATCATTTCACATTTTGGATGCTTTTTAGGCATTAGCGTATGACAACATGATCATAAGGAGGCGTTATTGATGAAGAATAAAAAATGGGTAGTAGCAGCATTGGGAATGGGTGTTACGTATCTGATGAAAAATAAAGGAGCGCGTGATAAGGTGTTGAATAAGGTACAGACGATGGTCAACCGTGCAAAAACATCTGCAAAATCTTAATCGTAAATTTTAAAGCCAGAAAACAAACGAGCCTCTCTGAAAAATTGTTCAGGGAGGCTCTGCTCTGACGCTACTCAGCAACCACGAACAATGCACAACACATCGGTTCGAGGCTGAATCATTAGACGTTCAGGCATTCTCCTTTTGCTCTTCTACTTCCATGATATGTTCGATGGTAAAGGTTCGATGCGTGCATTCGGAGGAACGGTACGCTTCTAGAAGACCCGAGGTACGAATGTTCTCTTTACTCACCTTCTTGAAGGTATGAGTAATCTCTACTTTGCCCTTGAAAGGGAAAAAGGACAGACCTACTGTCTGGTCCGATAACCACTCAGCCCGAACCCGTCCGCTTTCATGACGAACAGCCGGGAAGCTCAAACCTTCAGCAAACCATTCATAATCTGCTGTAGGGGTACCCGGCTCTCGGCTGCATAAAAACAGACTCAATTCGTCGCAAAACAACATTCTCCGTACATCCGTCCGCACTTGATGTTCGAAGGTTACACCGCATGCCAACTCCTGTCTGAGCCTCTGGCGACGCTGTTCCTCCGCCTCTTGATAAGCATGCGTAATCTGCTTGTCCTGAGCTTTTTCATGCTCGGTCCGTCCGACGAGCTCCTTGTACATCAAGCTGCACAGCAACGCCGCATACGCATTCTCTTGCTCGACTTCATCAATCCCGAGACGATAAAAAACAAAACGTGGACTAAGCGGAAAATCGATAAACGTATAAGGTGCTGACACATAATCATTCCAGAAAGGAGCAGCGTCCAGCCTAATCCAACCCCGGTCATGCTCCCTCGCTGCATATATAAAATCCTGTTTATGACGTCTATTTTTAAAGGCACTGTCTTCCCATTGTGAAGCCAACTCACCTGAAATACGGGCATGGTCATGCTGCGTCGTCATGATATAAGCTTGATCCGTTTCATAAATAACCATATGCTATCCCCTTCCGTTAGGCGTCTATCTGATATGTGTACAAACTTTCTGATCGAAGGCCATGGTTATGTTTACCTTCATTCATTATATCAGCATAAGGGTAAAAAGGCAGTGAAGTTTTCTCCATCCTTACTTTCAATTACCCCTTAGATTCTTCAGCCGAAACTGCTGCGGAGTCATCCCTTCCATTTCACGGAACACCTTGTTAAAATGCTTGGCATTGTCAAAGCCCACAGTAGCCGCAATTTCATAAATCTTACCCTCTTGACGCCCTAGCAGCTTTTTGGCTTCTGCAATGCGCAGCCTTTTTAAATATTGAACAAAACTAAGACCTGTATAGGCTTTGAACGCCTGACTAAAATACGTATAATTCAAGGATACTACATTAGATACTACCGCCATGTTCAAATCCTCGCTGAAATGAGCATGGATGTACTGGATTGCTCTCGTCAAGCTGCCGCTTCTATCGGCAATCGCACTAGCAACGTTCGTTCTTCCAGTCAGTCTATCTATCTCCCCGCTATTCACACAATCGTTTATTAGAGAGTTCCTTTGCTGTAATTCTTCGTTCAAAACTGCTAACGCACTGAACAGTTCCTCTCTCACGATCGGCTTCAGCAAATACTCCCGCGCTCCACAACGAATCGCTTCGCGCGCATATTGGAACTCGTCATATCCACTGAGAATGATTACCAAAGGTCTGTCTCTTGGCTCCAGCTTGCGAATATGCTGCATCAGCATAATTCCATCCATAACAGGCATACGGATATCTGTTATCACCAACTCGGGTGAAAACTCCTTTACATGCTGCCAGGCTTCGCCTCCGTCCTTGACCAGCACGCATTCATAGAGATCGGAATACTCCCGTTCGATCATAGCTTGTAGCCCCATTCGAATGTTCTTCTCGTCATCTGCAATCAACAGCTTAGTCGTCATGGTTCGCCCCCCTCGTGATGTGACGTCTAGGCAAAATCAGGGTTACTGTCGTCGATTGTCCAGGAATGCTGGCCAGTTTTATGCCAAACCCTAGGCCATACTGCATACTCAAACGGCGATGCACATTATACAAACCGATCCCCCTATTTACCCCTGGCTCGTGGGAACCCATATACGTCTGTTCCAGACCAGCCATGATGGCGTTTTTTCTTTCTTCAGACATCCCCACTCCGTTATCCTGTATACGCAGTTCAACGATATCTTGCTTGGAGAAGGCTTCAATGGTGATGCGCAGCGGGCTTTGTAATGCACTCCAACCGTGCTTTATCGCATTTTCGACTACAGGCTGCAGCGACATTTTCAGTATTTCCAGTTCCATAAACGTCGACGACAGGCGAATGTCCAGTGCAATTTGGTTATCATGGCGGATGTTCATAATGGCTACATAATGCTGAATATGACGGATTTCATCCCGCAAAGAAACACACGACCCAGACCATTGGAGATTATAGCGCATCATCGAACCAAGGGAGGTGAGCGCATCCGACAGCGGATACTGTCGCTCGATCTCCGCCATCATTTTTAGATTTTCCAATGTATTATAGAGAAAATGGGAATCAATCTGATGTTTGAGTCCCTGTAGCTCGGCCTCCTGAGCAGCGGCCTGCTTCTGTACAGCCTCAGTAATGAGCACGTTAATCCGACTTAGCAAACTGCGAAAATATAGTGCTAGCTCCGCGACTTCTCCCCGCCCATATACCGGGATTGTAAGCTGAAAGTCGCCCTCCTGCTGTACTTTTTTCATAGATTCACGCAGTGTATGCAGCTGCTTGAGAATAAGGGCGTGCAAGGTATAAGAAATGACGGACATTAGCAATATTAATATACAAATAATGAGCAGCATGGCATTGCGTTTTTGACGAAGGTCACCCAGCGGACCGTCCAGCGCCACTACATTTAGCAGATAGGCATCTAGTCCTTCTATATAACGGTACAAACCAAGATAGGGCTTATTTCCATAGGTAAAGTCAAAAGCACCACCCTGTCCCTGAACGCGGGACTGTAACAGATGGTGCACATGGGACAGAGGGATCGGAATGGGATCAGGTTGAAAGGAAGCTGTAGCTATATCGGTAGAAGACACTGATTTTCCACCGTTCAGGATGAACATTTGCCATGCATAATCACGTGGTGCGGTTCCGAATACTCTAGGTGAAAAGAGCTCCAGCCTCATGTTGGTTTCCACCAAGCCTGCGTGTTTTCCCCCGCTAGCCTGAATTTCACGCAGCAATGCTATATACCGTACCGCTTCACTTTCCTGCCCTGCTTGCCCCAGCAATAAGCTCTTAGGTCCCTTGTATATATCCCACCATATTTTTCCTTGCTGATGTTGAGCCGTTGTCAGCCAGGAAGCCTTGGGCAGGCGTGATTCATTGAAAATCATGGGCCATATTTCATGTGCCTGGGGATTACTCGTATACAGCCGGATATTCTCTACGTTGGGATTGCTGTACAGCAAGTGCTGTAAATTGGGAAACACATTTAAGTTGAATTGAACCAGTTCATCGCTGCTTATTTCACGTTCCTCGGTTAGATAACGAAGTACGTTGCGATCTGAAATCGCAAGCTGTGCGGTCCGCTCCATAATTTCCATATTGCTGTGAATCTGGGCCAGCTCTGTATCCAGTACATACTGATTTTGTACGGTAATGTCATGCATGGTGTTCTCGTACAATTGATGAAAGGTATATAGCGAGAACAATACCACCGGGATTAAAATGACGCCGATATAAGCGACAATGAGCTTGACTTGAAGGGAGCAACCGCCTAGCCGATCGGCCGTATCCGTCAGCCACTGCCATATATGGCGGCGCAGCAGGCTCTTCAGCTGTGAACGTACACGGCCTGACATGAAATCACATCCTTAACATTCAATAGATAAATGATTGAGCGAGATCATTTTGTGAACTGTTCCATTTTTTTGAGGTTTTCCTCATAGGCTTTTTGTTGATAAGCCATTACTTTGTCATAGCCTGCTTTTCTGCGGTCTTCCAAAAAGCGGGCAAACAGCTGATCGAACTCCTCATCCGAGGAAGCTAGCAGCAGCTTCGGTAATGCCTTGCCCCAAATTTTGTCTATCTGGCCTGAAGCAATGCCTTCTGCCGAGGTTCCGGTCGGTTTGATATTTTCATATTGGGAGAAGCTGTGGGTCTTGCCTTTCGTCCAATCTTCCGGCTGCTTATACGGCTCGACGCTGGGCGGCGCCCACTGCAAATTCATATTCGTATCCATCAGCATCCAGAAAGTGAAGGAGGCGCCATACTTTTTGTCAAAAGCAGAGCGATCCTTGTTCAGCAGTTCCAGTACCTCCGGCTTGAAGGCTGGCTTACTGTTAACCGTGTCCCACAGCTTTCCTTGCTCCCCTAGATATAGATCACGGTTCCCTTCCTCGCTAATCAGATAAGTCAGAAATTCAATAGCCCGCTCCTTGTCTTTGACATCCTTCGAAATGAGCGTCACCGTCCAACCGGAAATGCCCGGACCGGCCAGCGTCGGCGGGTCCAGCTTACTGTTGGAGGGTCCATCCACCGCAATGTAGACGGAGTTCGGGTCCTTCGCATGTAACATCACCTGTTGTGTAGCAAAGTCGGAACGCTGATATAGCATGGCAAAATATCGGCCTTGTGCCACCTTTTCCTCCATTTGCGGACGTTTGTCGATAAATACGTCCTTGGCGATCAGGCCCTGCTCATTTGCTTGACGGAATGTTTTAAGCCAGCGAATGTATTCTTCGTCTGAACGACGGTCGTACAACTTCCCATCCTTTTCATGCGGAATGGCTAGAAAATTGAGTAAATAGTCTTCAAAAGAATAATTCCCGTTATCCGTAAATTCGTGGAACCCTATCGGGATCAACGGCTGACCGTTCACCTCTGGAAATTTCTCTTTCGCTTTTTGAAGCGCTTTCAAAAATCCTTCCGGTGTTCTCATATCCGGCTTGCCAATCGCCTCATACATATCCTTCCGAACCATAAACGTCTGATTGGAGACAAAATTTTGGCCGTATTTTTGGTAGTCCTGCGGTGAAGAGGACGCGTTGGGATACCCATATACATTCCCGTCTGTTTGACGATACCAGGACATTTTGGCCGGGTCAGCCATTTTAATCAGATACGGATCGTATTTCTCGGCCAGCTTGTTAAGCGGGAGAACCATCTTGCCCTCGATCATTTTTTTGACCGCATCTTCCCCCCAACCAAGCGTGACAAAATCAGGCAGCTTACCGGAGGCGAGCATGGTATTCAGCTTTTCATTTTCATTCCCAGCAGGTACGATAAAATTGACATTGACTCCAGTCTTTTGCGTCACATATTTCGAAGTCATATCCGTCCCCCACTTGTTCGGGAACCAGGAAAAATTTAAATACCAGTCAAACGTAATCGGCTCTGTATCGGCCTTCCAGCCTGGCGCATCTGCCGAAGCCTTAGTCTTCTCGTCCTTCAATTCCGTGACAGCGCCACTTCCACCGGATGTACATCCCACGAGCGTTCCTACCAGTAGAACAACAGCTAACAGCCCCTTCTGCCATTTGCGAATGTTCATCATAAATCTCCCCTTTGGATGATATGCTAGCCCTTAACCGAGCCGATCATTAGCCCTTTGACAAAATATTTTTGCAGAAATGGATATACAAGTACAATCGGCAACGTTGTTATGACCATCGTCGCCAGCTTGATGGACTGCGAAGTAACGGACTGGGCGACAATCCCGGGTGCGGCAGACATCATTTGATTAGAGCTGGATTGGGCAACAACTCGGTACAAATACGTCTGAATCGGCTGAAGATCCGTATTATTGATATAGATCATTCCTGTAAAATAATCGTTCCACTGGTACACCCCATGAAACAACGAAATGGTCGCTACTACAGGCATCGATACAGGAAGTACGATCCGGCAGAAGATGCTGAAGTCGTTAGCACCGTCTATTTTCGCCGCCTCCTCCAACGCATCCGGCAGCTCCCGGAAAAAAGCCATAAAAATAATAAGGTCAAAAAAGCTGAACATTGCAGGAATGATGTACACCCAAAAGCTGTCCAGCAGCCCAAGATCACGGATCAGCAAATACGTAGGAATCAAACCTCCACCGAAAAATAGGGTAATGGTGCCGATCAGCATATACAGCTTACGCCCGATCAGCTCTCTACGGGAATATGCATATGCAATCATTGCGGTAAAAAACACATGTACAATCGTGCCAATTAGCGTCTTGGCAACCGTTACCCCCATCGCAGTCATGATGCCGCTGTTGGCAAAAACAGCCTGATAGCTATCCAGACTAAAGAGTCTCGGCCACCAGTAAATGCCGCCTCGCATTGCGTCAGCTCCTTCGTTAAAGGAGTTCACCAGCACATACCACACGGGATATAAGGTCACAAAACAAATAACCAGCATGAAGATGTTGTTGAAGAAATCGAATATCGCTTCGCCTGCTGTTCTGCGTCGCAATAACTGCATACATCCGTCCTCCTTCAAAATAGAGAGGTATTATTCATCCGTTTGGTCACCGAATTGGCTATCAGCAGCAAAATGAGAGCAAGAACTGATTTTAGCAATCCCACCGCAGTAGAATACGAGAAGCGTCCCTGCTGAATGCCCACCTGATATACATAAATATCAACTACATTACTTGCACTTTCATTTAGCGAGTTACGCAGGACAAGAATTTGATCAAAGTTGGAGTTCAATATGCCGCTGACCGCTAAAATAAACAAAATGGATATTGTGCCCTTAATGGCGGGAAGTGTGACGTACCACATTTTCTGAAACCGTCCCGCTCCGTCAATGGTGGCTGCTTCGTACATGTCCGTAGATACGCCCGCCATGGCTGCCAAATAAATAATAGCTGACCATCCAAGCTCCTTCCAAATATCCGAGCTGACGACGATAGTCCAAAAATAGCCTGGCTCCGCTAAATAACTAATCGGCTGGTCGATCCAGCCCCAAGCCAGCAACAGTTGATTGATCATCCCGGTATCTGCCAGCCATGTGGTTAAAATTCCGCCAAGAATGACCCATGATAGAAAGTGAGGAAGGTACGAAATGGTCTGAATGGATTTTTTAAACCGCGTAGACCGGATTTCATTTAGAAACAGAGCAAACACAATAGGTAACGGGAACCCGATTGCCAGCTTGAGCAGGCTAATGCCCAGTGTATTTTTGACAATATACCAGAAGCTATCATCCTCTAAGAAGGCACGAAAATGTTCTAACCCCGCCCATGGTGCGCTTGATATAGTACCAATAATGTCAAAATGTTTGAAAGCAATCAAAATGCCGTACATCGGAATGTAATGGAAAATAATCATCCATACCACTCCAAGCAGTGCCATGGTCTGCAAATGTTTTTGCCCCCTCCATCTGCGGGCTAGTGACGTCCATCTCCCCGATCGGATCGGCGGCTGCGGCTGTGGCTGTGGACTCTTCCATCCTGTACTCATACAGAAGACCTCCCTTCTCCATAATGTAAGCACTTACATTAATTATTTTAGGGGCTTCTGCTTTTAATGAGTAGTACTGGATTTTTTGATTTTGGTGTCTAAAGTTCAGGTGAAGATAGGACAATACGCAAAAAAATTATTCCAGCCCTTGGATTTTCTATTTCTATTAATTTACGAAAAAGACTATCAGATGGTACGATAAGACTATATAGAATTCCAATCATTACCTATGTACCTAGATCAGGAGGATTAAGAATGGAAGAATTAGTTCGTTCGATTCAGAAACAGGTTCGGATTAAAAGGTTTGCCTGCTGGGCAGGGTTCTTCATGTTTGGCCTGTGTACTTTAGTCGGCGTGGCAGCTCAGGAATGGTTTATGACCCTCCTGGGGCTCGGGATGACAGTCCTATCGATTTATGGATTGACCATGCTACGCGGTATGACAAAGTTAAGTAAAGAGTATCAGCCAGGAAAGGGCTATGGTTATTATCGCCGTACGGCACAACAAAAGCTGCGTTATTTGACTTGGGGACAGTGGTTACTCGGCGGCTTTATCGTTTTGATGTTCTTTATATACCACGTCCGCCTTAGTGCTTTTCTTATAGCTATCTTGGGGATCTTGACCATTCAATTCAGTATCAAAAAACGAATTAAAAATCATCAGGAGCCCGACGTCACAGAGTTGGATGAGTTTGTACGGATGGGGATTGTCTCTCCGCATGAGCAAACTATTGGAGTGTATAAAGATTTCCTACACCTTAGCCATACGTTTCAGGGTAACCAAATTGTTATCGTTACTGACAAACGGCTGATATCTGTGTTTGTAGAGGAACAAGGACGTGCGTTGAAAACAGAAATACTACTTTCAGGTATAAACAAAGTACGCGCCATCGGTACGGGTTTTCAGGGTCAAGGTTTATTACTGTCTGTAAGCAACCGTGACCATAACGAGCTTCACATTCATATGGTCGGGAAAAGCATTTACTTTTCGCCAGAGCAATTCGTGGGCTGCTTGCTACGAGCACTGGACGCAGCATTAAAAATTGGATCATACAGTACAGAAGACACATTCCCCGCTTACCAACAGACAAGGATTTCATTGCATCCATTAGAACAAGGTTTGTTGCACAAGCCTACAACCGCTTAAATATTCCTCATAAAAAACGCTAAATAGCAAGCAAGCTCTGATCTTCATGAGCTTACTTGCTATTTGGTTAATCAAAACATCCTACTTTTTACCATTCTCACTTATTAATGATTGGCTCCATGATAAAACACGGTGATGAGATCATGACTAGTAACAAACACCAGCAAACTAAACAGACTGAGCGACAACGGGCGTGAAATCAATTTTTTCATCCTTTAACACTCCTTTTAGAATAGTTATATATTGGTCTTGCTGTGTTGCCGTAGCTTGGGATCTGAAAATCTCAAATATAGCAGTACATTTCCTAAACTCATGCTCATGTTCCATACCCAGAGTATCGGACAGCTTGAGAGATTGCAGGATATAGCCCAACGCAACCCTAAACTGCCGCAGTTTTATATAATAAAGAGCCAACTGATAGCAGAAGCGAAAATAATATGAAACATTCACAGGCTCTTCAAAATATTTAAAATCCTCAATTTGTTCGGCAAATGATTCAAGCACGCGCTCCAAAGGATAGTCGTGTCTGGTCGCTCCCTCAACAATGGAAAGAAGTCCTGGTAACAGCTCTTCCGGATTGTCACGAAGAAATTGAACGTATTCCTGCAACATTTCGGAACGACCTGACAAAATATCAAGAGCATATAAATTAGCTCTCGCAGCATGGCGATAATAATCCACTTCTGCTTCTCCATATGGATCGAGACCATTAAACCAGCCTAACTCTGCATATTTTTCAATGCAATCTCGGGCGGCCTCATACTTGCCCTGTTTTTGGAAGGCCATGCCTTTCATAAGATGACTGTAGCCGTAATAGTAGACTAACGGCCGTTTGGTATGTATCGGTTGTATAGGTTTCTTGAATGCTTTGTAGAGCTGCCACTCTTGATACTTCTGGTTGACGTGGTAATACAGCTGATCGCATAAAGCGATCATATGGGTACCATCCATAAACGAAAAGGACAGCTTAATCATGTTAACAAGTGTGTCTAGATCTGTGATGTCGGAGTGAACAAGATCATCCACCCTCCCCACCTCCTTGTCCGACTTTTGTACTCATCAAACAAACCATGATCTATATCCCAATCAAAAATAACTTAATTACGTATTTATAACGTAATTAAGTTATATCATGAAATCAAACATATGACAAGGGAAATTATAAAATATTCCAGTTTTCAAAATGTAGATCCTATAGAGCATTCATTTGTTCAGTTCCATATGAAGCAACGGAAATGCCCGGCCTGATCCATCCAGCGCAGATCGTCCTGTTTGTTTAAAGCCATAATGTCTATAGAAAGCATGCGCCTTCTCGTTTTGCTCATTCACATCTACTTTGAGGTGCGTCCCTTTTATTTTTTCAGCATGCTTGATAAGTCGGCTGCCTGTGCCCTGTCCATGCCGTTCTGGGTCGACAAACAGCATCTCTATTTTCTGCCCGTCCAGCCCGATAAAACCCGTGGGCTCCTGAAGTTCAGTACATTCTACCCAAACCTCAATTTCTCTAAAAGCGCCGTTACTTACGATGTGATGGTAAAATTGAATGTCCTCTTCAGACAAAAATGTGTGCGTTTGGCGTACTGCACGAAGCCAAATATCTACGAGTTGATCATGATTTTCTTCTCGATAAGCAATAATGTCATGTGGCACTGTATTTCCCCCTTATGCGAATATCCGTATAGTATGGTTTGCAGTAAGTCTAACATGTGTATTTAGCAGCATTCAAACACAAAAAGGAGGCGGATTCTTCCGCCTCCTTTAGGTTACAACCCTTTACAATGTAACACCATTTTTGAAGATAGCAAGCTCCCTGAAATTGTTTTTCTCATTATTCACCCAGGTTCCACTGGCTACATCAATAATGTAATCAACAAAGTTGCGTAGCGCATCTTCCATACTGACATCCTCCACCAGTGAACCAGCGTTATAGTCGATCCAGTGAGGTTTAGCCTTATATAGCGGCGAGTTGGTCGACACCTTCATCGTCGGAACGAACGAGCCAAAAGGCGTGCCTCGCCCGGTTGTGAATATGACGAGCTGACAGCCCGCTGCAGCAAGCGCTGAAGAAGCAACCAGATCGTTCCCCGGCGCGCTGAGCAGATTAAGTCCCTTGGTCTTGAGACGCTCCCCGTACTGAATAACATCGGTGACCGTGGAGGACCCGGATTTTTGCGTACAGCCCAGTGATTTATCCTCCAGTGTCGTGATGCCGCCTGCTTTATTGCCTGGTGACGGATTTTCGTATACTGGCTGCTTATAATCCAGAAAATATTGTTTGAAATCGTTAATCAAATGTACGATCTTATCGAATACTTGCTCATCGGCAGCGCGCTCCATTAAAATCGTCTCCGCGCCGAACATCTCGGGTACCTCCGTCAGTACGGTCGTTCCACCCTGCGCTGCCATATAATCCGACAGTCGTCCAAGCAGTGGATTGGCAGTAATACCCGACAGGCCGTCAGAGCCACCGCATTTCAAGCCGATGTTCAGCTCAGACAAAGGTACAGCTTCGCGACGATCTTCTTGCACAGCTGCAAAAATTTCATGGAGCAACCTTACCCCTTCCTCCACTTCATCCGACACCTCCTGGGAAAGTAAAAACTTCACCCGCTCCGCGTCATATTCCCCGATGGCTTCTTTAAATTCTTTCATTTCATTGTTCTCACAGCCCAAACCAAGTACTAGTACGCCACCCGCATTCGCGTGTTTCACTGCATCAATCAAAATCGTGCGCGTATGTGCATGGTCGTCGCCCAACTGAGAACATCCATAGTTATGCTTGAGCACAAGTGCATTTTCAAAAGGTGAGATATCTCCCACTTCCTGCTTGAAGCGGTTTAAAATGAGTTCGGCAATTCCGTTCACACAGCCTACCGTCGGCACAATCCACAACTCATTGCGAATCCCTACACGACCATCCTTGCGCCGAAATCCTTGAAACGTCCGACTCTCCTGTTCATAAATATGAGGAGCTGGCTTAGGCTTGTAAGTATATTCCTCCACACCTGTCAGATTCGTTTTCGTATTATGCGTATGCACATGTTGACCTGCCTGAATGGGCTGAATGGCATGACCGATGGGATATCCGTATTTCAGAACATGCCCACCTTCAGGGATGTCCTGCAACGCAATTTTGTGCCCACGCGCTACATCCTCCGCCAGCTCCACGCATTGTTCTTGTTGTGCTCCCCATGCCAGCGTCTCTCCCTGCTTGTAATCACGCAAAGCGACAGCCACGTTATCTTGATCATGAATTTGAATGAATTCCAGCATTCCAGTCTCCTCCTTGCTTATGCTCCGGGTACGCTGTTCCCGGTTAGAGAATCGAGCGTCTCCTTCATTCCTCTGCTTGTAATTTCATACACGTGCTGCGCCGTTTGTTCAGCCAGCCCTTCGATCTGATTCAGATCTTGACCCCACCATGTCTGTTTGCTGAGTACCTGCTCGGTCAATTGCTTCGCTCCAGCGAGAGATCCGTCATACGTACTCCACAGTTCGCCAAACGTGCTCAATACTTCCGCTTCGTCGGCCAATGCAATCGACTCGCCATTTCTGTCTCCCCGGTAAAATACGAGTAAGGATGCTAGCGAAAATACGATTTTGGCAGGCAACGCCTTACGCTGTGCCACATACTGTAGCAAGGATGGCAAGTTCCGTGTCTTGAACTTGGATACCGAATTCAATGCGATGCTCATGACATAATGACTTACATAGGGATTACGGAACCGTTCAATCACATCGTCGGCATATACATTCAATTCCGCTGCTGGCGAGTCCAGTGTCGGAATAATTTCTTCTCGAATCAACGACTGGATATATTCGCCCATAACCTTATGCTCGACCGCTTGCCCCACTGTATCCAGGCCATATAGATAGGCTACTGGGGTAAGCGCCGTATGTGCTCCATTCAAAATGCGCACCTTCCGTGTACGATATGGCGCCATATCGTCGACAATTAGTACATTCAATCCAGCCAAATGAGCAGGTAATTCTTCTTTAAGCCACTGTGGCCCTTCAATAACCCATAAATGATACTGCTCGCCCACAACAACCAAATCGTCCTTGTAACCCAATTCCGCTTGGATTTCATGAATCCGGTCTTTGGGATAACCAGGTACAATCCGATCCACCAAACTGTTGCAGAACGTATTCGCTTTCTCTAGCCATGCAATAAATTCGGCCCCAAGCTCCCATTGGTTCGCATATTTCAGCACGATTTCCTTGAGAGCGTCTCCATTACGGTCGATGAGTTCGCACGGAATAATGACCAGTCCCTTGCTTTGATCGCCCTTGAAAAATTGAAAGCGCTTGTACAGAAAGGCGGTCAGCTTGCCTGGAAAGCTTTTTTGCGGGCGATCTTCCAATTGATCCTCAGGTGTATAAGCGATCCCTGCCTCCGTTGTGTTTGAAACAATAAAGCGCAGCTCTGGCTTTTGGGATAATGCTTCATACTCCATGAATTCCGGGCCGTATGGATTAATACCACGAGTGACGCACTCCACAACGGTATGCTCTTTCATGGCTTTCCCGTCCTTAATTCCTTCAAGGATAACCGTATAGAGACCATCCTGTACGTTAAGCTTCTCCACAAGGCCTCCTGGCTGCGGTTGTACAATCACAACCCCTGTATTCCATTCTGCCAGCTTATTCATTTTGTCAATTTGCCAGTCTACAAAAGCACGCAGGAAGTTCCCTTCCCCGAATTGCAGTACCCTCTCGGGATGTGGTTCTGTAATGATAAAGCTTTTTCTGTTTAATTGGTCTAATTCATCTACATGTTTCATCTGGAGTAGCCTCCCACTAGTACCATAATGATTTCACCGTTATTTTATCACAATGCACACGTTAACAAAATAGTTTTATCAACATTTTTAGTTTAAAAAAATAATAATGACAATAATATGAACACGTTAACATATACGTTTATATAAAAATATGCAAGTATATTGTCCTTCTTGCGTTGTTTCGCACCTGTTCCAAGACGGTTAAGGCTAACTATTACCCTATCCCGAGACCTTGTTCATATATACATTTCAGCAGAATAGACGCAAGAAAGCACGGGCAGGATAACACTACTTACTAGGCAGGAGGAGCATCTATGAAGACAATCGCAGATACTATTGTACAAGTTTTAGTTAATGCAGGGGTCAAGCGGATCTATGGCATCGTTGGAGATTCATTAAATAATATGGTGGATTCCATTCGCAGCAATGGTCAAATTGAATGGATTCATGTAAGGCACGAAGAAGTGGCTGCCTTTGCAGCTGGAGCAGATGCTGATCTTAGTGGCAGCATTGCCGTATGTGCCGGTAGTAGCGGCCCCGGGAATCTGCATCTGATTAACGGTTTATATGATTGCCACCGCAATCGAGTGCCTGTACTTGCTATTGCGGCTCATATTCCAAGTGATGAAATCGGAAGTGAATATTTTCAGGCTACACACCCTGAGCATCTTTTTGGAGAATGCAGTCACTTTTGTGAGGTAATTACGACACCGCGTCAAATTCCAAGAACAGTGACCATGGCTATTCAGGAGGCAGTTTCACGTTCAGGTGTTTCCGTCATTGTTCTTCCCGGTGACGTAGCAGCTTTGGAAGCGGAAAAGGTGCCCACTCCTGAACATGTCTATCACCCCACAGCACCTGTCGTCCATCCGTCCGCTTCTGAAATTTCCCGGCTGGCCGAATATTTAAATAACGGTAAACGAATTACGCTGCTTTGTGGCGCTGGTTGTGCTCACTCTCACGACTTGCTTATGCAGCTGTGCGACAAGCTAAAGTCTCCCATGGTATCCGCTCTGCGAGGCAAGGAATATCTGGAATATAACAACCCTTATTATGCTGGATTGACGGGGCTGATCGGGTATTCTTCCGGGTACCATGCCTTGATGGATTGTGACGTCCTGCTCATGCTCGGAACAGACTTTCCTTACAGACAATTTTATCCTGAAGATGCGATTGTCCTACAGGTAGATATAAATCCTTCCCATCTCGGCAGACGAACTCCGTTGACGTATGGTTTATGCGGGGATGTAAGGGCAACGTTGGAAATGCTGCTTCCTCATTTAACGTCGAAGCATGATACCAAGCATCTGGAAAAAACCGTCTCCCATTATGCCAAGGTACGCCAGGAGCTGGACGATCTGGCGGTTGGTAAGCCAGGTCATATGCCGATCCATCCGCAATATCTCGCCAAGGTTATCAGTGATGCCGCCCAGGAAAATGCTATTTTCACTTGTGATGTCGGTACTCCCACAGTATGGGCAGCACGTTATTTGCAAATGAACGGTCAGCGCCGACTTCTCGGTTCCTTCAATCATGGTACGATGGCAAATGCACTGCCGCAGGCGATCGGTGCGCAAGCCACTGAGCCTGACCGACAGGTGATTGCCCTCTCAGGCGATGGAGGACTCACGATGCTGATGGGCGACCTGCTCACCCTAAAACAGCATCAACTGCCTGTAAAAGTTATTGTTTTCAACAATGGCGCTCTCGGCTTTGTCGAGTTGGAAATGAAAGCAGCCGGATTCTTGGAAAACGGGACTGAACTGGTTAACCCTGATTTTGGTGCTGTAGCACAAGCCATGGGACTTAAGGGCATTCGGGTTGAAGATCCGACCATGCTGGAGGATGCCATTCAGCAAGCATTGGCTCATGACGGCCCTGTTGTGGTAGATGTGGTGGTGAACCGTCAGGAACTATCCATGCCACCTAAAATTAATCTTAAGCAAGCAGAGGGCTTTACGCTGTGGATGATGAAAGCCGTGCTGAACGGACGCGGAGACGAGATTGTTGAACTGGCAAAAACCAATCTCTTTCGTTAAATACATGACGAAAGTGCTCATTTCAACAAAAAAGGGGCAGGAACAGTGCTTGAGCATTGTTCCTGCCCCTTTGGGGCTTGCCTCTTTTACATAACAAAACTCAGCGTAGTCTGTCTGCCGTCGATTTCCGCTTCATGAGCGCGGTTTCCATAAATATAAGCTCGCCCTCATTGGACGGTGACTGAATTCGTTCCAGAATGCAAGCGGCTCCGCGCTCGCTAATCTGCTCAATCGGTCTTTTGACCGTCGTTAACGGTGGAGTCGTATACATTGAGAAGCCGATATCGTCAAACCCAATGATAGAGATATCCTCCGGTACTTTCAAGCCATTTTCAAATACCGCATTCATCGCACCAATAGCCATATCATCGTTAGAGCAAAACACTGCTGTCGGTGGTTCTTCCAAGGCAAGCAGTTGCTTCATTGCCAGACTTCCGCTTTCCGTATCATAGTGACCCTGCACAATATATTCGTGTCGGATCGGCTTACCACGATCAATTAATGCATTCATGAAACCCTCGCGGCGTTGCTGGGTCGACTTGAAGCCTTCTACCCCCTCGATAATCGCAATGCGTTCATGCCCACTTTCAATGAGAAAAGAAACGGCTTCATAGGAGCCTTCCTTATCATTAGAAATCACATTTACAATCCCAGCGCCAGACACCTGCCGGTTCAGTACAACTAGTGGAATGCCTTGACCTAGCACATGATAAATAAAAGGGTTGTCCGCTTCGCTTTGGCTCATCAGAATGATGCCATCAAAACGCTTGCGATGAATAGCAGAAAAATCAGCGTAATCGTCAATTCCTCGCACAAACAGATTGTAATCCACCCCAATGACGTTGTTAACTCCACGGATGGTATCCGCAAAAAAACTGGAGCTGGTGCCTTCTGAAATACTGGTGAAAAACAGGCCTATCGTATGCGAGCGCTGGAGAACCAGGCTTTTAGCATTGTAATTTGGAATGTAATTGAGCTGCTCTGCCAACTCCATAATTTTGCGTTTTGTATCTTCTTTAATCAGCGGGCTGTTATTGAGCGCCCGGGAGACGGTTGTATGGGAAACATTAGCCAGTTTGGCAATGTCTTTAATAGTAGCTGCCATATACGTATCCTTTCCTTAGTAAGGCTCTAAAAAATTATATACTCACCATACCACAGGAGCCGCCCGGAAAAGAAGACCTTCACAAATTATACGCGGTTGTCCGCATGTCGACGCTGTAATTCTTGAACCATTTCTGCATGTCTGCTGTCCGTCAGTTTGTACATTTTACCGATTACTAGCATGGCCAATGCCAAGGCAACAGCCGGATAAAGACAAAGCAAGGCTTTGATTCCAAGCAGCGTTCCAGAGGATTGAATCACATTCGGTACATATCCTACAAGCGCCAGTCCAATACCCGATAGAAAGCCGGACAAGGATTGAGCCAATTTACGTGAAAAGTTAAATAGTGAGTAGGTAATCCCTTCCTTGCGCTCCCCGGATGACCATTCGCCGTAATCAATGATATCGGACACGAATGCCCAGGTAACCCCGTTGGGAATACTAATACCAATGAACGAAATACTCGCCAGAATTGTGAAAATATATACGTTGGAAGGCATCAAAAAGTTAATCGAATCGGCAATAACGCTAACTAGCATCCCTAAGATTGCTGTTTTACGTTTACCAAAACGCCGTACCAGTTTGGGCAGGAACAATACACCCAGCAGTGACGAACCGATAATAATAAAATTCATATACGCCATTAATTCTACATGTCCCAAATTATATTCGGCAAAATAGATCAACAGTGCGGACTTGATATTGTAAGCGGAAATGGTGAAAATCGTCATTAAAACGAGCACCAGCAAGGGTTTATTATTCGTAAAGGTGTGCACAATCACGCCTAAAGATAGCTTCTCTTTTGGCCCGGACTGGCTAATAATACGTTCTTTCGTTCCTCGGTAACATATGATGAAAGCGATCACACCAATGAATGACATGATCCCCATGACCACCGGATAGCCAACATGATGGTTAGGAAACAATAAAATAAGCGGCATGACCACGACACTGGTTACGAATAATGCACCTAGTGATCCCGCCTGACGGAAAGATGACAACGAAGCACGTTGCTGAGTATCCTGCGTAATGGCAGCACCCAACGAGCCGTATGGAATGTTTACAATAGAGTAACCAATCCCCCAGATCATATAGGACGCGTAGGCGTAAATGAGTTTGCCTGTGGGTGAAATATTCGGCGAAATAAAGGTAAGAACCGTAAGAATTGCTAGGATAACGCTTCCAACGACAAGAAAAGGTCTAAATTTTCCGCGTGTACCGATATGTTTGCGATAATCAACAAAGGACCCTACAATGGGATCACAGACGGCGGCAAACAGCTTGCTGACCAAGAAAATGCCTGCGGCGGCTCCTGCAGAAACCCCTGCTACATCCGTAAAAAATTTCAGCAAATACAACTGCCCCAAATCAAACATGAATCCGTTTCCAAAGTCACCCATACCATACGAAATCTTTTCTTTCAGGCTAATATGCTCACCTGTCTTGTTGTCAGTTTGGACGCTCTCCTGCACGATAGGCACTCCCATACCTACACACTCCTCTACACTTGTAATTATTTTCACATACTCATTGATATCTATTTTGGTTTTTAATTGCTCTTGCCGGGAGATGGGTACAAGCTCCTAGCAAGAGCTCCTTTTCTCTGAAGTTAGTGAGTCCTCACTTTAAATGTAGCGTCACTTACTATGAACAACCGTTGGGAAGTTAAAATATTGCTCGGCGTTATTGTAGCAAATATTTTGTACCATGGCTCCGAGCAGTTCCAGATCCTCAGGGGCCTTGCCCTCCTGAACCCACGTTCCGATTAAATCGCAAAGGATACGGCGGAAATATTCATGACGTGTGTAAGATAGAAAGCTGCGCGAATCCGTCAGCATGCCAATAAAGCGGGATAGCACTCCGTAATTAGCCAGCAGCTTCATCTGCTCCTGCATGCCTTCGATATGGTCATTAAACCACCAAGCGGTACCAAACTGGATTTTCCCTACTGTACCACCGGATTGGAAGCTGCCTGCGAGACTTGCCAATACTGGATAGTCAACCGAATTAAGCGAATACAAAATGGTTTTTGGCAATCCTCCTGCCAGTTCCTGTGCATCCAGCAATGCTGCCAGTGGACGAGCGAGGGAACCATCGTTTACAGCATCGTAGCCTGTATCCGGTCCCAAACGACGGAACATCGCAGTGTTGTTGTTACGCAGCGCGTGAATATGGTACTGCATCGCCCAGCCGTGTTCTGCATACTGTTTGCCAAGGAAGACCAGCACGTACGACTTATATTTCGCCTCTTCCAAAGGAGTCACACGGCCTTCCTCCAGCCCCTTGCTGAATATGGCTGCTGCTTCCTCCGGTGTTGTTTCTTCAAAAACTACAGTATCCAGCGCATGATCAGATACCCGACCTCCGGCAGCATGAAAATGGCGCACCCGGCTTGCCAGCGCATTCAAAAATCCTTCAAACCCGGAAACGTCCAATCCGCTGACTTCACCCAATCGAGCCACCCATGGCTGGAAGGTTTCACGATTAATTTCCAAAGCTTTGTCGGGGCGGAAGCTTGGCAACACAGCTACTGGGAAATCGGTCAGCTTGCTGATTTGTTTGTGGTATTCGAGATGGTCGGTCGGATCATCCGTGGTGCACACGACAGTTACCTTCGAGTTCACAATCAGATCACGTGCCCCATAGCCCGGCCCCTGCAGCTTTTGGTTTACCTTTTCCCAAATCACAGGTGCGTTCTGTTCATTCAGCAACTCGTAGACACCAAAAAAGCGTTGAAGCTCCAAATGTGTCCAATGGTACAACGGGTTGCCGATCAGTGTAGGTACAGTTTTGGCCCAGGCCAGAAACTTGTCATAATCTTCACCATCACCCGTGATCAATCGCTCCTCGACCCCATTGGCCCGCATAAGTCTCCACTTGTAATGATCACCGTACAACCAAGCTTCCGTAATATTCTTGAATTTTTTATTTTCATAAATTTCTTGTGGACTTAAATGACAATGATAGTCAATAATCGGCATATCCTTGGCATATTGATGATACAAGGTTTCAGCCGTTGGATTGCTCAACAAAAAGTTTTCGTCTAAAAACGTTTTGGTCATTACTTTCTCATCCCTTCTATAATCGTGTTTCTTAATTAATTGTTAACGTTAACAAAAATATTCGAGCTCTACTTACCTTTTAACAATTACATTCTCCATAACATAGAAATCCACGTGGTTATACAGGATGAAAAAGCTATAATATGATTTCTGTACATCCTATCACGCTGGATTACTTCACCTTAAATTTAATGTTTACGTTAACAACAATTACATTGTAACCGCTATCCTTTGTAGAGGAAAGTGATTTTTATCATGTGAGCGGATAAAAATGATCTGCCCCCATTTGAGGAGAACTGTTCCAAACCTTCTCGATGACTGAGACCATAAGAAAATTCCACAAATTTTAATTTCCGCGATAAATCAAACTTTGAAAACGTTTTATACGATTTTCTCTTTTTTTCTGAAAATTTCTTTCTTGAAAATACCAGTTATTGTATTATAATTGCAATATACATCCATTGATTTACATTAAAAGTATTTCATTAGTTTATTTCACACACGAAGAAGAAGAGGTGGTAGCATTGAGTACAAAAGTGCAAGCTGTTCAAACTAAAACTAAAACCAAATCCGATACAAAAGGAGCCGACCTTGTTGTCGACTGTTTGATTAAGCAGGGGGTTACGCATATTTTTGGCATTCCAGGTGCCAAAATCGATTCTGTTTTTGATGTTCTTCAAGATCGGGGTCCAGAATTGATCGTATGCCGCCATGAACAAAATGCCGCCTTTATGGCAGCAGCGGTCGGTCGATTAACTGGTAAGCCGGGTGTATGCATTGTTACCTCGGGTCCAGGCGCGTCTAACTTGGCGACAGGACTTGTCACCGCGAATGCAGAAAGTGATCCTGTCGTCGCCATTGCAGGTGCAGTCCCAAGATCGGAACGCCTGAAACGCACACATCAATCTATGGATAATGCCGGACTATTCGAACCTATCACTAAATACAGTGTAGAAGTAGAACACCCTGATAATGTACCGGAAGCCATTGCTAATGCATTTCGGATTGCGACCTCAGCCCAGCCTGGAGCCACATTCGTCAGCCTGCCGCAGGACGTGTTGACTTCGTCATCCGAAGTAACAGTCATTGAGAAGGTTTCCCTTCCCCAGCTTGGGACTGCACCCGCCGAGCTCATCAAACAAGTCGCAGACCAAATCAGAAAAGCCAAACTGCCCGTACTTCTTCTCGGTATGAAAGCCAGCACGCCTGAAGCCACCGCAGCTATCCGTGCTCTTATTCGAGATACAGATCTGCCTGTTGTCGAAACCTTCCAGGCCGCTGGAGCCATCTCCCGTGAACTGGAAGACCACTATTTTGGAAGAGTGGGGCTGTTCCAAAATCAACCGGGTGATATGCTGCTTGGAGCCGCAGATTTGGTACTGACGATTGGCTATGATCCTATCGAATACGACCCAAAAAACTGGAACATCCCGGCAAATCGAACACTCATTCATCTGGATGACCATCAAGCCGATATTGATCATGATTATCAACCGGACTACGAGTTAATCGGGAACATAGGTCTGATTGTGAGTGGCCTCGCAGATGAGTTGCCTACCTTAAAGCTACCTAAATCCTCCTGCGACCAATTGAATCGTCTACGCCATGATCTGAACGAGCAAGCAGCTGTTCCAGCCCACAAGCATGATTTTCTGATTCATCCATTACAATTTATTCGTACATTGCGTAGCCTGATTGATGATAACGTCACAGTCACCTGTGATGTCGGTTCACACTACATTTGGATGGCACGGTATTTCCGTTCGTATGAACCGCGACGCCTGCTATTCAGCAACGGAATGCAGACGTTGGGCGTAGCACTGCCTTGGGGGATTGCCGCTACACTCGTCAACCCCGGTCAAAAAGTCGTGTCTATTTCTGGAGACGGAGGATTTCTGTTTTCATCCATGGAGCTCGAAACCGCTGTACGTCTTAACTCACCGCTAGTGCATATTGTATGGAGAGATGGTACCTATGACATGGTCGCCTTTCAACAACAGATTAAATACGGCAGAACGTCTGGTGTAAAATTTGGAGATGTCGATGTCGTGAAATATGCGGAAAGCTTTGGGGCCACCGGATTACGCGTCCACTCTCCTGAAGAACTGGAAAACGTATTGCAGCAAGCTCTTCATACGGATGGCCCTGTGGTCGTTGATATTCCGATTGATTATCAAGATAATATCCAGTTGGGACGCAAACTGCTACCAAATCAATTAAACTAACTTTTACCGAGACTCTCTCGTGACGGTTTCGTGACAATTAAGGAGCAACACGTTATTTTTTATAATTTTTTTGAGCTATTTGTGTTATTTACTGAAACATTACGTTTATTATTGAAAAAGAAAGAAAATGAATGCATACAATTACAAAAGGAAGTGTATTACCATGACCGTTGCAGGACTGGAAACCAAGCAAGAAACTGATCATGATATTTACCAAACGTCCACTATGCTTGCTCTATTAGATGGTCTTTATGATGGAGTTGTTGCCTTTGAGGAGCTGCAAAAGCACGGGGATTTCGGAATTGGTACCTTTGATCAACTGAATGGCGAGATGATCGCGTTCGATGGTGAATTTTATCACTTGCTTCCAGACGGTACGGCCCATCGCGTAAAACCGGAAGAAACTACTCCGTTTTCCACCGTCACCTTTTTCCGCGAAGATTTCACATATACTATTGACCATCCCATGCATCGTGAAGAGCTGGAAGCTTTGCTGCTAAAGCTGTTTCCAAGCCGTAATCTGTTCTATGCCTTCCGTATGGATGGCACTTTTCGTGAAGTAAAGACACGTACTGTGCCTCATCAAGTGAAGCCTTACAAACCATTTATCGAAGCAACCAAGTCACAGCCTACCTTTACTTTTAATGACGCTTCCGGCGTGATCACAGGCTTTTGGACACCTGCTTATGCCCAAGGGATTGGAGTAGCCGGATTTCATCTCCATTTTATTAATGATGAACGTACTGGAGGCGGGCATGTTTTTGATTTTGTTGTCGACAAGTGCACAATCCGTATTTGTCAAAAATCCAATCTACATCTTGTGCTGCCCGATACACCAGATTACTTGAAGGCTAATTTGTCCAGAGTAGACTTGGAGAAAGAAATCGCTGTTACTGAAGGTGCACAATAATTACGCATATAGCTCATCAAGGTACGGTCCCTTAGCTAGACAATAAAAAAGCAAAAGATCACAGTCAGAAAATGAGGCTACTGCTCTCTGACTGTGATCTTTTTATGTAGGCAACATATATACACAATGCCGCTTATGCTCTCACTCCGGCCTACTTATTCCTCGATCTGGTCTAACTTATCAGCATAATATTGAATGGCACGGGAGTACTCCTGTAATGTTATGTCTGCGGTCGTTTCAGCCAACTCCATGAGCAGCCCCTCCATGGCCTTCCCGTGTTCCCCCAGATTATATAACACCATAGCGTAGAATACCCGAAACGGTCTGTAATCCGGAAATTCGTTCATTCCTGTGTCCAACCACGCTTTCGCCTTGGCGTAATCCCCTAATACACGATATGTACTGCTTAATCCTAGGATGGCTCCTCTCCTGGAATCTGCGGCTAATGCCATACCTAGGCTTTTTTCATAAAAGGGAACCGCCTCCCTTTCCATGCCCAATACGTCGTGCGTCCAGGCTGTCTGATACCATAACTCCGCTTCTTTCGGCTCCTGCTCAAGGGCCTCTAATAAAAGCTCACGTGCTTCCATTGCCTGTCCTGTACGTCTTAGATCGCTGACTTTTGCAATCATTTGTTCCATGCTAATTCCCCACTTTTTTCTTGACTATTTCCTTGAGATACATGTTACCCGACATTTGAATATGATGTAAATGGAGATTCTCAAATATAATGAAGCGCACAAAAAGACTCTCCGCTTAGGAGAGTCGTTATAGTCCGTTGTTACGACTTATTTAACCTTCAACGATGCTGTACTCAATATTCCCGCTACACGTTGCGTGTCGAAAATACGGGAAAGCTCCTCCACTGCTGTCAAGTACAGCAGGCCGTTGCCCTCCATCTTAGGAGAATTGCCGAGTGGAATTGTGCGTTTGATGAGTTGGGCGTATAATTCCGGTTCGGTGAGATCACGCTCAAAGCTCGCATTCGCCAGCTGCTTAATCAACGCCAATGCACCTGCTACGTGCGGAGTAGCCATCGATGTTCCGCTAAAGGTCGCATATTTCCCGCCCGGAACTGTGGACAAAATATCTTCTCCTGGTGCAACCAAATCCACCTCATTATTAGAATTACTGAACTCTGAGGCGTGTCTGTCAAAGTTGATAGCACCTACGCTGATCACTTCATTATAGCAGCCAGGGTAGCCGAGCTCGTCCGTTCTGTCGTCACCGTCTCCCTCATTTCCAGCTGCACAGATGACCAGGATTTGGCTGGCTACAGCCTTTTTTACTGCTTCATGAAGCTCAGGCACATCCTCAGGGCCACCAAGCGACATTGAGATGATGTCTGCCTTTTGCTCAATCGCATAATAGATACCTTGGATGATCCAGTCATATTGACCGGAGCCCTGCTTGTTTAGCACTTTGATGATGAGCAGATCTGCCTCTGGGGCGACACCTACGACACCATTCTCATTTTCCGCTGCCGCAATGGTTCCTGCCACATGTGTACCGTGACCGTTGTAATCCTTGAAATTTTCCGGATCACCTTCATCATCATCCGTGAAATTGCGGCCACCAATAATGCGTGCCTTCAGATCCGGATGGTCCGCATCACAGCCCGTGTCCAGCACCGCCACCTTTACTCCTCGGCCTCGAGTCTGGTTCCATACCGCAGGTGCCTGG
The DNA here is from genome assembly GCF_011800295.1 of Paenibacillus sp. EKM301P. Taxonomy (NCBI): domain Bacteria; kingdom Bacillati; phylum Bacillota; class Bacilli; order Caryophanales; family Paenibacillaceae; genus Paenibacillus; species Paenibacillus sp. EKM301P. Next base: position 496,259 of record NZ_JAALFM010000004.1, on the reverse strand, counting down.
ATCATCTCCACCCCTCGCGGTATTTCATTCACTTGTTGCTCCTGCTTGATCACTTGGTAAGGAATGATATGCACTTTACGTTCCATCTTATTCCCTCCTTCATGGATTCAATTGGAAACCATCCGTCTTTGAAACTTTGAAAACCTCTACTGCATTCGAGGTTACTATATTCTAGCAATTTTTGAAAAGTTTGAACATCCCAATTTGCTTATTTTTGCAAAAAAAACAGACATCAACCAAATCAATTGGGAAATGTCTGCCTCTATGAGCCTTAGATTGATTCTGCTTGTAGCTCAGCCTTAGATAACAACGATTTGTGCTGCCATTTCCGGCCTTTCCAGCGTAAATAGTGAAAAATACCTCGTACCCATTCATCGCATGCATGTGCTATCCACACACCCAGCACACCATATCCCATATGAATGCCTAGCACATATGCTAGCGGGATTTTGATCCCCCACATTGAAATAATGGCCATCATTAAGGGGAACTGAACATCTCCTGCTGCTCGCAGGGAGTTAATGACCACGTGATTGAACACACGGCCCGGCTCCAGCAATATACAGAACAACAAAATCGCTGCCCCTAATTGAATGATCGCTGGCTCGTCCGTAAAGATCGCCATCACTTCATATCGGAAAAAGGATACAGCCACGATCACAGCAATCGTAATGACTAGTGACCATTTCAGGCTTCGCAAAAGTTGATGATATGCTTTTTCCTTGTCTCCTGCTCCAATCAGGCGAGCCACAATAATTTCGGTTCCCTCGCCGACGGCCATTCCAAATACCATAAAAAAATACACAATCGTATTCGTATAGAAATGAGTTGCAATCGCTGTTGTACCCATAAAGCTGACAAATCGGGTCACCATCATTTGACTAAGCTGATAAGAAAGCCATTCCAGCCCCGCAGGAATACCAATTTTAAGGATCGCCACCAGCTTGCTCCATTGAAGCTGTACATAATATTGGATACGAATCGGCGCACTTACACGTTTGTACAGCAGGATAAAAATCCACACACATGCGACGACGCGGCTAATAACCGTTGAAATCGCTGCTCCCGCCACTCCCATTTGCGGCAGACCAAACCAGCCGTATATGAGCAATGCATTTCCCACAACATGCAATATATTCATGCCGATGCCTACGATCATCGTATCTTTGGTAAAACCATGCGAGCGAATGACCGGCCCTGCGGTTAGCATAAGGGCTTCCAAAAAAAGCGAACCCCCTGCCAGCATCATATAGATTTCTGCATTTTCCTTAATGGTCGGAGTAATATGATAGAAGGATAGTAAAAAATCCCGGCTCACGATAAACATCAAACTCAGCGCCAGGCCAAATACCAGATTAAAGGTTAGTGCCGATGCGGTAACACGGCTTGCGTCCACATGCTTTTGCGCACCTAATAACTGAGCAATGATCACACCTACTCCAAGACCAAGCAGATTGAAGAGTATAATCGTAAATTCAATTAACTGTCTGGATACACCGACAGCCGATACAACCTCATCTGAAACATGGCTAAGCATGAACGTATCCACGCTACCCATCAAAATATGAAATAGCATTTCTATGAAGATCGGCCAAGTAATCGCGAAAACCGTCATCGTTTTAACGGCCTGCGCTTGCTTGGAGCCACTTTCCTGCGACAATGACATACTTCTGTATTCCTCCGCTTCCGTATGTAAATCCAAATTTACTCATACATTTTTTGATAACGCTTACTTATTCGTAAAAAGTCATATGTTTTTTATCATTTTTATAATATTCCAAGCGGTCCTGCAATTGTCCTGTGTGGAATTCGAACTTGTGTCCGTCTGGATCTGTAAAATAGACTGATCTTTTATCCTGTTCATTTCGCTCCCGTCCGGGCAGAATAGGGACATTAAGAGTTTTCAGCTTGTTAAGCATACTTTCAAAATCCGCTTCCGCTACTGAAAATGCAATATGCGTGTAGGAATGATGAATTTCATTTCTCGGAATATCCTCTTCCACATTGAGAGCCAACCACATTCCCAGGCAATCCAGATAAGCCAGCTTGCGTCCTTTAACGAGCAATTTTCCATCTAGTACATTCTGATAGAATTGTATAGACTTATCCAAATTAGACACCGAAAAGCAAATGTGATTCCATCCTTGTATGCTCATGCTTCCTATTCCTTTCAGCGAACCCTGTTCAGCCAGTAATTCCATGCTTCTGTATATTGGTCTAGATCTTCCGGATGATGGCGAATGCAGGTAGCTATACGAAAGTATAATCCCTGTAGCACTTCCCTGTTCAGCTCATATTCCCCTGTCATCTCTGGACTAAGCTTCTCTACCGCCGGCAAAATGGTATCGATGGTCAGCCTATCCGGTGAAGAACAAAAGGCATATATCAAATCATACAGAGGTTCTCCCACCACTGGATCAGGGTCAATAATACCTGTCAATGTACCATTTTCGGCAAACACAAAATTATGTACTCCGAAATCGCCATGAAGCAAATATTTAATATTCCGCTGCGGTGATCCGGCCACAAGAGTATGGATGAACCGATGATTTTCTGAGGGTAAGACGTCTTGTATAATCTTTTCGGATTCTTTCGTTCTGTGGAGCAAAAAATCTCTCCATTCCACAAACGGATGATCCGAATAACCATACTTGCGTTCCTCTCGAAGGGATTTGTAGTGTGCAATGACCTCTGTCGCCAGACTGAGCAGCAAATCACCCTTATTTCTTTCACTATATTGCCTAGTGAACCCTGGCTTGAACGCATATACCAAATAACGATGCAGCGAATCTACATAAATCACTCGAGATAGCTTCTCAATCTGTGCATAGGTTAGCAAAAATTCTGCCTCGGCTTTTACAATCGCGGGATCATTTTGCTTAATGACATATCGTGGTCTGGTACCGTCCATGACAACAACCACTTCACTCGAAGTTCCGCCAGTCAGCGGTTTGAGATTTTGCATATGGCTTTCAAGCACGCCTGCTTCATACAGCTCATTCAGGATAAATTGAATGTCCATGTAAAACCTCCCTATGCATCTGATTCATAAATAATACGACAAATAATGCGGCTGGCGCTTCGGATTGCTAATCTAGCCCACCTGTTCGCCAGCCATTCTTTTCTTACAAATATATTTTTTCATGCTCCGCATAGATTTCAAGCGCCCGCTCCATCTTATGGACATAGGCCTTATCCTGACTGGTACATAGAAAAGTGACATGTCCCTCCTGCAATTGGCCCGTTGTCAACGGAGCTGCCAGTAAATTACGCTCGGACAGCACCTGTTTCAAGCGTTTGACCGTTCCCTGGCTCCCATCAATGAGCTGAATATGAGAAGGCAACAGTTCTCTCAAAATTTCCTTATAAAATGGATAATGTGTACATCCCAACACGACCGTACCATAGACGTCTAAGTTAAACGAAGACAGCTTATGGTTAAAATAATTGAACAATTCCGTACGGTCAAAATTCAACTGTTCGCAATATTGTACGAGCTCCGGCAAAGGCAATGAGTCCACACTTCCGTGATCGTCAACTCTGGATACTAGTGCCGCATAACCGGATTGTTTTAATGTCAACGGTGTCGCCAGCACCAGAACTCTTTTACCATTGGCTCGGTTCATCTCGACCGCTGGCTTCACGGCTGGTTCCATTCCGATAATCGGAAATTTATATTCCTTCCTTAGCTCCGCCACCGCGATACTTGTAGCCGTATTGCAGGCAATCACCAATGCCTTAATATCCTCTTTTAGAATCGTTTGCACCGAAGCCTTGACATAACCAAGCACCTCTTGGGGTGTTTTCGTTCCATAAGGAACATGAAGCGTATCCGCCATGTAAACAAAATTTTCGTTTGGCAAACGTCTTAGCGCCTCAGACAATACTGTAATTCCACCCAATCCCGAATCAAAAAAACCTATCTTCAAGCTACTCACCTTTTTTCGTTCAACTATGGTGTTAAATCTTGATGGCACCATGTTCATTTCCTTCCTCGCCTATCCAAGCACACTCTTCATTAGACTTTACATTTAAATTTTACCGCAAAACTGATATTTTGCAAAAGAAACACGTAAATTTCACAGTGTAAAAAATAAAGCAGCTTTTCAAAGTAAATTTAATATAGAAGTGTTGACAGATATTATCTTTATATTGTAATATTACGTGGTAACTTACTAACTAAACTTACTTATTCAACTTACTTAGGGGGAAATAAATCATGTCTAAAGTATTATTTGTCAAAGCTAATGATCGTACAGCTGAAGAATCTGCAACAGTTAAATTGTATAACGCATTCGTGGAAAGCTACAAGTCTTCCCACCCATCTGATGAAATCACTGAGCTGGACCTGTTCTCCGTCGAACTTCCTTATCTGAACGCTAACATGATCAACGGCACGTTCAAATCCGCGAGAGGCATGGAGCTGAACGCAGAAGAAGCTCGCCTGGCAAACATCGCTAATGGTTACCTGGATCAATTCTTGGCAGCAGACAAAGTCGTATTTGCTTTCCCGCTCTGGAATATGACGATTCCAGCTGTACTGCACACATACATTGACTACCTGAACCAAGCTGGTAAAACATTCAAATACACTGCTGAAGGTCCTGTAGGTCTTGTAACTAACACTAAAGTAGCCCTGTTGAATGCAAGAGGCGGCGTTTATTCCGAAGGGCCTGCTGCTGCTGCTGAGATGTCTCTGAACTTCATGAGCAACATCTTAACCTTCTTCGGTGTTAAAGACATTGTGAAGGTTGTACTGGAAGGACATAACCAAGCTCCTGACCAAGCACAAGAAATCGTTGCTTCTGCCGTACAACGTGCAGTAGACGCAGCAAAATCGTTCTAATTATATATATGAAGAAAAGAGGATGTCCGCACCCTTTTATGGGATGGAAATCCTCTTTTTTTTGCTACAAAATACAAAAACACGTGCTCCTGTGATCTGTGATCAAGTAAGAAGCACGTGTCTGTATGAGCTTACCTCTATTTAAGGAATGAACTGCTGCACGATTTTTACAACCTTACCGTCACGAAGCGTAACATGGTATGGAAATTGGCTGAGGTCCAGAACATCCTTTTTAGCAAAATCCTTCTCAAACTGTGCCAAAGGAATGGATTCGTTCCATTGCACGTCTGTGTCTTCTATATTCCCTGTGTGGTCATAAATCTGCACCTCTACCGTAGCATCTGGTGCAACCTGATACACGTCATTTTGTACGGAATTGTTTACGATGTAGTAGCCATCCGGCGCTCCATCCAATCCTGTATTTCCTTCATGCTCCACAAATGCTTTGTCTGCTGCTGCGCCTTCGTACCATTCAATCGGGTCTGCTGACAAATAAATTTGTCCATCGCGAATGTCCATTTGGTTTATATATACGGTCTCCTGATTTTCAGCAGCTGCTACAGGTGTGTAGCCTTGCGCTGTTGCCCCTGCCGTCGTAATCAGCATCATCATCAAAGTCAATACGGTCCATTTCGAAGCTAATTTCATCATGTCTGATCTCTCCTTGCCGTTTGGGTATGTACACGGTGTCTGTAAGCTTCATTACCCTTGTGTACCTATCATAAACTTTGAACGGTTAAAAAGTGTATCAGATACATAAAAAATAAGTTACGATTTTTTAAGACTTGGTCTTAAAACTTGATGACATGTCCTAATTTACCTTTGTTATTTTAGTAATCCCACCTGACGTGCCTGTTCCTCGGTGAGAATAAACTCTTCATTTTGCCATACCTCGTCCTCTTTGGTTACAGCAAACATCCCCATAATCTCTGTCCAGATTCCTTTGTCGGCGGCTTCCTTTTGTGTAATGATTATTTTCATATGAATCCCATCCTCCTCAAGAATGCGTGCAATGTGTAGCCCACTGCGCAAACATGGTTTCTCCGATCGCTACTCCAAATCCAACTGCCCGCTTCGTTACTCAGCTTATCCTTGCCATTATCATCTTTCATGAATTTATCCAAAACAACAACGATCTAACAAACTGATACCAATACTTAGACTAAAATATATCTTTTCGTTTCAAAGCTCCAACCCTTATATATGGGAGCCACAGTGCTTGTCCTAAATTGCAAAAGGGATAACTGTTCCGCTTATAACATATGTACCCTTTTCCCACCGAGATTATTCGTATTTTATTTATGATCTTAAAACTTTATATTACTTCCGTGGGTAATGATCTATTTGGAACGACTGGGTATAAAATAAAAACGGCTGCAGTTATCCTACAAGCCGTTTCTACTAATAAATTTTTATGTTTGGTCCGTTCTCGTAGCGGTCACGAGCCGCATACCGTTACTTCAATAATTCTGATGTTTTTGCTCTATTTTTACACGGAAAAGTAAAAAGGCTGTACGCATACAGGCTTGGACACAGTTACTTGTTGTCCATTATAGGTCAAGCGGCCGCTTGCCTTGTCCACTTTGAAGGTAACAATATTGTTGGTGTCGCGGTTAGCCACGAGCATATAATCACCATTAGGTGTCAAAGCAAAATGACGCGGATGCTCGCCTTCAGCAGATACATGCTCCACTAGACTCAGCTTGCCTGTTGCAGCGTCTACAGCGTACACTACGATGCTATCATGTCCACGGTTGGAACCGTAAAGATAAGCTCCATCCTGTGAGATCGCAATTTCTGCAGTTGTGTTTTCGCCAGTAAAGTCAGACGGCAATGTCGGTACACTCTCCAGCTCAGTAAGCTTACCAGCTTCTGCATCATATGCAAAAGAAGTAATGGAAGAATCCACTTCGTTAATAACAAAAGCAAATTTACTGTTCGGGTGGAAAGTCAAGTGACGTGGACCTGCACCTGCATGGGTTTTTGTTTCACCGTGCAGCACCAGTTGCCCTTTGCTGTCATCAATGGTATAAATACGGATCAGATCCAGTCCAAGATCTTGTACGAACAGGAAGCGGCCGTCCGGGCTAAAGAAGCTGGAATGTGGATGTGGACGATCCTGACGCTCAGGATGCGCTCCTTTGCCCTCGTGCTGTTTAACATCCAGCAACTCACCGATACGTCCGTCCTCAGTCAGAGAGACCAGCCCTACCATACCTCCGTGGTAGCTGACCACAATCAGGTAACGATCGGATGGATCACGCTGAATATGACAAGTTGTGGAGCCTACGTTTTCCGCACGATTTAGCAATGTAAATGTGCCTTTAACCGGGTCAATTTCAAAAGCAGAGGCTTCGCCTACCTTCGCTCCTGCAGCGGAAGTTGTCTCGCCAATAGAATACAGCTTCCGATTTTTAACGTCCACATTTAGGAATGTAGGATTTTTCAAGCCGGAGAACTCATCCTGTAGCGTCAGGGCTCCTGTCTGTTCATTAAAAGTATACGAATAAACTCCGTTACCTTCCAATTCGGCGTAAGAGCCTGCGAATACGAGCAATTTTTGTTGTGCTGTCATGGTTGTGTCCTCCTTGGATTAAAAAAATGATGGGCAATTGGAATGATTGCTCCTGTTACAGATATTGCTTTAAGAGGCGCGCTCCACCACAGGCTCTGTAGACAATGCTACATTTCCTGCTACGGCACGCGAGATCATGCATGAGGTTTCAGCCTGCTCTGCAAGGCGCAATGCTTGTTCGATTTGTGATTCTGCTGCATCGACGGACAATAGAACTCGCGGACGATGCACGATTCGGCGATATGTAAAAATGTTGTTCGTTACATCGACGATCCCTTCTGATTCCAGTGCCAGTGATACCACCGGGAGACTGGCACGCTCCATCATCGCCGCCAAAGTAATCAGATAGCAGGTAGCAGCTGCACCGAGCAGCATTTCATCCGGATTGGTGCCCACACCAGGGCCTCCCATCTCAGCCGGAATCGAAATCGCTGTTCGCAACTGTCCGGCCTCAATACGCCCGTCGCTGTTGCGCCCCCCGTTCCAGTCTGCCTTGAGCAGAAAGGTATGCTCCATTTCAGGTCACTCCTCTCTCTTGTATTATGAATCTTTACACAGGTGAATGTAAAGGTTAGTCAATCTCCTGATTTTTAGTTTCGGTACCCAGCAACCATACAGCAACTGCTCCGATCAGGATAGCTACGAAGAAAATCGCAAAGATAGATGGTAACGCTATGCCTTGTCCTACGAGTATACCAACCACAAAAGGCCCGATTACGCCCCCAATACGGCCAAATGCAGCTGCCATACCCACACCGGTAGAACGAGCAGACGTTGGGTATAGCTCCGGGGTATAAGCATACATGGCGCCCCATGCACCGAGATTAAAGAAGGACAAGCAGATACCAGCAGCCAGCAGCATCCCTGCCGTTTCCGAAGTTCCAAACCAAATAGCGGACACTGCTGTGAGCAACAAGTAGATAATTAGTACAAATTTGCGACCCAGCTTTTCAATCAGATAGGCAGCGGTAAAATAACCTGGTAATTGTGCAAGTGTCATGATTAGGACATACTCAAAGCTTTTAACCAGTTCAAACCCTTTCATAAACATTATGCTTGGCAGCCACAGGAACATGCCATAGTATGAAAATACAACTGTAAACCATAAAATCCACAGCATTAGCGTAGACTTGCGATGGGGTCCTGACCAAATCGCAGCCAAGCGTGCACGTAACGGAAGTTTGACGCTTTGCTGTTTGTATCGCGGTGAATCCTCAATAGCTCTGCGCAAATAAAGAGCGTACAGGGCAGGTACTGCGCCGAGAATAAAGGCAAGCTGCCAACCATATTTCGGAATAACAAAATAGGCAATAAGAGCCGAAAGAATCCAACCTGCCGCCCAGAAGCTTTCCAGCAGCACAACCGCTCTCCCTCGTTCTTTCACAGGCACTGATTCTGACACCAGTGTCGAAGCAACAGGCAATTCTCCACCTAAGCCTGCGCCAGCAATAAAACGCAGCACCAGCAGCATACCGAGACCTGTAGCCAAAGCAGACAAGCCACTGGCAATGGAAAAGATCAACAGTGTCCACACTAATATAGCGCGTCTGCCGTAACGATCTGCCAAAATCCCTGCCAAAGCAGCCCCAAATACCATTCCTATCGAATTCATCGCAGTCAGCAAACCAATCTGCTCCGATCCGAGATGCCACTCCTTAGCCAATGCTGCGACTATAAATGAGAGCAGCCCCACATCCATAGCATCAAACAGCCAGCTTAGACCTGCGCTAAAAAGCAATTTCCTTTTCTTGGCTGGTGGTAATGAAGTTAATTCACTCATGATCCGCTCTCCCTTAATGCATCGTATGTAGACGTATATTCAAGTGTCTTGTCACCTGTAGTCCAGCCTCTATTGTACCGCAAGCTTCCTCAATCCGCGAGCATTTTAACGCAGAAAAAAACGGAAGATTGCCTACGGCAATTCTCCCGCCTTCTGGAACCTGCCACTTACCGGTTTTGGACCAGACCGATGATCGTCACCATGAGCACCAGCAGCTGGATGAGTGTATCGTTACTCATTCCAATCGCCTCCATCCCATATGAGATACTCCTTCGGCCGTTTCCCCTCTCCCCGGATTATGACGCTTGTTCCCCACTACATACCTATGCAGGTGGCGGGAAGCTTATGATCAATATTAGACACAAATCTTCAAACATACATTTAAGGTTTAATCCAGGACCACTGCAAATCCATTTCCTGAATGCATTCACGACTATCATGTTCATCATTGGCCACCAGCGGGGTCACCGGATAGATGCTCATATCACCTTGCTCATACGTGCTCAATAAAGGCAGCAACTCATCAATGTTCTGGAGCGACGGATCTAGCCATGAATCTATTTGGTCTACTTCCAAAATAGCGGGCATACGGCTGTCAAATTCACGTATATCCGTATTAGCTTGAACCGTCATCATCGTACAGGTGCGTAACGGTTCCTTTCGGCTATCCTGCCATATCTCATATAGCCCCGCGACCGCAAACATTTTCTGTTCCGGCAATACCACTCGGACGGCACACATGCGTTTTCCTAATTTTCGCCAATAATAAAATCCATTGCACGGAATAATACAGCGACGGGTTTCCGCCATCTTGCGATAACTGGGATTTACCCGAACGGTATTCAGGTCTGCATTGACACAATCCTTGCCCCAATAGGGAATAAATCCCCAGCGAAATTCATCAAGCACCCGTTCTCCATCCTGATGCAGCACGATTGGAACATGCTGGGTGGGACTCATGTTATAACGTGTTTTATAATAATACATGACACGTTGTATACCAAAATGATCCCTGACCTCATCCAAATCTGCCGATAACGAAAATCTTTTGCACATATGCAATTCATCCCTCCGCCTTTTTTTACCTATTGTGCGGATATACAAGGAAAAATATGCATAAGGAAGAATTTTACAAAAATCTGATACTCAAAAACATATAGCAATATCCCCGCAGTCATGAAGCTACGGGGATAGATACTAACTTATATCGTTATTACTTCTTCTCTACAGCGTGGCCGCCAAATTCATTGCGCAGTGCAGCAACTACTTTTCCGTTGAATGTATCGGCATCCAGCGAACGGTAGCGCATCAGCAAGGACAAGGCAATGACCGGAGTTGCTGCCTGAAGATCCAGTGCTTCCTCAACTGTCCATTTACCTTCGCCGGAAGAGTGCATAACCCCACGGATTTCCTCCAGGTTTGCATCTTTGGAAAATGCGCGTTCTGTCAAGCCCATCAGCCAAGAGCGGATAACGGAACCGTTGTTCCACACACGCGCTACTTGTTCGTAATCAAAGTCAAAGTTACTTTTCTCCAGCACTTCAAAGCCTTCACCGATGGATGCCATCATGCCGTATTCCACACCATTGTGAACCATTTTCAGAAAATGTCCGCTACCGGATTTACCTGCATACAGATATCCATTTTCCACCGCTGTATCGCGGAAAATAGGCTCAACAACTGCCCAAGCTTCTGGATCGCCACCGATCATATAACAAGCACCGTTGCGCGCGCCTTCCATACCGCCAGAAGTTCCTGCATCCATGAAGCTAATACCATATTCTTTCAGACGGGCATGGCGAGCAATGGACTCTTTGTAATGAGAGTTTCCGCCTTCGATAATGATATCTCCTTTGGACAACATCGGTTGAAGCTGATCCAGTACAGAATCAACAATTTGGTGAGGAACCATAATCCACAGCACTCTAGGGGATTGAGTTGCTTGCACAAGCTCTTCCAAAGTAGAAGCACCCTTAGCTCCATATTCCTTCATTTCTTGGATTGCAGCTGCGTTGACGTCATAAGCCACAACTTCATGCTTATGATCGATCAGGTTTTTTCCAAGATTCAAGCCCATTTTTCCCAAACCAATTAATCCTACTTGCATTATAAAGGCCTCCTGCCGTAGCAAATATATATTTTGTATACACTTTTTTTATGTTGGGTTAAGCACGAACGACTGCTTTTTCAGAGCTTTCGGACTTTTCGTCCAACCACCATGTAAAGCCTTGTTCTTCCAACAATTGATCTGAAGCTTCTGGACCGTAAGAGCCTGCCGCATACGTGTGAAGCGGAACTTCACCACGGGCAAAAGCTTCCAGTACTGGTTGAACCCACACCCATGAAAGCTCCACTTCGTTCCAATGAGCAAAAAAGGTGGAATCACCGCGCAGCGCATCATAGATGAGGCGTTCATAGGCTTCTGGAACATCCTTGGCCTCGGAATGATAATTCATCAGAACCGTCTCCAGCTGGCCATTGTTCAGCGGATCTCTACTGTTCAAACGAAGTGTTACTTTTTCATCCGGGTTAACATGGATGATCAGCAAGTTCGGGTCTGTAGGCTGCCCTTGAGCAGCATAAGGATCTGTGTTGTCCTTTTTAAATTCCACGACGATACGAGTGGATTTTTCTTTCATGCGTTTGCCAGTACGAATATAGAACGGCACACCCGACCATTGTTCATTATCAATCCAAAGACGAGCTGAAATGAACGTATCATTTTGCGAATCAGGTCCGATGTCCGGCTCTTCTTTATAGGATGGAACTGCTTTTCCGTTGATTTCACCTTCGGTATATTGTCCTCTAACTACGTTGGATTTAATATCGGAAGGATCGAGGGCACGAAGCGCGTCCATCACCTTACTTTTCTCGTCCCGCACCTGGTCAGCTGTGATATGTCCCGGTTTGTCCATCGCCGTCATCATCAGCACCTGCAGCATGTGATTTTGTACCATATCACGAATAGCACCGGAGTGATCGTAGTATCCTGCTCGCTCCTCTACACCTACAGTCTCAGAAGCGGTAATTTGCACATTGGCAATGTACTGGTTGTTCCAGATCCCTTGAAGCAATGGATTAGCAAATTTCAAGGCTTCCAGGTTTTGAACCATAGGTTTACCTAAGTAATGGTCAATACGATAAATTTCATCCTCAGCAAAGGTTCTGCTCAGGCGATCATTCAGCTCACGTGCCGATTCCAAATCATGCCCAAATGGTTTTTCAATAATGAGTCGTTTCCAACCCTTTGTTTCAGCTAAACCACTTTCCCGAATATTGTGGGCAATCACATCAAAAAATTCCGGTGCCACCGATAAATAAAACATGCGGTTCCCCGGAATTCCCAAGTCATTTTCACGTTGCTCAGCAAGTTGTAGCAGCTTTTTATAATCTTCCGGGTGGTTAACGTTCAATGCGCTGTAACGGAAAGCACTTAAGAACTGATCCATCTGTGCACGGTCTTCATTCACATGTCTGGAAAAATCCTTAATGGATTGCTCTACATTACTTTGAAATTGCTCGTCTGCCACTTCACGACGCCCCATCCCAATTACAGAAAAGGAAGCCGGAATTTTACCTTCTACAAACAAATTATACAAGGCAGGGTAAATTTTGCGTTTGGCCAAATCCCCTGTCGCTCCAAATAAGACAAATGTCATTGAATCCATGAAATATTCCTTCTTCCCATTATAAAAGATGAGGTTATTAAAAGTTACCTGAGGAATTAACGTAACCCATAATACACCCAAAATAAGGGGCAAGTCAATCAAATTTTAGCGAAATCGTGAACATTCGATATATCCTGTAATGATAACGTTTTCTGTGGTATGATTGACGATAGGAAAGAGAAAAAACTGTTAAAATTGTCACAGTTGATACAATGCATTATAGTTACTATTGGTATACAGAGTTACTTTTAGTATACTGTTTAAAACAACAATGAAATTGAGGGGATTCAGATGAGCGACGACAGGCAGCCTAAGCTTTTGTGCGGTAAGGTGGAACAGTCCTTTCAGATCATCAGCAAAAAATGGACCGCTCTCATCATTCATACTTTGATGGAACATCCCAAACGATTTAGTGAAATTCAAGTCTCCATACCTGATCTTAGCAAACGCATGCTCAACGAGCGCATCAAGGAACTAGAGCTTTCCGGCCTAATCCTTCGCAATGTCATCACAGAGCGGCCTGTGCGTACCGAATATTCGCTGACACGTAAGGGTAAAGAGCTAGGTGATGCATTGAATGGTGTGGAGAGCTGGGCCGAAAGATGGCTCTAAACCGCTAACAGGAGATCGGCAAATACGCTCTCCTGTTATTGTGTTACTCCATGTGGATCATAATACAAGCAATAGGACGAAAATAATGGGACAACCACGCAATAGCTCATGATTTCAGTAATGAGCCAGGAAAGGATGAGACCGATGGCATTTGGCATCACCCGACAGGAACTACTGACCTGGAAAAGAGAGGTCAGCCGTGGCCAGATTGCTTTTCTAACGCATTATTGGCTGGATGACCGCTTTCCAAGCATTACAACTGTCACCAAGGTGGGCTGTTCTGACTTGAATAAGCTACGCTCATGGTGCAAGCTCAACGGATTGAACCCCCAGTATATACATCAGCGTCAGCCCTATCCTCATTTTGATCTCATCGGTAACAAACAGACGGAAATTTTACGCAAGTATGGCATGAGCGATCAACTAAGACGCTTCGAGCCTCATCTTCAACCAAGTACACGCCCATCGTTCTAGACCGCAGCTCTCAGAGTTGCGGTATTTTTGTTTTCATACCAGATAATACCTTGTGTATCCAGATTGCTGACATAGCTCCTTCTCCCATTGCAACCGTCGCTTGCTCGGCATGAGCCCCTAAGTCTCCGGCCACCCATACATTTTCCACGTTTGTCATTTTGCTGCGAGGATGCGTCTCAATATGCTTGTTATGCAGCAGATGTACACCCAGTTGCTCCGCCAGCTCTGAATGAACATGGTTGCTTCCAAAAGCTAAGAAACCCCTCTCTGCTCGGACCACTTGTCCATCAGCCAATCGCACTCCTTCAAAACAGCCCGGTTGTCCCGTGATAATCTCAGAAATGGTTGCTTCCTTATATTCAATCCCTTTTTCCCGCAGCTTCACGATCAGCTCGTCCGGTACTTCTGAACGCTCATGATTGACATAGACAAGGTGATCGGTACGTGCCGACAAAATCAAGGCCATGGAAGCTCCCGCTTTGCCCGCCCCCATGACGACTGTACTGCGATCCTGGACCTCATACCCGTCACAGTCCGGGCACACATATACACTGTTGCCCAAGCAGGCTTGTAGCCCTTCCAGCTTTGGAAAACGGTCCGTCAGCCCTGTGGCCAATAACAGCGTTTTTGACGTATAAACTGACCCTGTCTCCATTTCAATGTCAAAAAGCTCATCTCTCTTGGTCGCTTTTATCGCCTTACCATCAACAAATTCAGTGCCTAGCCTCGTGGCTTCACTACGTCCAAGCCGTCGTAGCTCTTCACCAGAAATCCCATCAGGAAAGCCCAAAATATTATGATACTGATGGCACAGCGTAGATCGACCATAGCCCGAATCGATCACCAGCACCCGATGACTGCTGTATCTACCCAATTGAATGGCTGCTTGCAATCCGGCAATTCCCCCACCGACAATAATGCAATCGTAGTTCATGTCCTAATTCCTCCTTCAAATACGCGCAAATGCTAAACATCTGCAAAAAAAGCAATCACACTTATGTAAACTTCTCATCCAATTTCAAACATAATATCACCCACTTACGGATGAATTAACCTATAAAAATTGAAATCACAAACAGCACTGCGGATTATCCACAGTGCTGTTTTCAGGTTTTCATGTCAAACCTGAATCATCATACTAATATGATCATTATTTAAATGTTTTTACGCGTTCTTCAATCGGCTGGAATTCCTTATCACCTGGTTGGAATGTCGGTTTACCAAATGGCATTTCAGCAATCAGTTTCCAATGTTCAGGAATGTTCCATTCATTTTTCACTTTTTCGTCGATCAAAGGATTATAGTGCTGAAGAGATGCGCCCAATCCTTCTTGCTCCAGAGCCGTCCATACAACCAGTTGCAGCATACCGTTAGATTGATTGGCCCAGATTGGGAAATTGTCCGCATACGCTTCAAATTGTTGTTGCAGACCAGCTACCACGTTGTTGTCTTCAAAGAACAAGACCGTTCCGTAACCGCTGCGGAAACCGTTCATTTTCTCAGCAGTAGATTTGAATTGTTCTTCATTGCCTACCACTTCCCGCAAAATATCTTCTGTAATATTCCACAGTTTGTCATGATGCTCTCCGAGCAACACTACAGCGCGTGAAGTTTGGGAATTGAAAGAGGTAGGTGTGTACTTCACAGCTTCCTCTACGATCTCTTGAATCCGTTGGTCAGAAATTACTTGTTCTTTGCTAATGCCATAATAGGAGCGTCTGTCTTTCAGAGCTGTGAAGAAGTCTTTAGTCATTTTGTTACCTCCTGAGAAAAATTAATTACTTTTCGTAACTTAATATACATCGCATATATCTTAAAGTCAAGAGATTTCTTTTTAAATATTACCAGTTAGTCGAAAATTATACGCCGCCATTATATTTTTTCTCACTAGAAGAGGTGTGCTTGGTTACATCCTTGTCTCTCTCCTCTTGTCTTTCCATCTTTAAATCCTCTACGGGAATGGCATCTACCGTCTGCTCGATTTCAAAACGGTCGAACAAGCTTTCCTGATCTGTCGGATACTGCTCTGCATGATCACGATTAATCGGCTGTTCCTGATGTTTAGATTCCGTTGTCTCTTTCCCCGTCTGGCTTTTTTGCTCATTCTCACCGTGTAGCTTATCTTCAAATGGGTTCATCTTTCTTCCCTCCCTATCGGATTGGTATCCACAGTATACTTTTACCTTTCAGGTTGGGGATTAAACGCAAAAAAGAGAAAATCTCCGAAAGATTTTCTCTACTCATGCTCTTATAGATCGTTGACTGGGTTATTCCGAGCTGGATTTACGTGTACACTCATGAAAAAGATGAGGTTCCAGCTTCTCTCCCGCTACGAGCTTCTGCACCAGCTTTGTACCTGAGGCGGGGGTCATTTGACCATACCAGTCCCCTTGCGGATATACGATCACAACCGCAGCATCATGACAGCGCCCATTACAACGAGTTCTGGTCGTGTGAATATAGGCTTCTGCATGCTGTTTACGAATTTCATCCCGAATTGCTTGTGTAACTTCTTCGCCTTCATGTCGCATACATGTGCCTCCATTGCAGATCAACACATGATGCTTCATCGGTTCTAAATCAAAAATAGCCATAGCTTCCCCTTTAATCAACAGTTGTTGGTTTTATATCAATGTTTATCTGGATAAAGAACAAGCCGTGCTTCCATCTGCCCGTCTTCAATCGTCAGCACGATAAATGAGTATTCGTCTTCACCGCGCTTGTCCGTCGGAGACCCCGGATTAAGGACAAGCAGATCATCTATCTTTTTGACCACAGGAATATGCGAATGTCCATAAATCAGGCAATCCAATGTTTCTCCCTTAAATGTATTCAGTGCGATATTCTCTGTCGAGCCGCGCCAGCCGTGACCATGAACCATGCCGATCCGCTTGCCTTGGACTTCAACGATTCGTTGATAGCCTAGACGCTCCACGATGTCGGTTCCATCATTGTTCCCGGCAATGCCCTTCACAGGGGCAAATTCAGCTAGACGTTCATATACGAACCAATCCGTCCAGTCTCCGGCATGGAGAATGAGGTCACTGCCTTTTAACTCCTGCACAAGCCGACTAGGCAGTGTTTTGCTTCTGTGTGGCATATGAGTGTCTGAAAGTACGATGATTTTCATATCAATTTCTCCTTACCAGCGTCTTCACACGGATGAACTTTGTTGCCCAACCCGCTGCTGGAGCGCCTGCTCCAGATCTCGCAACGTAACGGTCTCGAAAAACGCCTGGATTTTCTGCTCTGCCACGGTGTATAAACCATCCAACAAAGCGTCTATGTTCCTGCCAACCTCGCAATTATGATTGCTGTCGGTATGAATGGCAAACAACGGACCTTCATCCTTGGTCGCTTCATAGATCATTTTCAGATTGATGTTTGAACTCGACATGCTTAGACGAAAGCCGCGCGCTCCCGGTGACGAATCCACCAGACCCGCTTGCTTGAGTCGGCTCATAATTCTTCTTACAACTACCGGGTTGGTATTGATGCTGGAAGCAATAAGTGACGAAGTCATTCGCTCGGGTGCCCCTTCGGCAAGAAGAAGCAGACAATGGATACTAACGGAAAAATGGGTACTCATGTTAACCACCTTTATATGTGTGCCTCATTAAATGTTTGATAAAATGCATGTTTCCATCATACCACAATAGAGGCAACGACACAGTGCTAACTATTCCTTACTCCGGAAAATAGTCATTTTCAGGGCGTACTCGCACTTTTAGTTGGCGCACACTATATTCCAACTGCTTAATGATATCCTCCAGTTGACGACGGTCAAGTGCATTAAAGTCGGTGGCAGGCTTGGGTGCACTTTTCAAATCACGTATGGTTGCCTGCTGCTCCTGCCACTTGTCCATCAGGTCGGCTATATTCGCATAAAAGCGTTCATAATCCTTGATTACTTCATCCAGAAAGGCATCCACCTCATCCGGATCATAGCCGCGCATTTTATTTTTGAACTGTTTCTCATGAATGGAGAGCGCGTCCAGCTGAATGCCCAGTTGTTTAAACAACTGCTTTTGCTTATCCAGACGACGCTTCATATGTTCATCCATCGGTTTTCCCTCCTTAACACACTATTCTTTTTATATCACATTCTAGGCTGGGAATAAAAGTCTCTGCTGATTGCTAGGGTCTATGAACGGGTATAAAAGAGCATACACGCCAGTCATACAGACCATGAAGGGGAGAGATGATCATGAACCATTTGAACGATTCGCAGCTTGCAGAGCTGAAACATATGTTATTGGAGCAGAAAAAGGATTTAGAAAAACATTTTAAACAAAACGGTCAGGAAAATACGAAATTGGGAGAAACACTGACAGATTCCACAGGGGAACTCTCATCCTATGATAACCACCCTGCTGATATAGGGACGGAAACCTTTGAACGATCCCGTGATCTGGCGATTAATGAGTCGCTGGAAAACGAGCTGGAGCAGGTTAATGCAGCCCTGCAACGGATGGAAGATGGGACGTATGGAATATGTGTGGAGAGCGGCGAAGAAATTCCTTTTGAACGGTTACAAGCCATTCCATATACAGCCTATACCGTCGAGCACACGCCAACACGGGAATTATCGAATGACCGTCCAATCGAGGAACAGGTTATGACTCCGCCGCCCAAAGGTGCAGGTGAGGTTCGCCAACGGAATGCAGGACGATTTGACGATGCGGGCGCATGGGACGCAGTAGAAAAATACGGCACATCGAATTCGCCTGCGACAGCCGCCAAGCGTGATGTCACAGATTATGATGAAAATATGTAATGCTCGAATGTGCAAAGACTCATTAAAAATATCTATGTATTAGTTCATCTAAAAAAGCAGCTTGTCCTTGAGACAGGCTGCCTTTTTATGTCTTCTGGGAATACGGTAATCCTGCTTATCCAATCTCTATCCGTTTACGACTGCGAGCTGATTCAATACAGGCGTCGATCACTTTCATATTACTAACCGCATCTTCTGGCTCATATGGCAAAGGAATACCGTCAAGTACGGCTTTGGCAAAAGCATCAGCTTGCAGTTCAAAAGAATTAAAACCCTTTAGACGTTCCTCACGCGTAACCGAACCAACGTGAACGAAAATTTGCGGTACGACAGAGGTTCTTTCCCAACCGAACATTTTGGGCATCGCAATCGTACCCTTGCTGCCGAGAATTTCCATGTTGGAACGGTTGGCTGCCCACATGCCACAATCGAAAGTAAGGTTGACTCCACCCGGAAATTCCAGCAGACCGGAGGCCATCATATCAACGTTGTCATGCTCCGGGGAAAATAAAGCATGTACCGTCACTGCCTCCGGCTCCCGATCCAAATACATACGAGCGGCTGATATCGGATACACGCCCACATCATACAACGAGCCACCGCCCATGCTTTTATTAAAGCGCACATTATCTGCCTGATCGGTATTGTTAAATGTAAACGTGCAATGAATACCGCGAATGTCACCAATTTCCCCACTATTGATGATTTCCTTAATTCTTCGATGTTTGGGATGATAGCGATACATAAAAGCTTCTGCAAAAGTCACTCCTGCACGGCGACATGCTTCAATCATACGGCTTGTCCCGGCCGAGCTAAGAGAAGATGGTTTTTCACACAAAACATGCTTGCCGGCCTCCGCTGCTTTTATGGTCCATTCTTCATGCAGATGGTTCGGCAACGGTATATACACTGCTCCGATTTCGGGATCGGCCAACAGCTCGTCATAGCTTCCATAACTTCTCGGAATATCGAACTCCCGGGCGGCCTCAGTGGCTTTATCCGCATTACGACTAGCAATTCCAAGTACTTCTCCGCGTTCGGATTGCTGAATCGCCGGAATTACAGCGATTTTGGCGATCTCCGCCGTGCCTAAAATTCCCCATTTCAGCTTTCTACCCATCATTCTCATCCTTTCGTCGTCAGGAATAGTTGTCTTGTTCCGCTTTATGCAGCATACCTAAGCAACGGTCCAGGTCGGCTTTGACCTGCTTTTTGTACAGCCGAGCTTTCTCCTCTCCATCGTCTGTGAAATGATAGAGCACAATCTCCTGGAAATCTACACGCGGGTCTGTTCCTTTTAATCGTTTGGTACGGTAAAAAACGCCTTCCTGAACCAGTTCATGCAGTGCCCGGTAGACCTCGCTTTGAGGCGGAACATATCCGAAACCACTAAACTCATCTTTCATCGATTCGAGCATCTGATATCCATATCCGCGATGCCTCTCTACCATTGTGATCAGATAAATTTTGATAAAAGCCCGCTGGGATATCATAAACGCCATTTCACAACCTCCTCTACACCTTATTCAAGTCTCTTATCTTCCATTATAAACCACTCTGCGTCCATAGACTATTTCCTTTCATAAATATGAGAGCTTACGAGAATTCTCCCTCCCTTGTGACTGGTGTTAAGATGACGAGAACTATGGAATGAAGCATTCTAGAGTAGTGTGCGTAGCGCTGAGGGTGATTTTATGATTTTCTATTGTGAATTTTTCATGTATTGAAATAGCATAATACCACTTAAAAAAGTATCCCTCGGCCTTCTTCTGAGGGCTTCGGGATACTTTTTGTGAAATAATGTAACTTGATCGCTGAATCAAGCTTGCTTTTGTATGGCTGGCGGACTTCCTGCCGGACGAGGACGAATCCGAAGACCCACAATCCATTTACCCAAAGGCAAATGTGCCAGCACCCATGTTCCAGCAATGGAAAAGATCATACAAAGAACAAATGAAGCCAATGTACGAAGAACGTGACTCCAATCGGCAAACAACGCACTATCAAAATAGTAGGTTGCGCGCAACATAAAGGCATGCATCAGATACGCTCCATAGGACAATGTTCCGATGGCCGTTAGCACCCTCGCCGCACGTCCTCCCTTGTGAGCAATCCACGTTGCTATCCGATAAGCTACAAAAATAGACGTGATGCAATATACAGCCATGACCGGACGTAGCAGAGACAAGTAATTAAAGGAAAGAACCGTACCTTGCGGCGTCTGGAACTGACCAATCATCTCATACAGCAAGTACCCTGTAATCACGATAAACAACGGCCAGTATACCAACTGTGCCTTGATGACCCAAGCATTCCAACGCTTGATGTTCATCCCGGCTGCCGCTCCTAAAAGAAAATAAAAGAAAAAATAGATCACATTCCGGTCAGCATATATGGTAAACCAAGAAGAAATGACGGGAAGCTGGAGCTGATCCATCACTTGATATACGGGTCCAACCGCGAACATAAGCAAAATATAGAGTACGCTGAATCCAGCCAATGCAGTGGGTCGCCATGTTGAAGGCAGTAGCGCAGACAAACGACGTACAGCATAACGAAACACGGGAAATAACACATAACATTGGATAATCATAACGATATACCATAGATGATAGCTGCTTTTCCCGTTCAACAGCTTCTGGAAAAAATCTAACGGGTGAATAAATCCTCCACCTTGCGCAAGCTGATTCCCCAACTCGTATAAAAGAGACCATATAATATAAGGAACAATGATGTCCATGAATCGTTTACGTAAAAACGTTCCATATTTTAAGGCTCCATCATAATTGTAAAATAACACCATTCCAGTAATAAACACAAACACAGGCACTGCAAATTTGGAACACAGCAGTAATAGTGTCATCACAACTCCGTCCTGGATGCGCGCCCCCTGCGCAACCGCATAGTGTGCGACGGAATGCTGAAGAACAACGGCTGCAAAAGCCAGTCCTCTCAGCAAAGCAACTTCGGAAATTCTCTCTTTTTGACTCATGTCACTCTCCTGTTGCATCTAGCAATTTATAAATCCAGGATTTTTGTAAAATCCCCAAATCTATTATAACGACAATTCTATAAAAATATATAGGAGGATAAACGTGCCAATGCAAGCCAAGCATCATCTGACTTAGGTGGTTTCAATAAGTAGGTAACACATAAAAGCAGCAGTCTTCCCTCTGGGGAAGACTGCTGCTGTAGAAATAACCTGTATACAAAGGAGATAGAAAAGCCTGTTAAATCACGTCCTTAACTAGCCGTTCGGTGTTTACAGGTTCCTTCTAGTATCTGTGTACGCACCTGTCCGCGAATCTGCCACCGTATCATCATATGTTCTGTAACGATCCGCATTCAGAGAACGATTGGTGCGGAAAATATCATAAACATCCCTGTGATGATCAGCGGAATCCACCAGCACTAAAATCTTGCCCTGATCGACGTATGTCTCGTATTGACGAGCATCATCTTCTGGAATACCTAGTCCGACCAGCCCACCGACCAAGCCACCTGCTCCCGCTCCGACAGCTGCCCCGGTAAGGGTAGCCGCAATAGGTCCAGCTGCAAGAATAGGTCCGATACCTGGAATCGCCAAGGCACCAATGCCTGCCAGCAAGCCAGCGACACCGCCTACAACACCACCAGTAGCCGCTCCTGTAGCCACACCCTCCGGTGCTTTGGTGCCTGTCTCTTCACTAATCGTCCTTAAGTCGTCACGGTCACGTGTGATCACAGAAATTTCACTGCTTGGGATTCCTTTGCTCTGCAATTGTCCAATTGCACGAGATGCTTCCTGCTCGGTATCAAAAACACCAACAATTTTCTTTTCATTATAATCGTTTAAGTTATTAGCCATGATAGTTACCTCCCAATATGTTGTTGTTGAGTGGTTCGTTTTTTTATTACCCCACTATCCTGACGTTTAAACGATTTTACAAAATTCGCGATGATGTCTATTCCAGGTTCGGTTGCCGATTATCGCTTGGGCTTTGCTCTATTAGTCGCCACAGCTTCTAGTGGATCATCTGGCCAATAATGCTTAGGGTATCTTCCTTTTAGGTCCTTTTTGACTTCAAAATATGCCTCGCTCCAGAAGCTGGACAGGTCGGATGTCACTTGCACAGGTCGCTGGGCTGGTGACAGGAGGTGCAGCACAATCGGAACTCGTCCGCGTCCAATACGGGGCGTATCCTTCATGCCGAACAGTTCTTGTAGTCTCACGGCCAGCGAAGGTGCCTCAGGTTGAGAATAATCGACAGGAATACGAGAACCACTGGGAACGCGTATATGCGTCGGTGCTTCCTGTTCGAGCTGCTGTCGCTGTTCCCAATTCAATCTGCCAAGCAGCAATTCACTACCGTCCAGTCGTTGCAGATCAGCTAAATTTTTGGCACCAACTACAAATGGCAGCAGCCATGATTCCAGTGAATCCAGCAGCGCGGATTCCGAGCTGTCAGGCCAATCCTCGGGCGCAGAGAAGTGCATAAAAATCAGACGCGCCTGCAACTGAAGGGTTTGCCGATTCCAGGACAGCAGTTTGAGGCCACGTTCCCGCACACCCTGCATTAAGGCAGCCGCGATTTCCTCAGCCGGAGGTCGCTCATAGGACGCTTCCTTTAGGATAAGCGAGCCCAGCCGCAGTACCTTACGGGCTCTCACGGCTGAAGCGGAGCTATCCCAGTATACGTTGGCTTGTTCCAGCAGCAAATCACTGCAATGCTGGATCAGCTCTTGCAATTCAATCGGTGCCGCCAACTGAATGGCGCCATCTGCTCCCTCGTCGTCCACTTCGGCGGCGACGAGATAGGACGAACGCGATATCCACTCCACTTGTCGGAGTCGCGCCCCCCGGCCGCCGCTAAGCAAAAAGCGGCCATCCCCTCGGCCCTGCGCGATCCGATCCGGATACGCAAAGGCCAGCAGTAGCCCGCAGGCCGCGGAGCCGTCAGGCTCGTCCTGCAATGCGGCTGTGGTCGGCAGCGTGGCTAGCAGCTGCCGACTCTCCTGCACGATACGACGAATCACCGTATCGTCTGCCGCTCCCAGCAGGCTGTGCGTGCTGCGGGCATGAGCCGCCTCGCGCAAGGCATCCAGCCGCGGGCGCAAATCCGTTCCGCCATGAGCACGGAACGGGTCCCGCTCTTGCAGCAGCGCCGCCAGACGGCTGGCGGTTGGGGCCAGGCCGAGAGCTGCTGCGCGCAGCAGCATGTGTCCTAAGCGCGGGTGCGTACCCAAGGCGGATACCTCGCGCCCATGCGCGGTGATGCCGCCTGCTGTACCATCGGCTGCGGCATCCAGGCATCCAAGCTGGCGCAGCAGACCTGTGGCCTGGTGGTACGCCGCCTCAGGCGGGGCATCCAGCCAGCCCAGCTCGGCGGGCTCGCGCACGCCCCAGGCCGCCAGCTCCAGCGCGAGCGGGGCCAGATCCGCCGCCGCGATTTCCGGGCGGCTGGCATCAGGGAGCGCGGCATGCTCCTGCGCGCTCCACAGCCGGTAGCACACGCCCGGCTGGAGACGGCCCGCCCGCCCGCGCCGCTGATCGGCGGAGGCCTTGGACACCTTAACGGTGGTCAAACGGTTCATGCCGGTTCGCGCGGAAAACACCGATTCGCGTGACAGTCCGCTATCGATCACCACCGTAATCCCCGCGATGGTCAAGCTGGACTCGGCAATCGAGGTGGCTAATACCACTTTACGGCTGTCCGGAGCCGACGGGCGTATTGCCTCATCTTGCTGCTCCAGCTTCATGCTGCCGTACAGCGGAATGATTTTGACGGAGGCCGGTAAATTTCTGGACGTCAGTTCTCGTTCTGTTCTATGAATTTCTCTAGCCCCTGGTAAAAACACCAGTAAATCGCCTTCATGGGCATAAAGCGCCTTTTCTACCGTCTCAGCCGTAAAAGACTCTAATGAGGTTGACGAAGGCTTGGACATATGCAAGGTTTCTACCGGAAATACGGTGCCTGGGCACTCCAGTAAGGGTGCATCCCCTAGCAGTCTGCATACAGGCTTTGCCTCTAGGGTGGC
This sequence comes from Paenibacillus sp. EKM301P, assembly GCF_011800295.1. NCBI lineage: Bacteria > Bacillati > Bacillota > Bacilli > Caryophanales > Paenibacillaceae > Paenibacillus > Paenibacillus sp. EKM301P. The sequence continues at coordinate 471,509 of NZ_JAALFM010000004.1, read as the reverse complement.
AGACATGATTAATATTTTCAAATCCGGTCGCAGCAGCGCCTGGCTTTGCAGGGCAAGTGCCAAGCCCAAGTCTGCATGCAAGCTGCGTTCGTGAAACTCATCAAAAATAATCAGCCCGACCCCCTCCAAAGCCTGATCATGTTGCAACATCCGGGTCAGTACGCCCTCCGTAACCACTTCAATCCGCGTGCTTGGTCCTACCTTTGTATCCATACGAACGCGGTAACCTACGGTCTTCCCAGTTGACTCGCCTAGCGCCCTTGCCATTTGCGCTGCTGCCGCACGTGCTGCCAAGCGTCGCGGCTCCAGCATAATTATCTTTTGCTCCGCCAGCCACGGCTCATGCAGCAGTTCTAATGGTGTTACTGTTGTTTTCCCCGCTCCCGGCTGTGCAATCAGGACCGCCGCTGAATGGGATAGCAAGGCATGCTTAAGCTCGGGGATGACTTGCGTAATAGGCAATTGTTTATCTGTCAATGAAATCTCTCCAATGATACGCTTGAGGCGTAGAATCTAAGTTTGAATTCTTTTGCTATTGTGAATTTTTCACTACCTGTAATTATTGAAAATCGAATAAAAAATGTTAAACTGGTCCACAGCAAAGGGATTTCATCTCATCTGTCGTGCATGATTCTTCTAAATCTATTATACAGATATTTAAATTTGCCGTCTGGTCCTCGCAGGTATGCACACTTTCCCGTGCCAGTTCCTATACTTGTCGAGATGCACTCGCGGCAAGATCGTTTTATAATATAGTTGATATGGATTGCTAAAGGACGGATTGTAGAAACACGGAATACAGAATCGAGGTAACTTCGTATGGAATTACAAACCCAACCCATTAGAGGACGATTCGCCCCAACACCATCGGGATGGATACACTTAGGAAACGCTCGCACCGCCTTATTATCCTGGCTGCATGTTCGTTCCCTAGGCGGAACCTATATTTTGCGCATAGAAGATATTGATATGACACGAGCTCGCAGCGCATTGGCGCAAGGAATTATGGAGGATTTGCGCTGGATCGGGCTGGATTGGGACGAAGGACCCGACATTGGCGGTCCCTATGGTCCTTACACTCAGAGCCAGCGACTTGAACGCTTCCAATCTGCATTGGAGAAACTCCAGGGGCAAGATTTACTGTATCCTTGTTTTTGCAGTCGGGCAGACATTATGGCTGCCGCCCATGCTCCGCACGGACTGTCGGGTGAAGGACCTGCATATTCAGGGACATGTCGTAACCTTAGCTCTTCAGAAGCTCTAGCTAAAGCACAGCATAAACTCCCTTCACTTCGTTTTAAAGTACCGCAGCATTCAGATGATATTATTTCTTTTCATGATCAGGTAGCTGGTCATGTATCCTTCCGTGCGTCGGAGGGGGGCGATTTTATCATCAAACGGGCGGATGGCATGTTTTCATATCAACTTGCCGTCGTCGTCGATGATGCGAATATGCATATGACCGATGTGCTGCGCGGATATGATCTTCTCGATTCGACTCCCCGTCAGCTATTGTTATACCAAGCACTGGGCTTAGTGCCGCCACGTTTCGCACACGTCCCCCTTGTCCTGGGTCCGGATGGACGTAGACTGGCCAAACGACATGGTGGCGTAGCACTCCGAGCCATGCGTCGGCAAGGAATTACACCGGAAGCCGTCATTGGCTGGCTCGCCTATTTTTCCGGGCTGTTGGATTCTCCTGAGCCTGTGAAGGCTATGGATTTAATCGATGGCTTTCATTTGGACAAGCTGCCTCGGGAGCCAGTCATCCTGACCAAGCAATGCCTCACGAAATTATCTGCACTGCAACGGTAATGAGATAAAACACGGAAAGAAAGTGTATGGGCAAGGGCATTCCGCCCTTTGCTCCTCTCGCTGTTATTCCTCCAGTCGCTGACGCACAGCAGACTCATATTCATAAAATACAGACGACATATTCAGCCCTCTTTCCTCCAGCAGCATACGAAGACGAAGTGATTTCTCAGTCAGCCTGCGACTGATCCGCTGTTGCTCTCCTGCCTCATGGCAAGCGTGAAGCAAATCACGTAACTGGACACATTCCTTTTGCAGCTGTAGCTCTTCCGGTAAAATACCTGCATTTTTCAACAGCTTGTACGACATCCGCAGCTCTTCTGGAACATGTGACAAATCCTCAAACACCAGTGGCTTGCCCTCTCCCGGCAAATGATCAAACTCACCTTTGGCCATCGCCTCGGCAATCTTCTGCTCTGCCATTCTAGAGAACATTCTCATCACTCCTTGTAATAAGCGTCCTATGTACAATCTATATTAAATAAACCGGGAGTCCTTTGCCACTGTTGCTTACATATAATGAGGTTGTCCTGTATTCCTGTAGGAGAAAACCGATTATTCTTCGATCCCAAGCACATATATGAGACATGACATGTTGGACGAGCGACATCCTAAAATGATTGGATTGATCCAAGTAAAGTATCCATAGTGTTGACAATGACTGAATTCATTTCTCTATGTGCATTCTCACCAGTAAAAGATATAGAAATTCCATTCAGAAACTCTATTCGATCTTTTAGTAACATGAAAAATCCCCTGATGTGGATGCAATCAAGGGATACATGGGTTTATTTCTCTCGCTTTGATAATACAAAGTTGATTATTAATCCAATCACAATTCCTGTGAAAATTGCAAAGAAGCCCATAGCGCTCATCTTATATCCCAAAGCGTAAAATAATCCTATAACTATTGCGTAGCTCAGCAAAATCGATGCATAACGCTTTAGAAACTTACTCATGAAACTTCTCATAAGCAACTCCTATCTTAAGTTATACTTCAACCATAGCAATGTTAGTTAATTATTGCACAAAAGTAAGGGGGAATTTGTTGAATAAGGAATCCGTTAAAAAGGAATTTGTACTATTTACTGCTGGGCGGGTCACAATACGAGACTTCTTTTTTCATGTCATCCATGCACGTACACGAAGTGAGGGGTATCACTAACATTCCCGACCAAACCCACTCTAAGACGATAAGAAATGAAGATTAGAACCATACAAGAACATACTCAGTTTTTTACATATGCAACGCCGATTGTTGCATGACCAATATTTTTAGGTAGAAACAGTACTTCAATTGCTGGGAATATCATCAATAGACCAAGAAACACAAAACCTAGTTCATATGCGATAGTAATTGGGAAGAAGATTTGTAATAAACCCACAACAACTGTCATAAGTGATATTCCCATCCCTTGAGCTAATGTTGAAACGACAGCATTCAAAGTATTGGCACTATTTCGATCTTTAGTGTCTACTTCAGAAAAACTCAGTCCACTGTAAGCAGTTAAGGCTAGTGATCGTCCTACACCTGAGACTAATGCAAGAAACATGATCACGATAGGAAAAGTATTAATTTGAATGAAAGCTAAAGCAATTGATGTAATAAATATCATCACAAATGATGACAATAATGCTCCACGATAGCCTAATTTACGAATAATTGCATTGGTAAAAGGTTTGATTCCAATATTTCCAATAAAAATAAATAACACATAACTACCTGCTTTTACTGCTGACCAGTGAAAGACCGTTTGTAAAAAAATTGTGAGGATATATGGCAATGCCCCAACACATAGCCACAAAACAGAACCACTTGTCTGGCAGATTCTAAAAGAAGTTATTTTTAATGCATCAAGTGAAAATAGTGGATTGTCTACTTTTTTCAAGTGCTTGAATACTATAAATCCTAGTATCACGCCTAAGATAATTAATCCTATTGCACTAAGCCAATAATTTTTTCCGTGAGTGGCTAGCTCTGCTCCAACTAGAATTATACTGGATGAAAAGGTAATTTCTAAAAATCCCAAAAGATCAAAAGTTGTTGTTTTATTTATCTTATCAGCATCGATTAATTTTATACCGATTAATACGATAATTAAACCTATTGGCACATTGATCAGAAAAATCCACTGCCAGCTCCAGTAAGTAACAATAAATCCGCCAATCAATGGTGCTATTGCGGGTGCTACAAGAGCAGGCCAAATGAGATAACTAAACATTTTCAATAGCTGTGAGGGCGGTGTCTTTTCTAATACAATCAGTCTTGCTGTAGGTGTCAATAAAGCACCAGAAATTCCTTGTATAATTCTCATTATTAAAAGGAAAGTGAAGCTTGGTGCTACTGCACTACCTAATGAGCTAAGGGTAAAAATAATAACAGCAATAATCCAAATCTTCTTTTTCCCGAATCGATTAGCCATCCATCCACTCAAAGGGATAAAAACGGCAACTGTAATCAAATACACACTGATGAGTAAAGCAATTGTTGCCGAACCTGTATGAAAATATTGAGCCATTTTAGGTAGTGCGGTAGTTACAATTGTTCCATCTAAAATCTCCATAAAGAGACTCGCAGCCATTAACAAGGCTATTTTTATTTCTTTTGTCATTCTGTTTACCACCCTCCTTTCTTTAATTCGTGTTTAAATTTCTCAATCCATTCAATTGCCACATTTGCTTGCTGTAGTCGTAACTCAAACCTCTTACTTGCATACCAGTGATCTTTTGAATCTTCCTCAGCTAATTCTTGTAGTGCGTCTTGCGTATCTTCTACGATATCTTTTTGTTCCTGATAGAATTGATCTAATAGTTGTATTTGTTCATCTAGAGCAAGATGCTGCATCACATCAAGCTTTATTAAATAGATATCAGCATTGTGAGCCCCACTTGGAACAGGCATTTTCATTAGTTCAAAAAAACGTTCCTTTCCTTTATCTGTAATAGTAGCAACCTTTTTATTTTTTCCGTCTGATTCTACATTAGTTATTTGTACAAAACCTTTGTTCTCTAATTTTTCAAGTAGGGGATAAATCACGCCATAGCTAATTTTTCTATGACGTCCTAAAGTGGCTTGTAATGCATTACGTAAACTATAACCACTTTGAGGTTCTTCCATTAATTCACCTAAAATAAAAAATTCGTTCATCATTTTAATCCCCCAATATATCTTTTAGATACATCAATTATATATCTTTTAGATATATAATGCGAATTATTTGTATAACAAATTTAAAAGCTATGTTGCAAAGCATCCTACCGACCGCGAATGGTAGCGATATGATGACTCCAATCCCACGCGTATAGAGTGCGACAACAAAAATGCAGGAATTAATACCCTAATGGTATCAATTCCTGCATTTTCGAAAAACACGATGCTTAAAAAGCTTGAATCCACTATTGACTTCTAACGATAAAAGTGAATATGAATTTATTTCTACAAATTCCGAGGTGCGAAGGATCTGTTTTTTATGTGAGCTTCACATTCGCACCGTAACCAATATAGTACACTTAAGATACCACAAAACATTTCTCTGTCCCAGAGAATACTCCATTTTCTAAAACAATAACGACTCTGCCCCATCAATCACAATTTGTGCGCCAGTGATGTGACGCGAATGATCAGAGGCCAAGAATGTTACCAAATCAGCAACCTGTTCGGGCTGTCCCGGTCCATCTGCTAACGGCTGATCTCCCTCGGGAAATTGCACAGGGATGGTAATCTGCTTCAACCCTTCCGATTTCTCCGTGGTTTCATCAATATTTGTCGAAATGGCCCCTGGATAAATGACATTGACACGAATACGGAACTTGGCCAGCTCTAGGGCTGCCATTTTTGCAAAACCGGTTTGACCTGCCTTCGATGTGCTATAGGCTGACATCCCAAAACTGGTAAAGCGCTGATTTCCATTAATCGAGCTGGTAATGATAATGCTGCCGCCACCGTTCTTTTTCAAATGTGGTATTGTATACTTCACCGTCAGGAAGGTGCCATCCAGATTCGTTGACAAGGTTTGCCGCCAATCCTCAATACTCAGCTCCTCGATTGGTCCGACGACCCCGTTAATCCCCGCATTGGCAAAGATGATATGCAGCCCGCCAAACAATTCAACCGCTTCCAACACTGCTTTTTCCACACGCACCGGATCGGCAATGTCCACGTCAAAAGCCCGGGCTGACCCTTCACGTATGGCATTAATTTCTCTTTCCGTCTCCAAAATGCGATCATTACTTACGTCAAAAAGAGCGACATTTGCTCCTTCTCTAGCCATTTGGATGGCCGTTGCCTTGCCAATACCAGAACCAGCACCTGTAATTAGAGCAGTTTTGCCTTCAAAGCGCGCGCCTCCTGCATATGTATAGCTCATACGTATCGCTCCCTTTCAATAATCTGTATAATCACAAGATTACCCAAAAGGGTATACTTTATAATCACCATTTTTGCGCATTTTTTGCTGTTCCTTTGCGATATTCAGGAAAAGATTGAATATTTCGTGCATTAGTGCATCTTTTCTTCTTCTCTCTCGTTACATTCCGTAAATATCTTACCTATTCGCAGTTTTCTATGTATCTATCAAAAAAGGACGTTCTACAACCATCGATATGGATGCATACGTCCTTTGGCTTATTCATTTACCACTGCAGCTCAATAAATGCCGCATCATCATCAAGTCCCCCGGTATGAGACGCATCAAGTAATACCTGTATCTGCTCATCAGGGACAGGCTCGCGAATAGGATCTAAATCGGACAAACCGTCCGTGTATACCTGTAATCTCATTGGCATATCTGCGGGTATGCTTCTTTCGTACCAATGCGGCTTCCCTCCAATCGGTCCACGGCTTGTAGACCAGCGTTCCGCAGTAGAGAAGGTATGATCAAATAGTTCGCTGATTTCTTCCGTACCGTTCCACAATCGCAAACGTGAATCCCCTTGCCAGGCAAGTCGGAGACGACCACGGGTACCTCGTTTCGGCAGTTCGATTTTACCGCAAATATACATGGACTGGCTTCCCTGTCGACGTTTATCTTCCAATACTGAACGCATTAAGCCTGGTTCGTGATCCAGAGGCTGCCGATCCAGTTCCTCAGTAGCTGCACCTGCCAGACGCTCAAGATACTCCCTCAATTGATTAGCAGACAGATCCTGTCTCTGTTCCATCCAATCCAGTAAAGAAGAACCCAGATAGCGAGCTGCAAAATCTCCTCGGTAACTGAGCCCGACACCATCACACAAGACAAAACAACAGACAGATTTATGAATACGTACTGCGGCAAAATCCTGTCCGCTTTCTCCCATACTAGCAGATTCAGCAGACCTTCCATAGCCATAACGACACATAAAACGACTGTGATGAGATGATAAAGGCTGATCGCCTGTCTGAGAGCTTATGTAAGCAAATTGCTGAGTCAGCCTTGCATTCAATCCCTTTTTTTTGCTCGTGGGGAGCAGGGACAGCAGTGGATTCATGCTTTTACCTCCTTACCGTACAGGCGTTGCAGCTGACATTTGAAAACCAATGGACACCAGTTCCGCACAGGTTCCAGGCAGCATCATGATGGCTCCTTCACCTAACTGATAATCTGCCTCAAACAGCATTTCCCGATAGCTTTCAGGAAGCACAGAAGACATATTACGCAGTTTCACAGCATGTTCATCCTGCAAAGGCGTATTATGCGTCAGACCTTTCCAGCGACGGGGGTCCTGAATAGGCGTTTCCAGCAACCTGTCGGATAAAAATATATTTTCCACCAGTACATTGCCATCTGGTACACTCATGTTCATAATGCGCTTCGCAATCGGTTCCGGATCATCGCCTGTGGAAACACCATCTGTCATATGGCAGACCAAAGGTGCAGGACAATCCTGCATCCCTGGTAATTCCGCCTGCAAAATACGTTCAGCTTGCAAGAAGGCCTTTGCTGAATCTGAGAATCGTTTGGGTGTCAAATCAGGAAGCGAACCAATAGCCGCGATTTCATCAATTCCCTTGACACCATTCAGCAGGTCATATACGTCGTCACTATAAGCCAAAATTGCAATCCGATAGCGCGCAGTCAACCGATTTCCCTTGGTCGATCGGAAAACCATCTGTCGGATCGCCAGTGATATAGCTTCGTATACAACGTCAATACGCCGCCGCCCTTCCATCAGCATATTCATCGACGCGCTGATGTCAATCAGGTAAATGATCAGGGCGGGAGTACGTTGTGAAGCCTGTATTGTATAATTCATGGTTTGTACATGCTCCCCTCAGTTACCTTCGATCTGTATCTGTTTCCTAATCTATCATTCCGCCATTATATAAACATATGAAACATCAAATTTTAGGCAGTCTAAAATTCGTATCTCCTAAAAAGTTATAAATAGAGGAAGCCCGATAGCCCACTTCACCTACTGAACGATAATAAGAAGGATTGCTATCATATAATGCTCTAAAACGTTTGGCAAAGCTCTTGGCCTTCGCGGTGCTTCCACCTTCCTGAGAAGCATACGCCTTGTTATACAAGGAAATAAGCTGGAGAACATTCTCCTTGTTACGTGCCTGTATAGCTTCTTTTCGCTTTTGTTCCGCCTCAGCTGCTGCTTTACGAGCTGCTTCTTCCTGTGCGGCACGAGCTTCCTGCTCCTTTTTCAAGGCCAGGTATTTTTCATACTTTTCCTGTTGATCATATGCTTTTTGCTTCGCCAACTTGGCAGCAGCCTGCTTGTTTTGTTCCTTTTGGGCGAGATAAGCTTCATATTTAACCTGTTGAGCGATCAGGGCTTGTTGTTTCTTCTGCTCTTCCTGTTGCTTTTGAGCAGCAAGAGCCTGTTGTTTAGCCTGCTGTTCAGCTTCCTGACGTTGTTTCTCCGTTAGCGATTTTTGAGCGGCCTCCTGCTCAGCTACCAACTTTTCCTCGGCTGCTTTTGCAGCCTTCACTGCTTCTTCTTGCTTTGCAGCCTCGATTTGTCGCTGATTAGACTGATCCGCAAGAATACTCACAGTTGGAATTCCAGCTGCCAACAGAACGACTGCGGCCGATGCTGTCACGATAAACATTTTGGAGCGATACCAGGCTTTCGATTTCTCAGGTTGCTCTGGCATCTTGGGGTTCAGCTGCTCCTCCAGTCCTGTGATCGCAGCCGACACTTCTACATGCAGAGGACTGCCATCTTCTACAAAGTGATACAACGAACGATATACTTCCAGCGCTGCAGCAGGTTTGTTCTGCTGCTCCAGTTCACGTGCCTGTCGAAACAGCTTGTCCGTTACTCCACGCTCTCCCTGCTCTAGGGCAGCCTGATTTAACATTTCAGCCTGTTCAGCTTTGAGCGGGGCAGGTGTTGCCAACGAGGATACCGCTTCACTGGAAGCGCCGCTCACAGCAGCCACACCGACTGTATCTGTCGCAGCTGGCTCCGTTTCTGTATCCTCCACTAGAATTTCCTGCTCAGTAACCGCATTAAGTACAACCAGCCATTCGCCAAAGGTAGGACAACTGCTTAGATCCTGACTATCCCAAGCACGGCTGAATAGCTCTACCACCTTGCTACCCCAGCGGGCTTCAAGCGATTTCCGTAAAATAAAATAACGTTCGCAAGGCGTCTGCATTTCATGCTGATCAAAATAACTTTCGCCCCACGCTTTATCGACCACCACACGGTCAGACCAGCCTAGCATTTCTCCAATAATGATAGCTCCTGCAAAACGGTCTGCATACGCGCTCCATAACCCGCTGTGAACGGTACGATGTGCAGCATACCCTGGCGATCCTGCCAATAGTGCATCTGGACGATCCATTTTGGTACTATACATTTGCTCCACGTCTACCAATTCCACAGCTGACGTGCCTTCAGGCAGTTCCACTTCAGAAAAAAACGGAAGCATAACATTGGGCGCCGATAAATCACAGTGAGCCAATCCTTTTTGCTCCATCGCTGAACCGATCCCTGCCAGTGCTCTGGCTAAAGCCAGACTATCGGAAGCCTCAAGCTGACGCTGATCTGTGAGACAATCGAACCATGTCATACCATGAACCCATGGCATCAGCACCGCATACAGCAAATCAGGCTGCTCAGCGATCAGACTTCCGTTTCTTTCTGGAGTGAGCACATCACGCTTGCATACCTGCAAACCGGGAATATCCCCGTATGTTTCCATATGCTCAGATTGATAAACCATAGCCGGGATGCGGAACTTCGGAAAAAACACTTTAAGGGCTTTCGCCTCATGCGGTGCTCCGTTTTTGGCAATCAGCTGGTATACAATTCCCTGCCTCCCTGCTTGTGCATAGGCTAAACCGGGTGCAGCGGGATGTCGTCCAACCACATAAGCTGTGCCGTTTATGATCAATTCGTCTCCCGGATTCGGTTGAAAAGACATGAAACATCCCTCTCCTTATATCATTCAGTATGCTAGTTTTCCTCACCTTATTATATACGTCTATGGATGGCAAGAAAACCGGGTATCCGAAGATCGCCCGGTTTTTCCTATACAATCTGTGCCAAACCGTGAGGAATAGGTTCACATATTGCTTCATTATAGAGTGATATATGATAAGTTAATGCCGATCAGGCACGACAGCTTATTTCGCTTGGTCAACCGTACGGAATTTGTTAGCGATAGCTGTCAATTCTTGGCTAATGCTATTCAAAGTCGTTACGAAAGCTTGCATTTGTTTGCTTGCTTCTTGGAACTCTTGGAAAAAGCGTTGTTTAGTCATACCTTCCCATTGACCTTCCATACCGGAGATGGACTGAGTCAAACTGGAAACGATCTGCTGGCTTTGCTCACCACTTTGTTTAAATTGGTTAGCTACCTGATCAACCTGTTCTGGGGTAATTAAAATGCGTCCTGCCATTTTTTGCGTCCTCCTTGATGATAAAAAATGTTTTTGTTTAGCTGGTTCAAATTGTACTATGGCTATTTAATCCCCTACAAAAGGCAAAGGACCTAATTGCAATAATCCCACTTTTTAACTATAAAACAGCATCTAACAGTACAATCTTAATAAAACAACCACCTAATAAGTCCCATATTAGTCCCATAAAACCGGGAATGGTATAACAAATTCATATGGATTACAGGCCGATCCAGATCATCCCGGAACGATCCGAACTAAGCGACAGGCTGATCTCTTGCTATAGACGGATCAGTAAAATGCCAATCCTGCGGACTGCTAGAAGACGCCTGCTTCAGAATATCCTGATGCAAGGTGCCCACATCCGAAGGCTGTACACCTGCAATAGCATGTACGACAGACTGCGGGTTGGAAATTAGACTGCTTCCTTCCGAAGCTTGCCCAGGCAGAATAGACGGTGATTGTTGATTCGACCAATCGAGCATCGTGACGGGTCGTCCCAATGGTTGGCTGGCAAATGGCAGAATCGTTTGATAGTTGTGGTCAACAGACTGAAACTGCTCTGCCTTTCGGTTCAGTTGTGTACCTGATGTATGGAGATAAGCATGAATCTGTTCTGACATTCGTTTGGCTTGCATCCACTGATTCAAGATCGCCTCACGTGCAGATACATCCCAATCCAGCGATTGTAACGCCTGCTCCAAACCTGCTGTTAACTGTTGAATTTGCTCCGCCGCATGCTGTAGCTGCCCGCTAAGCCCCCGAAGCACATCCGGTTCAACTCGAATGCGCATATCCATCACCCTTCTTCTGTCACTTCTTCAGTCACTGCCGACTGTTTCAACCAATTCAATAATAAGTCCACAAACTGATCTCTCGAAGCCATAGCTGCAATTAACCAGTCTCCGTTACCCGCAGAGCTCATCCGAAATATCCAGTTCATTGCAGGACAAAGGACAAAAGCTGCCCGTTGTGACTCCCACTCTCTGCCGTTCCAGACCAGCAATTGCAATTCTCCCTCGGCTACACGGGAACTCAAAGACTGAGCCAGTCTCATTGCTCCCTCTTCATCTCCGCTAGCCTCAGTTAGCTTACTGCTGATTTGAGACAAACTTTCTCCTGCAGATTGCTCGTAAATTTTATTAAAGGCCTGCTTGGAAAACATAAGCGCGGGAGATTCAGGTACAAGCCGATCAACCCAGCCCATTTTATCAATCAATGTTTCGCAAGCCTTTTCCACATTACCCAGATCGTACAGACGATATTCATCGGGTTCGTCAACAGATTTCACAAGCTCCACCACACGCTCATTCGTGCAATGAAGATAGCCTTCAAACTGCTTACCTCCCCTTACATAGCGTATACGGCAAGCCCTGTTGGATAATCCCGCGATAGCAACTCTTGAAAAAACGGTAGGAGGCATAGCCAGCTCTTTACCCTTATCGGCCTGCTTCAGATAACCTTTTTCCAGAAGAGCAGCTTTGACCTGCTCCCACTCTTCCGCCAACTCCTCTGCTAGATAGCCCTTAAACGGATCTTCCACCCCAAGCAGTCTGTCAGAACCCAATACGCCTGCCAGAAAAAACAGTTCCTTTGCCTTGAGGGTTATTAACTTCTGCTTGGAAGCTTGAAACGTTAACATTATGAGCCACCTCCCTTCAAACTACAACATGCCATCGGTCACGAATTTTCGTTATCCAATCCTCACAGCTCATTTGCTCTGAGAAGGGAATCGCCGCTTTTATCCTGGTAAATTTTCGTCGTACGTAGTATCCCTGCCCAGGAGGCAGGACTTTTAGGCCACCAGCAGCGGCATTCGCTTCTGAATAAGGGATACGAAAGAACGATAAATCATTCGAATCCAGTGTTCCAAAAAGCATACCACTTTGGCTTGCTTTGACATCATTAAACCAGTCCACACCAAAGGTAGGAAAATCAGCTGGCACACCCGATAGCACGACATGCACATTGCGATCACGTCCCAACCGTACAATGGCGGAAAGCTGATCCTTTATCATAAAATCGTTCAGTTGCTTGCTTAACATATCCGCATCATCAATGACCAGGAGCAGTTCGGGATCATTTCCATCCTTGCTCCGTTGTTGAACGATATCATGCACCTGTTGTACCAGAGGTCCCATTTCTTCCTCGCTTTCGGCAGCAGCCTTGACATGAGGAAGATGCCGTAATCGGGATAGTCCCCCACCTCCATAGCGTGTATCGATCGTATAGACTTGCATTTGATCCGGCGAGGTGTAATAAGCGAGCGATATAATCCAACTCATCAGGAAGGAGGTTTTTCCACCCTCCATTGGACTACCTACGATAAAATTAGGCCCTTCTTTTAAATTTAGGAGAAAAGGCTCAAGATCGTCACTCTGTAGGCCTACAGGTACTTCGTAAGGAAGCGCACCTGATGGTCCACTCGTCCGATCCCACTGCTGAAGCAGTTCCAGCAACGGAATCCGCTCAGGCAATGGGAGAATGGCCGGTGCGTGCTTACCCTTCCATCCCTGCGCAATACCAGCGATATTGCGACGTAGTTGTGCTGATCGTTCCGCTTCATCTTCTCCTGGTGAAGGCAGTGCCGTCTGGAACTCCAGCGGAGGAACATGCCCTTTAACCAGAGCCCGGCCCGGAATTAAAGGTCCTGGTGTTTTGGCCGGTCGTCCTACCGCATAATAGTAGTCACTAGGATCAGCCAATTCGAAAGAAACAGCACTAGGTATGTTACTGCGGAACTTCTCAAACACATCGGTAATCCGGTTCGCTGTAATGATGAAGGTGATGCCTAGACTGCCTCCTTCACGCAAGAGTGATTCCAGCAGTTCATTTTCATCCGGATACGCATTACGAAAATTAAGATATCCATCAATAACTACGACAATTTGCGGCACATCTTCAACAGCAGAACGTCGAAAAGAACTTATTGTTTTGACGCCAGCCTCAGAAAGCATTTCCTTGCGTAGGGCCACCATCTTGAACAAATAGCGGAACAACCGTTTAATCCGGTCATCCTCCTCTGCCATCATAACAGCACCGATTTGTGGAAGCTCTCCAAAGTCGCGCATGGTTCGACCCATGTCAATGATATAACCGTTCCAATGATTCACAGCGTAACGCTGTGCCGTGGACATCAGCAACGTATGCAAAAAGGTCGTTTTTCCCATGCCCGGCATGCCATACACAGCCCAATGACCATGATCCAGCGACGCATACATCGGCTCCTGCCGTTGATTCGGCAAATCATCGACCAGCCCAATAAGAGACTTCAGCTCCAACGATGATGATGTACTATCTATTTCGGTACATTGCGGTAGATTAGTTAAATCCAACATTTCTGGCAGCGGCGGAAGCCACGGTCCCTGAAGACGTTCGATTCCTGCCTTAGCTGCTTCTTTTGCAATATAATCAATAAATACTTGAAGCTGTTTAGGAGCTTCTTCTCCTTTTAAGCCTGAGCTTGCCCGTTCTCCGCCCGTCAATAGCGCTTCACGTTTGCCGTTCAGTCTCACTTCATGAACAGGTAAGGCAGAAGAAATGTCTCTGTTGCCTATATACGGCGCGCCGCTCCAAGCGAATTGCATTTCTTCAAACACTTCGTCGCTACCCACTTGAAAATATCCTCGTCCCGGCTTCGTTATCCACGCGGCATTCGGTATTTTCAACATATCACGGCTATCACCTTCGCTTTGCACCCGCAAGCAGATGCGGAACCTGGAGTTACTCCAAATCTTATCATCGACAACACCTGCCGGCTTTTGAGTCGCCAAAATCAGATGGACACCTAATGTCCGCCCAATCGCGGCAATGCTGATTAGCTCGTCCATAAACTCTGGCTGATCCCGCTTTAACTGTGCAAATTCATCAATAATAATAACCAGATGAGGCAGCGGTTGTTCCTGCCGCTGCCGGAGTAGTCTGTAATATTCATCAATATGCTGTAAATTGCCTGCATCGTTCAATATCTTTTGTCGACGAACCAGTTCTGCTTTAAGAGATATTTTAGCACGTTCAATCAAATTATTGTCCAGGTTCGTGATTGTACCCACAACATGCGGCAAGTTAACGAACGTGTTGGACATGCCTCCACCCTTGTAATCGATCAGCATAAAAGCAAGATCATGTGGGTGAAACTCAGCAGCGAGCGAGGCTACGATAGACTGGATAACCTCACTTTTCCCTGAACCTGTCGTACCAGCGATCAAGCCATGGGGCCCATGCCCTTGACGCTCTATTTTATCATGCAAGTTAATCATAATCTTTTTGCCGCCTGCCCGCACGCCCATCGGCACAGGTAATGTATCAGGATGGCGGTTACGTCGCCACCGGTCTGCCACATCCAGTTCTTCCACACTTGCTACACTCATCATATCAAAAAGAGGCAGAACAGCGGGAATATCAGAAGCCGAAGAACGCTTCAAGCGAATAGGCGCCATGTACCGCGCCAGTGCATCGGCTTCCTCTTTGGACAAACGATCCGGTTTAAAACTTTGCTGTTCAACCTCCGCCGATTCTGATTTAAGGGCGTATACACCCTGTTCCTTGGAAGCTTCCACGATCAGCTGACACTGCATTGGCAAAGCTTCTTTACGAGAAGCCAGCACAATTGTACACGCATCTATGGCTCGACCGTCCTCCAGCAACAACGGCAACAAAGGTTCTTCCTCAATCAGTTGGGTGTCAGATAAAACAATCACATAACACGGGGCTTCCATCCCTTTGCCCTGACGTTCATTGCGATTATTTTTTCGACGGTTCAATCTAGCAAACAGAAAGTCAGCTAATTGATGGGCGCTACTACTGCGGTCTGACATCATTCTCTGGATTCGGTCATCATCCCATACATGTGGGAGCCAGCGCATCCAAGTCCATTCACTTTCCTCTCGCTCATCATAGAAGGAGGCGATTTTCACTTCATCTGGCGAATGACGAACCGTTACTTGTGCCAAGATGACTCTTAACGCAGCCAGGGTATGCTCCCGCTCGCCGACCAATCCGATCACTTTGGATTGAAACAGTGGCAATGTAATGGAAGCAGCGTCCACCAAACGAAATTCTTCTTCCAGTTCATCTGCAGCTCCCAACAAAGGATCTCGGTCATAACCGTCAGGTCGTGGGATTTGCAGTTTAATATGAAAGGGAACTTGTCCAGTCCCGATACGTACCTGCAAGAAATCTTCATCCTCCGGTGATCGTTCCCAAAGAGAACTGTTGCGGTTTTTTACGATTTGAGTGCATATTTGCGGATCACCGTGAATTTCATATAGCGTGCGAACTTGTTCTTCGCGTTTCATTTTGAGTTCTTCACGATGCTTTTGGAGCTGCTCCCGGTACATGCGGTCCCGTTCCTCCAACTTGCGCTTATATTCCTTCTTATTATTTAAATAGACGAAAAAAGGAATCGTATAAGATGTAAGCATCATGACCACCGTGACCATCTGGAACATCAAATAGTTACTGTTGCCCATCTTGCCTGTTCTGCTCATATATACATAAAAGCCTATAGTCACCAACGTCATCATTAACGGAATAAGTATAGATATAATAGAAAAAGACGGCTTGCTCGGCTCAGCCGGAGGCCGTAAAATCTCTAGCTTCTCCTCTCGGAGGGCCGGTCTTAATCTCGGGGATCGCTGGTATAATACATTCAAGACAAAAGTCCCCCTTTTCGCTTACTATTTCATTTTACCAAGGTTTCATATTATTTCATGTGTGTATTTACCCATTTTTTTCAGTTTGAAACAAAGAACGCCTTCCATATACAGGCGCCTCGTCCTGAGTTGTCGAAAAAGCTCGCTGAATGCGCACGGTGCAGCCTTCCCGTAAGCCTGCTCCTGTGAGTAGCTGGTTATCCTCCACTCTGAACCAAAGCCCTTCCGGGAACTTTGCTTCCATAATATATTGCATGCCTTCAGCCGGAGGCTCACCAAAAATACGCACACCCAGCATCAATTTTAAATGTTCTACCGAGTATTCATCTGCCACCTCAATATCAAACCACTCTGTTTCCTGTCGTCCTGAAAGCACGGTCAGGATCATCTGTCATCCCTCCCGATCCTTAATTTATACAGCAATACTCACGCAAAAAGCCTATTTCTACGGAAATATGGCTATCGTAACTGTAGCATCCGCCTATTAGACTGTCAATTTGTTACAAAATACCCACACTCAAAATAAAACGGTGACTATAGTCATGCTTAAAATTAATAGTAGAGTCATACGAATCAAAAATAGGGATTTACAAATTTCATTTGCGTGCTTACGTCATTTTGTCGATTAGGTAGAACTAAATTCGATTGTTACCCAAATTGTTGTGAACACTTTGTAAATTTTTCAGACCTTTATGTTTTTATAAGGTGTTTTTAAGGTAATTTTAAGAAACGGGCACTACAATAAAGCCATGAAATAACTCAGGTGAGGTGATTTTTGTGAGAACATTAATTACATTTCAAAACAAACGTATTCCCGTATACTTCAATCAAGAAAATAAGCAACCGGTACAAAAAACCTTAAAACTTCTAAGTAATACTTTGGAGAACAAAATCTCCAGTGGCAAGCGTGCCCTTCAAAAATGTCTTAACTCTTTGATCAGTATAGAGATTGTCGGTTGTGAAGCCATCCTGCATAGCGTTAGTGAAAATGATTCATTGGCATTGTCCCTCTATTAAGAGGGACTTTTTTTTGTTTGCATTAGACACAAAAAAGAGAGGGGCATTTCAGCACCCTCTCCATATCAGCGGTTATGAAACATGCTACATGTGACTTACCGCAGCCTATGCATTTGATCAGACTCTATTTATAGTATTCTGCGATAACCTTTTTTACCGCCTCGTTCCTTTTTCTGCGCCTTCTCAATTCGTATTCTAAACAGTTCTAGTAAATTAGCGCGTGTATGTTCTTCCCGGCAGTTGTCCAGCTTTTTTAAGATAAAACGGTCAATGGACATATGACTCAGGCTCCTTTACAGCAAGCTGCCCCTGCTTTTCAAGGGGATGATCCGGCTATCCATTTTTAACCATTCCACCTGTTGTTTAAACACGTACGATTTGACTAGGATAAAGCAGGCGGGATTACATACCCTTTAAATAGGGTAAATACATAAAGTTTCGAAAGTTTTATCAGTTTAGCCTGGGAGCTACGGACAAGGAGCGAGCAAAAACCATGAGTAAGCACATAATGACCAAAATAAGCTGGAACCTTTTATGTATGTTCTTCATCCTAACTATGCTGGCTGCATGCAGCAGGGAGAAAGCCTCAACTCGAAGTATGGCTCAACACGAAGCTGAAGCACGTGCCTATACCGTGACAGGTAATCCGAACCAAGCTGCTTCATCCCTTGATGAACGAGCCGCCAACGATGCACCTGTCCATAAGCAAGGCAGCAGCTATGTCGAGATATCAGGTGACGTAAGTATTGATAAAAATACAGTGAAGGTTAAAGGATACTCCAATCTGCCGGCTGGAGCACGGATCAAGGGGAATCTTGCGGTCAAAAACTCTCTGTTAACCGGATACACGGACGAGACAACTATTCAAAAGGACGGAAGTTTTGTACTCCAAGTACACCGACCTGGTATACAGGGCAGTATGGATCTGACTGTTCTGTTC
Source organism: Paenibacillus sp. EKM301P (assembly GCF_011800295.1). Classification (NCBI taxonomy): domain Bacteria; kingdom Bacillati; phylum Bacillota; class Bacilli; order Caryophanales; family Paenibacillaceae; genus Paenibacillus; species Paenibacillus sp. EKM301P. The sequence continues at coordinate 453,243 of NZ_JAALFM010000004.1, read as the reverse complement.
CGTCCAGATGACCAAGACAAAGAAATACGAAATCTGTATGGTAGTGGTGGCAACAAATTAGAAGGCCCTTATGTATATCAATACGAAGAAAACGAACAACTTTTGCAAGAAATTCGGATAGGTGCTGAGTTTGATCCTGAACAAGACCGCCATGTCCCTCTAATTAAGCCTGTCTGGAACAAACCAAAGGACTACGGTAATCCTCAAGTGTGGATTAAGCCCGATGTGAGGCAAAAAGGAAATTATTATCACGTATATGCGCGCAGCAATTTGTTCGAGGGTTCGGACGTCAAGCTCACAATTGATTTTCCGGGACGATGGCAGTTTGGCTACGATGATCAAACCAAGGTCATGCCTGATGGTTCCTTCAGCATGAGGGTCAAAAAGCCGAGCCTTGCTAACCGCTACACCCTGGTCATAAGTTTCGAGCCGAACGAAGATATGTGGATCAACGCCAAACAGGCTTACGGTACAAAAGGAGAGCGTCTTGCGGGATCATTAGTTAAATCCGCAGACGACAAAAAGGGCTCCAAACGGATTGAAGCCCGTGTCCAAATTCAACCCAAATCGTACTAGGCAGCCAAAGGAATCCTATATCATCTAGCTGTTATGGCTGTATCGTGACCGGCGTCCCTATACTTACCTTCTCTTGAAGCTCCAGTACATCCTTATTATGCATTCGAATGCAGCCATGTGACACCAACTTGCCAATGGACCATGGCTCATTGGTGCCGTGAATGCCATAATGCGGCTTGGACAGCCCCATCCAGAACGCTCCGAAAGGACCGCCCGGATTGGGCTGTTTGTTAATAATCGTAAATTGCCCATGCGGTGTTTGTGTAGCCACCTTCCCAATACCGACTGGATAACTAAGAACGATCTGACTTCCATCTTTTAAATATAGACGACGATCCGATAAATCCACCACAATACTGTAGTTCGGCATATGTTCACCCCTCTACACCATATGCCGACTACCACATAGATTTTCTTAAATTTCTACAAATGATGTTTCATGACAGCTCGCCTTACCACTCCACATCACGTCGCCAACCACCTCGCTGATCCCTGCGGCCCGGAGTTGTACTTGGACGGCTATCTTTTCTACGTCGGTCTGCTTCCTTGCGTGCCTGATATTCCAGTTCCCGCTGCATCTTGCGATAATTGTTCACTCTGGATTCAGATAATTCCCCTCTTTGGATAGCTTCCTCCACCGCACATCCAGCTTCTCCCTTATGCTTGCAATCGGCAAAACGGCATTGCTGAGCTGTTTCCATAATATCAGCAAAGGTATGAGCTACACCCGTGGAATCATCCCATAGATTAAGCTCGCGCATACCGGGTGTATCGAGCAGAACGGCTTGCTTTGCAATGGGAAAAAGCTGTCGGTGTGTGGTTGTATGCCTGCCTCGGCTGTCTTCCTCCCTCACATCCTGTGTCAGTTGAACTTCAGCCCCGGATAGCCAGTTCACTATTGTGGATTTGCCACTACCGGAAGAGCCAGTCAAAGCAACCGTACACCCAGGCTCAAGGAACGCCTCCAGCTGCTCTCTGCCTTCGTTCTGCAAAGCAGAAATTACGATAACGGGTACTCCAGGAGCAACTCCTTCCGCTTCTGCAACCCGCTGTTCGACATCTTCACAAAGGTCACTCTTACTCAACACGACAACCGGGTTTACTCCGCTATTCCAGGCCATGATTAAGTACCGTTCTAATCTGCGCATATTAAAATCATGATTCAGCGCATTAACAAGGAAAAGCGTATCTACATTGGTCGCGATCAGTTGCTCCTTCGTCTCAAAGCCTGCGGCCTGTCTAGATATTTGGCTTTTGCGTGGCAAGAGAGCATGGATTACTGCATCCGATACTTCGTCCGACGTGGTGATGGCCACCCAATCCCCTACAGCCGGCATTTCCGCCGGGTCAACAATAGCATGTCTTAGCTTACCTGAAGCGGCTCCCCAGCGTTCCCCATCCATCGTAATAAGCTTCACCTTTTGTCCATAATCGGCAATCAAGCGGGCAGGGCGTATCTGCGTGTTTCCTGCTCGTTCCTCATAGTTTTGCTTCCATTGGTCCCACAAACCGTTCCAGTAATCAGACCAACCGTATTCATGTATACTCATTATTTTCCTCCTGAGATCATGTTTAATTTTTTTTGGTGTTACTCAATAGGTGTACATTTTTCTCTCCGCAAGCAAACAACGCAAAAAATCCGCAGGGAAACCCCTGCGGAATGTATACAGCTCAAGCGATGTGATCCGTTCGTTCACTTATGCAAGCAGTCTTACACGGACTACTTTCGAAACCAACAACCGGATAACAAAACACTTGACCATAAAAAAATCCGCAGGGAATCACTCCCTGCGGATTTCGTTGGTTCTACTGTCCAACCAACTGCTGAGCTAAGACTATAGATCTAACAGTCTTTAGCCGTGCATCGTCCGTGCGGGAGACAAGTCATTCTGCTGCTGAACCCATTCACTCATGTTCGTACGCATATAACATCGCCTCCTCCTAAAATTTCCTTTATCATACAAGTCCATCAATTGTCTGTCAAGGCTGATTCTAAACATTTTAAACTATTTCAAGTTTTGTTTAACGTACCTGATCCCATCGTGTCCACATTTCACGCGGGTTCAATTCGTACATTTCTCGCTCCCTGTACATAAACTGATGCATGATCAACTCACGCCGAATCGTCGCAAAATCCTCATGGTATTGCTTGATCCACTCGTTTAGTTCACGTTCAGGATAGATGCGCCCTGGCTCCAGCTTTTCGGCGAGCATCTGAAGTACGATCAATTTTTTCTTATACTGGGCAGGAATTTGACGCAACTTGCCGTCCTTGGCAAAAAAATTGCGTAAAACCGTTGCTTCCAGCGTTTCATTCAATTCGGACATATCTTCCTCTTCCTCTCCTTTTTCAAAAATAAAACGCACTGTCGCCTCGGCATGCTGCCGAATCAGCTCTGGGTTCAGTGTAAAATACACTGTGTTTTTATCACGGCGTTCCTTAATCAACCCGACCTCTCGGAGTTTGGAAGCATGATGCGTAACCGTAGGCTGTGACAGATTTAGCTTTTTCGCCAAAGCTTGACCATGCATCTCACCACGAGATAAAAGGAGTAATATTCGCATACGCGTTGGGTCCGCAAGTGCTTTATGATAATTGACCATTTTATCTAGTTGCACCGTAACTGCACCTCTTTTCACTACTACAGATTTGCTATGCAAGCAAATTCGCTTAACCTAAATAGATAATTATCTAATTATATGTTTGTCAAATGTTTCTGTCAATTCTCTCTTCCATCATCTCTTTCTGAAAACGGCTGGATATTGTGCACACATTACGGTAGGATTATTATTTGAAAACTTCTCACACACTGAGCTATTTGCATCAATTCTGAGATCCGTTTGACGAAATAAACTAATACAACTGGAGGTTCATCCAAATGCACGACGTAATCATTATCGGTGGCGGACCTTGCGGACTATCCGCTGCAATCGAATGCAGCCGCAGAGGTTTGCGTACGATCATTATTGAAAAAAGCAACATCGTTCACTCCATTTTTCTGTATCCAACAAATATGCAGTTTTTTAGCACCGCTGAACTATTGGAAATCGGTGATGTTCCGTTCAGCACTCCCAATGACAAGCCTTTTCGTCATGAAGCACTTGCGTACTATCGCAAAGTAGCCTCACATTATAACCTGGACATTCAGCATTATGAGGAGGCTCAATCCATTCAGCGGCAGGAAGACGGTACATTTACCGTACATACTCTAAGCAAACGGGAAATAACCAAGAGCTATTCTTCACGCTATGTCGTCGTGGCTACGGGATATTTTGATCATCCGAACTATCTGGGCATTCCCGGGGAACAATTGGATAAAGTCACTCACTATTTCAGCGAAGCCCACCCCTATACAGGAACCCGGGTCGCAGTCATCGGCGGTAGTAACTCTGCGGTAGATGCTGCAATGGAATTGGTGCGGGTCGGGGCTACGATTGATATGGTTTATCGTCGTAATGAGTTGTCTCCATATATCAAACCGTGGGTTCGTCCATTGTTCGACAGTATGGTACAAAAAGGGAAGATCACACTGCACTTAGGCGCACGCATTACTGAAATTCATCCAGACCATGTTATCGTCACTCCGATGAACACAGAAGCATTCCAGCTCGAAAATGATTTTGTACTGGCACTGACTGGATTTCACCCAGAACGAAAACTACTGGAGTCTGTCGGCGTCCACATGGCTGAAGATCTGGACAAACCCGAATTTAATCCTGCCACGATGGAAACTAACATCCCAGGTATATATGTCGCCGGAGTTATCGCTTCAGGCAGCAATGCCAATGAAGTGTTTATCGAAACAGGTCGCTGGCACGGGCGTCAAATCGCCGAACATATCCAAAGTTAAACGATCGAAGGAGAACAACTGAAATGGATTACAGCTCACTTATCCTACTGGTACTGGCTGGCCTTGGAATTATCAGTGGCAACTCAACCGTGACGATTGCTATGGTAGTACTACTACTGCTGCGGGTAACCAGCTTTCATACTGCTTTCCCCTGGCTTGAAAAGTATGGCTTGACGATCGGAATTATTATTTTGACGATTGGGGTCATGACCCCGCTAGCCAGCGGTAAAATCAGCATCAATCAGGTGACAGAGTCCTTCCTGCACTGGAAGTCCCTGCTCGCGATTGGTATCGGAATTCTGGTAGCCTACCTTGGCGGCCGCGGAGTAACTTTGATGTCCGGACAGCCTATTATTGTGACAGGTCTACTGATCGGGACCGTCATTGGCGTTGCCTTCTTTAAAGGGGTTCCTGTTGGACCTCTGATTGCTGCCGGGCTGCTCTCCTTATTAATCGGTCGCTCCTAAATTTCTAGACACAGGATTGAAAAGAGCCGTTCAACAAATATACAAATGAATGATGGCAATCTGCATATCTGGCTGAATTCAGTCCCGCTTTGTGTTATACTCAAATCGCATAATTTGGTAAATGCAGGAGGCTTGACCGATGTCTCGACAATTTGTAACGGAAGCTGTAATGGTGGCTATATATGGCCAGCTGCTTACATCTCCCGCCCCTGTGGAATATATAGTGCCTTACACATCACTGCTAGAGCTGTACGAATTCCAGGACAGTACAGAGCCTCTCATGGATAACCCTATGGACGATCAACATGTGAAGCGAAAAGTAAGTGAGCTGATCAGTTATTTTGAAGAACCGTTGAATCAGAAAAAAATTCGGCGTGCCCTTCAGATGCCTTGGGCGAAAAGCTTGCCAATCCTATTCGATGCCAATACATCACTCATTGTCATTAATGCTGTTGATACGGCGCATTACGGAGAATATTTTGATCCGATTGAAACCGAACTGGTGTTGACAGCTCAGCGTGAAGCATTACCCATCCTGACTGATCAACTGGACTGGATTCACCGCATTATCGAAGCTTCCGTACCTGTACATGTGTACGATATTGATGATTTTGATTTTGCAGTCGATGGTCCGATGTTTAACAACCCTTAACAATACGGCATTCTGCCCTAACCACAATAAAGCGGCGGAGTATCATGTGCAGGTTCATCCCCTGCCACACGATACTCCGCCGCTTTTCATGTCCATAAACCATTACTAGCATGCTATTTTTAACGTGGAGGCATTAAGCTTGTTCATCCTTTTCATAGGTGTAAATAATGTCGTCATGTTCCTCCAAATACTTAACTTCCAGATGGTGACCCTTCAGATACCAGTAATCCTGGTCCTCCATATAAAACGTAATGCCAGCCGCTTCATGCTGTAATGCAGGGTGCTGCGGAGGCTCTACGGCAATTCCCAGAGAAAAGCCTGGATGCAACCCACCGCCGGAACTATAGCGAACAAAAAAACGGATGGAATCTCCACGATTCAAACCGAGCTCCTTAATGTACCACTGTGCCGCAGGTTCAGTTACCTGTATGCTCATGCGTTATGCTCATCTCCTTGTACAATGACGTCCTGTTAACTATATCATAGCATCTTTTGGAATAACGACCAACCGTCTCTCCCCATGCGGCTTCCTGGACAAGTCATATACATTTTTTTGAAAAAGGTTTGACAATTCGTAAAAAAGGGTGTTAAGATTCAACCATACGAGATCCATTTTGAAATTTATTACCAATTTGAACGATAACTCATGTAAGAATAACCCCATTTTGAGGAAGAAAGGAGTGTTTCCGGTGCTAAAATTTATGATTGTATTTCACCCACATCTACAAACAAAACAACTTCATACCGGAGCATCTCCCCTGTCGCATCCTTTAGAATTGGGCCATTTCTGTTGTATGGTTTAATACGAGTGGCTGCCTGCGTTTGAGCAGTTTTTCAGTGGTGAGTGTGCTGAAAATACCTGCACGCCATATGATATTGAGATTTAAGGCATATCGTCTGCGGACGGTATGCCTTTTTTGCGCCTGTTGCCGAATCGTACTTGTGGCAGCAAGCCGCTGTTGTTTCTTCAAAATGGTACACAACTCTCGAATGAACTTGACATGAAAGGATGGGATTCCTCTTGTTCTCAGTACTCAAAAATTTAGGCTGGTTTTTTAAAAGAGAACGAAGCCGATACGCCATTGGATTGTTTTTGCTGATTGCGGTTGGCGTTTTGGAGCTTGCTCCACCTCGGCTGCTAGGCAGCGCCATTGATGAGATTGTACGCGGTTCGATTTCCTGGTCCTCGCTTTGGCGTTATATTTTGTACATCATAGGCATTCTTGCCGTCATCTACTACATTACGTACATATGGATGCACAAGCTGTTTGGTGGTGCTAATCTGGTGGAGCGCCTATTGCGCACACGTTTTATGAATCATCTGCTGCGGATGACCCCTCCATTTTTTGAACGCAATCGTACAGGCGATCTGATGGCTCGTGCCACGAACGATCTTCGATCTGTCGCAAGTACAGCAGGCTTCGGTATGTTGACATTAACGGACTCCACTGTCTACCTTACCGTTGTATTGGTTGCCATGGGCACCCTGATTAGCTGGAAGCTAACACTGGCGGCCATTCTGCCCCTTCCTTTTATTGCGCTGGCCATGAGTATTTACGGTAAAGCCGTACATGAGCGTTACACACTAGCACAAGATGCATTTGGCGATATGAACGACCAGGTGCTGGAGTCGGTGGCTGGTATCCGTGTCATTCGGGCTTATGTGCAAGAACGAATGGACGAAAAACGTTTTGCCGATATTACTGAGGATGTGTTTCGTAAAAACTTGGCAGTGGCTCGAATGGATGCTCTCTTTGAACCAACAATCCGTTTATGTGTAGGACTTAGTTACGTTATCGGACTCGGGTATGGTATTTATCTGGTATTTCATAACGATATCACGCTAGGCGAACTGGTATCTTTTAACATGTATCTAGGAATGATGATTTGGCCGATGTTTGCCATTGGCGAACTGATTAACATTATGCAGCGCGGTAGCGCTTCCCTGGACCGGGTCAATGAAACTCTCGATGTCCAGCCAGACGTTCAGGATGTAGCCCAACCTGTTCCAGTGGATCATCCCGAATCCATCACTATGAAAGACGTTACTTTTCGTTATCCTACCTCCACGGTTGACAATCTGTCACATGTGAATCTGGAGCTCAAACGTGGAGAAACACTAGGTGTCGTCGGTCGAACAGGCAGTGGAAAATCCACTTTGCTCAAACAGCTATTGCATGAATATCCGACTGGCAGTGGTGATATTTTAATCTCCGGCACTCGGCTGGAGGACATTGCAGCGGAACAATTACACAGCTGGATTGGCTACGTGCCGCAAGAACAAATTTTGTTCTCCAAATCGGTGCGCGAGAACATTCAGTTCGGAAAGCCTGGGGCCGATGATGATTACATCATGGAAGCGATTCGTACGGCCGCCTTTGATCAGGATCTGGGAACTCTGTCCGATGGACTGGATACATTGGTTGGAGAAAAAGGCATCGCCCTGTCCGGCGGTCAGAAGCAGCGTGTTTCGCTTGCGCGCGCCTTTATTGGTGATCCGGATATTCTAGTACTCGACGATGCACTATCAGCAGTAGATGCCCGCACGGAAGCACGTATTATTGACAATATCCGTCATAAACGCTCGGGTAAAACAACCTTGATCTCCACCCACCGTCTATCGGCTGTAGAGCATGCAGATCGGATCGTCGTGCTGGAGCAAGGACGTATTATTGAGGAAGGAACCCACAATGAGCTGCTTCAAGCTGACGGATGGTACCGACAACAATATGAACGGCAACAAGTGGAATCTGATCTGACCTCAGGGGAGGTATCCTAATGAAACCCAATATCGGCAAAAGGCTGTTCCAGTATGCACTGACGAGCAAAGCGGGTTTTATTGCCGCTCTCATCGCCCTGGCTATTGGAGTAGCCGCTGAGCTGGCCGGTCCCTTCATCGCCAAAACGATGATTGACGACCACATGCTCGCTATTGAAAAACCATTTTATGAAACGACTAGTGTGGACGGCACTGTAAGTTATGCTGGAACCCATTTTAAACGTGAAGATCGCTTTGAGGCCGGGGAGACCAAAGGGCGCGAAGCGAGGATTTTACAAGTCGGCAGATCTTTTGTATTTGTCGATGGTTCCGTCCAGGTAGCGGATGGTAACCGATCCTTTACGAACGGTACGCTGACCGTGACACGCGGCTCCGACACCTTTCATTATAAAGCTAAGGCTCTAACGGCTGATGAGCTGTATAGCTTTTACAAACCGGAAATGCCCGGCATTTTTCAGCTGATTGGGTGGTATTGCTTCTTTTTAGTCGTTTCGATTTTTGCCGAGTTCGGCAAAACATACTGGCTGCAATCCTCGGCGAACAAAGTCATTCAGAAGCTTCGGCTTGATCTCTATGCACACATTCAGCGCTTGCCAGTTTACTTTTTTGATAACTTACCCGCAGGCAAGGTCGTATCCCGTGTTACGAATGACACGGAGGCAGTCAAAGATTTGTTTGTGGCTGTACTCTCAAACTTCACTTCAGGGATTGTAACGATGGCAGGGGTATATGTGGCACTCTTTCTACTGGATTTCAGACTGGGTCTTATCTCTCTATTTATTGTACCGTTGCTGATCTTATGGATTGTATTGTACCGCAAGGTTGCAACCCGCTATAACACGATCATCCGATCCAGGCTCAGCGAGATTAATGCGATTATTAATGAATCCATTCAGGGGATGTCCATTATTCGTGTATTCCGGCATCAGAAACAAACACAGCAAGAGTTTGAAGAGTTAAATGATGACTATATGAAGCATCAGAATAAAATGCTGAATTTGAACGCTTTTACTTCGCACAATTTGGTCAACGTGTTGAGAAACCTCGCCTTCGCTGTCGTGTTGTGGTATTTTGGATCTGCGGCGCTTGGCACTACAGGTAGTGCGATATCACTAGGGGTATTGTATGCCTTCGTCGATGTGCTGGGTCGATTGTTCCAACCTATAACGGGGATGGTCAACCAGCTCGCCGTACTGGATACTTCCATCGTATCCTCAGGACGCGTATTTGAATTGATGGACGAAACTGGAGAGCCGGTGACAGATGGTACGATGCCGCGTTACAAAGGCCAGGTAGAATTTAATGATGTTTCCTTTGCCTACAAAAAGGATGATGTGCTTAAGCATATTTCCTTTACAGCACAGCCCGGCCAAACGGTTGCTCTTGTCGGGCATACCGGATCAGGTAAGAGCTCGATTATCAACCTGCTATTCCGGTTCTATGATCCGCAAAAAGGAACGATCACCATTGACGGAACGCCTGTCAAAAGTATTCCTAAGCAATGGCTTCGCCATCATATGGGTATTGTTCTTCAAGATCCATATTTGTTCACAGGTACGGTAGCCTCTAATGTCAGTCTTGGAGATAGTAGAATCACGAGAGAGCAGGTGAATAAAGCGCTGCATGACGTTGGCGCCGACAAACTGCTAGCCCATTTGCCCCAAGGATTTGATGAGCCTGTTATTGAAAAAGGCAGCACCTTATCCGCCGGGCAACGTCAGCTTATTTCTTTCGCTCGCGCGTTAGCCTTTGATCCGGCCATTTTAATTCTGGATGAAGCTACCGCCAATATTGATACCGAAACGGAAGCGCTCATCCAATCTGCTCTTGAAGTGCTCAAAAAGGGACGTACGACCTTTATCATTGCCCACCGTTTGTCCACCATTCGTAGTGCAGACCAAATTTTGGTGCTGCATCGGGGTGAAATTGTTGAACGGGGTAGCCATGACGAGCTTATGGCCCAGGGTGGACGTTACTTCCAAATGTATCAGCTTCAGTCAGGAACGGTTGCAGCAGAATCTGCGTCTTCCTCAGCTACACCTTCTGCGCAAAATGACTTGCTTACAGGTAAAGTCGCATTTAAAGCTTAAATAATACTAGAGCCTGGGGCTAACAATTAATATTTAGCATGAAAAAGCCAGCGGTCTCCATTCATATTGGGGACTCGCTGGCTTTATTTTATATATGACATATCTTGTCGTTTTATTTAGCTACAGACGTGCCTGTACCTGTGGGAGGAAGCACTGTTCCATCGACTGCTTTGAGCGTAACCTTATACTTACTATCTATCAATGTACTGGTGTGGGTATCTGTAATGACTTGAATGTTCATTTCCCCTGGTTTTGGACTCGTCAGCTTGTAGTAAATGACCGCATTCGTATCATCTACGTAGTCGATGTGATCCACTTCAATACCGTAACCTGGATTAGGTGCCTGAAGACGGGTGATTGTTACTTTGTTCTGCTGGTCATTCGCCTTCTCTATGCTCATGCTAATATTGGTTTGTTGATCTGAATCTACAGGCTCAGCTGGATTTTCCGGAGTGGCTTGCACCGGTTTATGATTTTGTACAAACTCGGATGCATGATAGACCATTTCTGCTGCCTCCATCCGCGTTACTTTACGATCCGGGTTAAAGTTACTCTTTTCATCCAATGTTGCAATTTTGGTCAACAAAAGAAATTGAACTGCTTCGTTCGACTCTTGGTCTAATTTTTTGCCATCTGCTATGTTAATAAGCATACGGACCGTTGGATATTCACCCGTTGCACTCACTGCTTTATACAGAATATTCGCGAATTGCTCCCTAGTCATGCGGGTACTTGGATCAATATCCGGTGACAGAGGGATTTGGTGCTGGACTGCAATCCGATAGGAATCGGCATACCATGCGGAAGTCGGAATGTTTGCAAAGGAGCCCGTTGTAAAATCAGGCATAACCTGAAGATCCATCGCCCGAACAACCAAGTGTACTCCTTGTGCATACGTGAGCGTTTGATCCGGTGCAAACTTATCCTTGGTTATCCCTTGAATAATTCCTTTGTTCTGAAGTGAACTTACGATCTTCTCCTGCTCAGCTCCCTTTATATCACGAAAAGCAGAAGCCGACGTAGCCACAGCCAATGAACAGACGACAAGCAGCGCAGCTGCCACGCTTTTATTTTTGATCATGAGATACACCTCCATGTTTACTTTGCTTCTATACTTACGGACGCAATAAAACCATCAAATGTTTCAAATATGCACAAATTGGTTGCAAAACAATGGAATACCCTGCGATTAGTGTAACCCGTCTTGCTCTTTTCTGCTCACCATCTCCATGCAAACCCAAAAGTGTCTATGATAGTTTTCCTTTTGCAGCACCTTTTAGAGAAAAGAGCTGATTCGCAGTAATTTTAGCTAGCAAAAGCAGCAGTGTACCTAACAAAAATACCCACTTGTGGTAGCTTACATCCGGTTAGGGGCTTTCAGTCCAAGAAGTCGCAGTGTACTTGCCAGCATATCTGCAGTCTGTTCCGCCAACTGAATGCGCCACTGTCCACCATCGACAATCCTTTCCTTAGCATAAAAACGGTTGAACGCCTGTGCCGTATCTAATGCAAATCTCGCAATAACCGAAGGTTCCAGTTGCTGAGCAGCACGTATCAGCTGCCCGTGATAGCGATCCAACTGCTTAAGCAAGGCCCAGCCTGCGTCACCCAGCATTTCATCCGAAACGATATTCCATTCAGGAGAATGCCCTTCTTGACCAAGGACGTTGTCACTGGAATTAGAATCAACCTCAGCGCGAGCGCGAGCTTTCTCCAGAAGGCTGCGTATACGCGCATGGGTATACTGAACATAAGGGCCAGTCTCACCTTCGAAGGTCAATGCCTCCTCCAACGAAAAATCCACTTCATTCAGACGGTTATTTTTTAAATCGCCAAAAATAATCGCTCCGATGCCGACATCTTCTGCTATTGCCTCTTGTTCCAGCAAATTGGGATTCTTCTCCGTAATAATGGCTTGAGCACGCGCTACAGCTTCATCCAGCACTTCCTCCAGTTTCACCACCTTGCCGCGTCTTGTGGACATTTTTTTGCCTGCAAACCGCATTAAACCAAAGGGTACATGCTCACATTGCGGTGCCCATGCCTCCCCTGCATGCTTGAGCACCGCAAATACCTGTTGGAAATGTAACTTCTGTTCCCCGCCAACGACATACAGCAGCCGATCAGCCTTCATCACTTCATGACGATAAATCGCTGTTGCCAGATCACGGGTGGGATAAATGGTAGTCCCATCCTTTTTCAAAATAAGACACGGCGGCAGCTGCTCGTCTTCCAGACGAACCACAAGTGCTCCATCACTTTCCTCCAGCAGTCCTTTTGCTCTTAATTGGGCAACAACTGCCTGCATTTTATCATTGTAAAAGCTTTCCCCCAACACATGGTCAAACGAAATGTTAAGACGTTGGTACATACGATCAAATTCACCCAGACTGACTTCAACAAAAAACTCCCATAGTTGTTGAGCCTCAGTATCCCCGTGCTCCAAACGTCGGAACCACTCGCGGCCTTCATCCTCCAAAGACGGGTCATGCTCAGCCTCCTGATGAAAACGGACATATAGCTTCAATGATTCCCCGATCGGATCCTGTTGTAGCTGCTCTTCATTACCCCATCTTTTATAGGCCGCAATTTGCTTGCCAAATTGTGTTCCCCAATCCCCTAGATGATTCACACTAATCGGTACATATCCGGTTTCACCAAGTATGCGATACAAGGCGGCACCGATAACAGTAGAGCGAAGATGACCGATACCAAATGGTTTCGCAATATTGGGCGAGGACATATCAATTACTACTCGCTGTCCATGCCCAATATTGGGCTTGAGAAACTCAGTCTTGCTCAATTCAGCAAGCATCGGTGGAATATGAACAGATCGATCCAATGTAATATTTACATAGGCACCCGATGCTGTAGCGGTTAGACCCGCTTCATGACTTACTAGCTCTGCCAATTCCATTGCAATATGCTGTGGAGACTTTCGAAATTTCTTAGCCAGCACAAAACAGGGAAACGCCACATCTCCCCATTCAGGCTGCGGAGGCACCTCGAATAAAGATAAAACTTCTTTCTCCTCCAAGCCCGTATGAGCTAAAATAGCTTGGGTAGCAATCATCAACAACATGTTCCTCTCTCCTTCTTTTTATAGGATCTAACAAAAAAAGCCCTCGTCTCTTGATATAATCAAGAGACGAGAACTTCGATATCCCCGCGGTACCACTCTTCGTAAATCGGTTGTGTAGATAAAGCTAGCTTACACAAATCGCGATTTCACTCCATTGACAAATAACGGTGTCAGCCGGGTTGATCTACTAGAAGTTCTTATCGTTGGATCAACCGTCTCCCGGGTGCGCTTCACATCGGATTTCATACCGGCTTCCACCTCTTCCGGCTCGCTGTAATGATACGGTTCCGTTGCTACTCTCCCGTTCCTTGACGTTAATTCCCACCATTATACAAACCTATTTAGTAGAAAGCAACCTTTTATTCCCTCTTCAGGGACTAGTTCTGTATATGTAATTACACTGCCACCAATTGGCGACAAGCCTCAACACAATGACGGCAGGCCTCTGCACAATGTTTGCAATGATTATGGGAATGCTTGCTACATTCAGCAGCACATACCTCACAGGCTTTGGCGCATAGCTCACAGATTTCCTCGGCAAAATCCGTTCCGCGCTGCAACATTTGAGCAGCAAACCCACATATCTCTGCGCATTCCCTACTCACTCGAATACATTCACGCAGCATAGCTAAATCATATTCCTTCAAACTTGCTACATAGCATACATTGCAAGCGTTCATACATTCCAGGCAAGCATCCACGCATTTTTGGTATGAATGATTCATAATACATTACCTCCCAGTTGTTGATCCTGCTGTACTATTACCCGCTGAGCCTTGAAATTAATCAATTGATGTTCGCGCTTTCAACAAAATAAACCCAGAAAATCCCGACTTATGTAAGGAAGTGTACTATATTCCAAGGTGCAAGCGCAAGGATATTAATCACATAACTTTTTATCCCTCGTTTCTGACTTGCATCCAGTCGGTCATTCCTCTATTGTAAAAAAAGAATATGCTTAACCATGAATCAAGGAGTGAAGATTGTAATGAACATAACATCTGTAGAGGAGCACCGACGGGAGTCTCCGCAGCAGGTTAACTGCATGGTCGTGACCGTCTCTGATACACGAACCATGGAAACCGATACTGGGGGACGACTGCTCAAGGAACTACTAGAAACGAATGGGTATAAGGTTGTTCGATATGTTATCGTCAAAGACGACTATGAGGGTATCCGACAGTTGGTAACCGAAGCTGCAGCACATGAGGACATCGAGGCTGTACTTTTAACAGGTGGTACTGGCATTTCTCCGCGTGATACTACATATGAAGCCATCTCCTCTTTACTGGATAAGGAACTACCTGGCTTTGGTGAAATCTTCCGTTACTTAAGCTTTGCTGAGGACATTGGATCAGCAGCTATATTAAGCCGGGCTGTAGCGGGTACTGTGGGCCAGACAGCTGTGTTTTCTATGCCTGGCTCCCGCGGAGCCGTTCGTTTGGCAATGGAACGCATTATTGTCCCTGAACTGCGACATGTGATGAGAGAAATTTATAAATAAGCTCCTATTCCACACATGCGCCGACACAAAAAGGCACCCCATATTTGAATGAGGTGCCTTTTCACATTATTCTTTTTCTTCAACTTCAGGCTGCATGTAGCTATCAATCAGCTTTTGCTTTAGCTCCCACACCTTCTCGCTAAGATTTACGCGATAAATTTCAGGATTCAGCTTCCGCAAATATTCTGGCCAAAACAGTTTCAACTGTGAAGCATGATAGGCACGAATTTCATCCAGTTCGGGAAGCTCGTATACCTTCTGTCCATTTATAAAAATAGGTTCAAGCATCGGTACAGCTTCGTAATTTTCAACATACTTCTTCATATATGGATGCAAAGGGTTAAACAGCTTCAGGCGCTTACCATTGCGCGGACGTTCTTCATCCGGGAAAGAAATGTAATCAGCTACAGCTCTCCCTTTCTTCTTGTCTACAATGCGGTATACATCCTTTTTACCTGGTGTAGATACTTTTTCCGGGTTACCCGAGATCTTAATTGTCGGCAGCATTTCACCGTCTACTTCCCGCTCAACCAGCTTGTACACTCCGCCTAATGAAGGTTGATCTGAAGCCGTAATCAGCTGTGTTCCTACACCCCATACATCAATACGTGCACCTTGGGCTTTTAGATTAAAAATCGTATTTTCATCCAAATCGTTGGAAGCAACAATTTGTACGTAATCCAAACCTTCGGCATCCAGCATTTCCCGGGCCTGAATAGATAGATAAGCCAAATCACCGCTATCCAAACGGATGGCATTCATACGCTTGCCTTGACTCTCCAGCATCTTTGCTGTCCGAATCGCATGAGGAACACCGCTCTCCAGCGTGTCAAAGGTATCTACCAGCAATGTAACCTGATCTGGCAAAACCTTCGCATACACGTCAAACGCCTCTTGCTCCGTCATAAAGGTTTGTACCCATGAATGGGCATGTGTTCCTTTTGTCGGAATCCCAAAATGTTCGCCTGCGAGCATATTAGAAGTCGCATCGAAACCTGCAACATAAGCAGCACGCGCTCCCCAAATGGCTGCATCTGCCTCCTGCGCACGCCGTGTGCCAAATTCGAGCAGTGTATCGTCACTGGCCACCTGCTTGATACGCGATGCTTTTGTCGCAATGAGTGTCTGGTAATTCATAAAATTCAACAACGCCGTCTCGACAAGCTGCGTTTCCATAATTGTTCCTTCAACACGGACCAGAGGCTCATTTGGAAAAACAAGCGCCCCTTCTTTCATCGAATGGACCGTTCCGCCAAACTTAAACTGGCGCAATGCCTCCATGAACATGGGATCGTACTTTTCCTCCTGCTCTGACAGATAGCGAATGTCCTCTTCTGTAAACCGCAAATTTGAGATGTAATTCACAATGCGTTCCAGACCAGCGAACACGGCATATCCATTACCGAAAGGGAGCTTACGAAAATACGCCTCGAACACAGCTTTACGTTGGTGACTTCCGTTCACCCAATGGGCGTACATCATATTAATCTGATATTTATCTGTATGTAATGCGAGGCTCGTTGACTTCATCGTATCATCCTCTCTGACTGTCCCTGGTCCCTGGCTTGGTGACGGCATACCGTCTTATCTGCCCAGATTCAGCAATATCCGACTCCATTTTGTTATCGGACATTGGTGCACAATCATTCAGTTATTTTACTTCTTCTGGCGCAAAAGCGTATCTTCAGCCGACCACACCGTGGCTCCAAGACTTCCCTCAAAATGGCCCAAAGCCCAGTCATGTCCCGCCTGATTAAAGCTCGCCACAGCGTCCTTATATACGGTAATAGCAAAACCTTTGTTATAAGCATCTACAGCCGTATGCAGCACACAAATATCTGTACACACACCAATCAGATGTACTTCCAGAATCCCGCGTTCGCGCAACCTGAGTTCCAGATCTGTACCAGCAAAAGCACTGTACCGTGTTTTATCCAACCAGTAGATACGATCACTTTGTTGCTCATATAGGCGATGAAGCTTACCATACAATTGTCGTCCATCGGTTCCACGTATATTATGTGGAGGAAACAGCTTACTCTCCGGGTGATAAGGGTCATTCTCCTCATGTAAATCAACAGCCATGACAACAAAGTCCCCTTGCTCTACATAGGCTTGCGTGATGGCTGTGATCCGTTCATCCAGCTCAATCGCAGGTTGTCCCACAGGCAAACTACCGTCCACAAAATCTTTCGTGTAATCAATAACAATCAGTGCCTTCATCGTACAGTCAGCTCCTTATCATCAAAGTGAGATTGCACGCTCTATGCGTAACCTATCCCAATAAACGTTACGTATAGATAGATAAACGCGGTACTCTATCACTAAAGCGATATAACTGGGCCGGTCTTTGTGAATATTGATTGGAACTCAGCGGTTTACCATTCTCATCCCGAACCTCTTCCAGTATTCCCTGTCTGCTACGAGTCGATGTTATTTTGCGAATAAAATTCGGCTCTTCGAAATCCGGTACGACGCTCTGAATCACCTGATACAATTCACCCAGTGTAAAATGTGGCGGTAAAAACTGCTTGGCTATCGTTGTCTGAAGCATCTGCAACTGAATCTTGCGATAAGCATCGACTATGATATCCCGGTGATCGAACGCCAGCTCCAATTCCTCCAACGCTTCTCTGATCGTAAATAACCCGACCTCAGAAGCATCATCAGCCGCCTGCCGTTGCTCTAGCATCCATTCTTCTACCAGCGCAAAAAAAGCATGCGATATGATCCACCCGCGCGGATCACGGCCTGGTCCACTATATACGCCCAAATACTCCAGATGCCCGCCGTCTACACCGGTTTCCTCTAACAGTTCCCGCTTGGCCGCTCCATATATGGATTCATCTTCTTGACAAAACCCTCCAGGCAACGCCCAGCGTCCCGCAAACGGCCAACTCCGGCGCTTGATGAGCATCACTTTCAGCTCACGAATCGGCAATGTCTTTGTTACCGTCTTGCGCTCACGCTTCGTTAAAGTAAACATTACGATATCCGCCGGAGCACCATCCGGGGTACGGTATTTCTTAATGTTATAAGACGCCTTCTGCGCCTCTTCGTTTATACGATTGCTATCCATTGGCATCACCATATTATATCGTTTTGATAAATTCATTATGACATAATAAAAATTTTTGTCAAGCGTTAGGCCTTGCCTGAGTCACTTGCTTGTTGACGCAACACTCGGAACGTTGCTGTAGCTGTACAACCGAGTGTACCTTCGCTATCCCTTACTTCTGCCTCGGTGGTTATAGTGCGGCCTCCCTGATGAATAATCCGTGCTTTAACCTCCAGTCGTCCTTGTCCCATGGCTGACAAGAAATGAACATTCAGGTTCGTTGTTACACATGGATCCATATTTCTTGAAGCCATACTGACCATCCCCATCGCCTGATCCATCAATGAAGTGAGCACCCCCCCATGTACAATCCCCATCACATTGGTATGATGTTGTTTGGCCTCCAAAGCGATATGTGCCTCGTTAGCGTCAGCTGTGATCAGCTCACATCCTAAATACTCCCAAAAGGTATTATCTTCACCCTCTAGCATCTTACGCAACTTATCCATTCCCTCTCTTCCATCCCTTCTATGCTGTCGCAATTCTCTTGATGTCCCATGAACATATACGATGACTAATTGCTTCCGAAAAAAAGGCGTGGAAGCTAAGCCTCCACACCACAAATCTTATTCTAGTCACTGCAATTAGAGGAGGAAGTGACCTTCCCCTCTTCTACGTTCACCTTTTCAGCAACCGTATCACGGATGGCCGTGATCACCATTTGCAGTAGCTCATTAATTTCCACCTGGCTCTGCTGAAACTCTGTTACAATTGGAATACCGTCAAGCTCTTCCTGTAGCTCCTGAAGTTCAGCCTCTATTTTAGCAATCATTTTTTGATTCTTTAAAGATTCAAATGCTACAATTTCCTTTTGCTTCTTCTTCATCGTTGCAATCAGTTGCTGGATGCGCTCATGGTCCTGAATCTTTTCTTCTGCTTTCCGGAACACCTGTACTTCCTCACTGCTGCCCAGAATACCCGCCAACTCTTTGGCCTTTGCCAATATCATATCGCGATTGACCAAATGATCATGCTGGCGCGCCGCCGATTGAAGTTCTGTTTGTTGCAACCGCTCCTCTGTCATTGTCTATCGCTCCTTTTCTCACTTAGATGGTCTTGCACGCAGCCTTTTATTCAAACCGCATGCAGCCCGCTAGACTATTCTTTTTATCCGTTAACCGCTACTGGCGTTTGAACCAAGTCACCTTTAATGTAGAAGGTCATAGGTTCTGTAATTTTAACTTGGACAAAGGAACCAATCAGATCCTTCGATCCTTCAAAATGAACAAGCTTATTGGAACGAGTCCGACCAGCAAGCACGTTGCTGTCATTTTTGCTCTCGCCTTCCACCAGCACTTCCACCACTTCGCCACGCAATCGACTATTAAAGCGAAGGCTGTTTTGATTCACAGCAATGTTCAGACGCCGGAGACGCTCTTTTTTTACCGACATAGGCACATTATCTTCCATCGAAGCCGCTGGTGTGCCTTCACGTGGTGAATAAATAAATGTGTAGGCAAAGTCATAGCCCACTTCACGCACCAAAGATAGAGTATCTTCGAACTGTTCGTCTGTTTCACCCGGGAAACCGACGATAATATCCGTTGTCAGAGAAGCATGCGGAACAGCTGCTTTTATCTTCGCGGCCAGTTCCAGAACACGCTCACGAGTATATTTTCGGTTCATTTTCTTCAATATATCCGTATTACCGGATTGTACAGGCAAATGAATATGCTCCACCAGATTGCCACCCTTACCAAGGACTTCAACCAAATGGTCGTCAAAATCACGCGGATGAGAGGTCGTAAAACGTACACGCGGAATATTGATTTTGCGCATATCATCCATCAGATCTCCGAATCTGTAATTCATATCCTTCAAATCCTTGCCATAGGCATTGACATTCTGACCCAACAAGGTAATTTCTTTAAATCCTTGACGGGCCAAATCCCGTACCTCAGCAATAACATCCTCTGGTCTGCGACTTCTTTCCTTACCACGTGTGAAGGGAACGATGCAATAGGTGCAAAACTTATCACAGCCGTACATGATGTTTACCCAAGCCCGCATACCCTCGCGCTTCTTCGGCAGGTTTTCGATAATGTCGCCCTCCTTGGACCACACTTCGACCACCATTTCTTTGCTAAAGAGTGCTTCCTTAACGAGCTGAGGCAAACGGTGAATATTATGGGTACCAAAGATCATATCGACAAAACCGTGTTTTTGCATAATGCGGTTCACGACATTCTCTTCCTGCGACATGCAGCCACACACACCGAGCAAAAGTCCTGGCTTTTCTGTTTTGAGATGCTTGAGGTGACCCAGCTCACCAAACACTTTATCTTCCGCATTTTCACGGATAGCGCAGGTGTTCAGTAAAATGATGTCTGCTTCCTTCCGATCCTCGGTTGCCTGGTAGCCCATTTGCTCCAGCAAACCTTTGATTGTTTCGGAATCATGCTCATTCATCTGGCAACCGAATGTATATACAATATAATGCTTGCCCTCACCGATATGCTTTAGCTCATCCGGGACTGCGTTATCATACAATACCTGTACGTCCTCTTTACCACGCTGCTTTTCTTTTCTATGGTTCGGCTCCGCCATAATGTTGATTTCACGTCCGCGAATACGAATCTTTTTGCTATGCTCATCTTCAGAAATAATCTTCGCATCCGAGAAATCAAAATATTTGGAGTAATCTTTTGTTTCCTTAGCCATTCGCTGGTCACTCCTTACACCATCTATTTCACGAGCTAATTTGTGATTTACTGTATCTTTAGGCAGTTGGTTATTTTATTTTATGCTCCAAAAAAACCTTTGAAAAAGGCATTACACTAAATTATAGCATGATTTATAGGTCATAGCCATAGATCATCCCCGGATACGAATCAGATGCAGTGTGATGCACAAAGTTTTTTATGTATATAGGTGAGCATTGGTGTATTTATAGCATATAAAAAAAGCCCGACTCTTTTGCAAGAATCGGACTTTTACAACTTGTGTATTCAATACGTGTATTAGTCTACGATTTCAGCAGTGTCACCGTTTTTCACACCGGCTCCGTTCGCTTCATCCGTGTCAATATGCATATCCAAAGCAAAAGAATCGGACACACGTGCAAGAACATTTTCAAATACAAGGCCACGTTCGCCGCCAACACGTACTTTCAGCAACTGCTTGTCCTTAATGTCCCATTTAGCTGCATCGGATGTATGGAAATGGATATGGCGGGCTGCTACGATAACGCCTTCTTGCAGTTCCACTTCTCCGGCTGGTCCTTTCACTGTAATTCCTGGTGTACCATCAATGCTACCGGATTCGCGTACAGGTGCCTTTACACCAATAGCAAAGGAATCTGTGCGAGAGATTTCCAGTTGGGAAGCTGGACGAGCTGGTCCCAAAATGCGAACCTTATCAAATTGGCCTTTAGGACCAATTACAGCTACCGTTTCATTTGCGGCAAATTGTCCTGGTTGGGACAAAGGTTTAAATTCAGTCAATTGATAGCCTGCTCCGAACAAGATTTCAATATGCTCTTGAGTCAGGTGAATATGACGGGCGGAAACGCCGACAGGTACGATTTTAGTCATCGTGTGGTCACTCCTTTTTCTCTATACAATACTTTACACATCTATGCTATTATACTCCTATTTCGACAATAAAGAAAAGGATAGCGCATAAAGTTCCCTTTTTCGCCCTAACCAGCCATACATATCGTCCATATAAAACTGGGATCAAACCGTCATTTTTGCAAACAGAAGAAAGAAAAGCATGATCTCAGCTACGATGAGATGAGGAACTACAATAAATATATTCAGAATAAACAGCGCACAGAGGATTCCAGTTAAGAAAAGAATGACTCTGAGACGAGGTTTAAGATGACTCAATCTGTACTGATGGAATACCAGCAAAACTGACAAAAAATAAATAAAAACAGAAGCAAAAGTAAAGCAAAGCACAAAAGTATAGGCTGCTTGCCCTAAAAACAAGAGCTGTATGGAAGCCGCAAGCATGCTAAGAGAAAGATAAATAAACAAATGACCATAGATAATAGTCTGTCCTGCTGTTTGTTTGGATTTGTCTACGCGCTTCTCTATATTCTCAAAATATTGCCACCAGATTGCGATGACCAATACAAATGTCAAAGCAGCAAATACAATGGAAGAGATCGTGAAATGATCGGATTGTAAAACAGAAAGTATACTTATCACTGATTCTCCAAGCAGGATTAAGGTGAACTGTGCAAAACGCTCCAAAAGATGCTCTGTATGGATAGGTGTGATCACCAATTTTTTACGACCGATTAATGGAACGAGGATATCAACCGCAATGCCAATATACAAAATTAAATATCGAACCCACGAGTCGAAGAAAAGGGAGAAGCTAGAGATTACGATCCCAACCCAAAGATAGGTTCCAAAAAAACGAGCTGTTTCCTGTTTATGAGCCGTTTCCTTGGGGGCCAAAAGCAAATATTGAACGACAGTCAAACCTCTTAAGCCAATATAGCCAACAAAAAAAGATACATAATACGCATCAAAATCTATATTAAGACTAGCAGTCATGATTAACACAAAAAATAATTGCAAAATCATAAAAATTCGATGCATTATACTGTCTTGACCAAAACGATTGTTATAGACTGTTTGCCCCACCCATGCCCACCAGATCGGAATAAAAATCAAAATAAACTTCTCTAAATTATGCCAACCAACACTACCATGCTCAACATGTAGTAAAACATGAGTCGCCTTGGAGACAGCTGCTACAAACAATAAATCATAAAAGAGTTCAAGCCAGGTAACCTTTTTTATCAGCATTATGTAACGGAGCTCCCCTCTAGTATGGCGGTATAGCATGGTGCTTTCAGGCTCGCTTCTACGTATGCCCAATTTCGGAAAGCGTTATTTTAGCACCATGCAATCCTCGGATGCTCCAATTATTTCGTAATCGTTCTCGCTTTGTCAAGAAAATGCTCAGCCGAAAACAACTGCGATATTAAGCTATTTAGGACAACATTTTAGATGGCAGATTTGTTCTTAAATAGTCCAGTGCATGTTCTCCAAGCCATCCCTTGACCAGCTCCTCAGAGTAATGTTTCAGCAGTAGTTCTGCAAAAGCCGGATATTTCCCCGCGTGCTCCAGTCCTCTCACATGGGCCTCGATACCGTCAAAATCAGAGCCGAACATCAAATGTCTTTCGCCACCCAATGAACAAATGTGCTCAATGTGCGGTAACAGATCCTCAGCGTGTACTGTACCCTGCTCTTTCAGAAACATCGTGACAAAGGTCAACCCAATTCGTCCGTTACGGGCAATCAGTGCCCGAATCTGTTCGTCCCGCAAGTTACGGGGATGAGCACATCTCGCAAAGGCGTTCGAATGCGAAGCGATGGGCGGTAAGGCCGCCTCCTCCATCACTTCCCAAAAGCCTTGTAAGGACAAGTGTGATACATCTAGCAGCAGTCCCAGACTATTACACCGATTGACCAAATCACGTCCCTTGCGGGTTAGACCACCACCTCTAAGCTCCATAATGCCATCAGCTGCCCAATTTGCATAATTCCACGTCAGCCCGATCAACCGTATTCCCAATGCATAGCACACATCCGCATAAAACGGGTTTCCTTCCAGCGCATCTACCCCTTCAAGTGAGAGTAAAGCCCAAGGTGACTCTGCATGATTCGTTCCATTACCATCCCAACTCCTTATCTTTCCAGCTTGCTTTTCCACGTCTGTCTGGTGTACTTGCTCCATTTGACGTGCAGCGGACATATTTTTAAGTGCTACCAATTCCTCTCTCCATAGCAAAGGTTTTAACCCGCCTGAGGTAGAAGTCACATGCTGCCTGAACAGTTCAATTTGACGAACCACATGCTCAAATTTTGGCGTACCCAATACCTGTGAAATATATATAGCGAACGTTTGCAACTTTACGTTGCCTTCTAGCAAACGCTCTTTTGTGACATCAAGCGATGAATGACTGAAATCTACCTGCGAATCGAGTTGCATTTTACATAACACGTCGCAGTGAAGGTCAACAACTGGCCAATTCGCTTCAAACTTATCATTCATGCACTATACCCCCATTGGATTAACGCCCACAAATTTATTTTGAAAACCATAGTAACTAAACCACAAAGCAAAAAAGCCCGTTTACAAAACGTAAACAGGCTCAGGCAACTTCCATTTATTATCTTGGCTCTACAATCAGTTTGATCGCAGTTCGATCTTCTCCATCAATAACAATGTCTGTAAAAGCAGGAATACAAATCAAATCCACTCCGCTTGGTGCGACAAATCCCCGGGCAATGGCTACCGCTTTAATGGCTTGGTTTAGTGCACCCGCTCCAATCGCCTGTAATTCTGCATTTCCGCGTTCACGCAGTACTCCTGCGAGTGCGCCTGCAACTGAATTGGGATTGGATTTTGCTGATACTTTTAATACATCCATAGTAAGTACCTCCCCTGGGAATGATGATGGTTTGATTCCACTATTAGATGTTATTCGAGGGTCAGCAAAAAATTCCTGCTTTTTGGTGACAGTTTTCCTTATTCTTTCCTTAAGTAGCTCACAACAAAGTTAATCCATCCGCCATTCGTCTTCTTTAAGCCTGATTTTCTGAATTTTACGGGCTTTCCCATCGTCATCATTGAGCTCTACGCTGATGGCATGAAAGTGCCATTTGCCCATGTCCACTTGAAAGCGTACCGGAAGCTGGGTCTGAAATTTCTGTAATACAGCCTCTTTCTGCATACCAAGCACGCCCTCATAAGGACCTACCATTCCCGCATCTGTCTGATACGCAGTTCCTTGTGGCAAAATCGTATCATCATTACTTTGTACGTGTGTATGTGTTCCTACCACGATTGATGCACGTCCATCCAGATGCCAGCCCATGGCAATTTTTTCGGAAGTGGCTTCAGCGTGAAAATCTACTAGAATATGTTTATGTTTTTTGCGCAGCTCGTCTACAATTTCATCTGCTGCCCGAAATGGACAGTCAATAGCTGGCAAAAAGGTTCTACCTTGCAGGTTAACAATGGCTAGTTCCTTACCTCCACCTTTTACAACAGTGTAACCCCGACCTGGTGTCCCTGGCGGAAAGTTAGCCGGACGGATGATCCGCGGCTCATCATCTATAAAATCAAATATTTCCTTATTGTCCCATGTATGATTGCCCATCGTAATCCCATGAACGCCCCAATCAAAAAACTCTCTGGCGATGGCTTGAGTAATTCCTCTTCCCGAAGCTGCATTTTCTCCGTTCACAATAATAACATGCGGGTTGTATTTTGATTTTAGCGAAGGGAGATTCTCCCTCAGTGCCTTTCTGCCTACACTGCCGACGATGTCTCCAATAAATAATACGTTGATAGAAAACCCTCCCTAGTCTGCCTTACATAATGAAAAGTGGCCCTACAAGCAGCGGCCACTTTTCATTGAAATGCTTTTATTTTGCGTATTCTACCGCACGGGTCTCGCGAATAACGGTAACCTTAATATGCCCTGGATAATCCAGTTCATTCTCAATCGTTTTCGTAATATCGCGGGCCAGTCGGAATGCTTCCGCATCATCAATTTTCTCTGGCTGTACCATGACACGAACTTCGCGTCCGGCTTGAATTGCGTATGATTTCTCAACGCCTTCAAAAGATTCGGAGATGCGTTCGAGCTTCTCAAGACGACGGATGTACGTCTCTAGCGTTTCACGCCGCGCTCCCGGTCTTGCTGCTGACAGAGCATCTGCCGCTCCAACCAGCATGGCGATCACTGAAGTCGCTTCGCAGTCGCCGTGATGTGAAGCAATGCTGTTGATAACGACCGGGTGTTCCTTGTACTTCTTCGCCAGTTCCACGCCAATTTCAACGTGTGATCCTTCCACTTCGTGATCCAGCGCCTTCCCGATGTCATGCAGCAAGCCTGCCCGTCTTGCCAGTACAACGTCCTCGCCCAGTTCCCCGGCCATTAGACCTGTCAAGTATGCAACTTCCATCGAGTGCTTCAATACGTTCTGTCCGTAACTCGTACGGAACTTGAGACGTCCCAAGATCTTGATCAAATCCGGATGCAAGCTATGCACACCCACTTCAAAGGTGGCCTGTTCACCATACTCACGGATTCGTTCGTCCACCTCTTTACGGGATTTTTCCACCATCTCTTCAATACGAGCCGGATGTATCCGTCCGTCCGCTACGAGCTTCTCAAGAGCAGTACGCGCAATCTCTCTACGAATCGGATCAAATCCGGACAATATAACAGCTTCCGGCGTATCATCAATAATGAGGTCGATTCCAGTAAGGGTTTCAAGTGCACGAATGTTACGGCCTTCGCGTCCGATAATCCGGCCTTTCATTTCTTCGTTCGGCAATGTCACAACAGAAACCGTCGTTTCTGCTACATGATCTGCCGCACAGCGTTGGATGGCCAGTGTGATGATTTCACGGGACTTTTTATCCGCTTCTTCTTTGGCCTGCTGTTCAATTTCCTTAATCATCTGAGCTGTTTCATGACGAACTTCCTGCTCTACGTTGGTCAGAATAATACTTCTTGCATCCTCCATCGTAAGATTAGAAATACGCTCCAACTCAGTTACCTGGCTCTTGTAAATCAAATCAATTTGCTGCTGGGTTTCATCGATTCGTTTCTCTTTGTTGGCCACTTGTTCTTCTTTGCGTTCCAGCGATTCCAATTTTTTATCCAGCGATTCTTCTTTTTGCAGCAATCTTCGTTCCTGTCGTTGAATTTCATTGCGACGTTCACGAGTTTCTTTTTCAGCTTCGGCACGGATGCGATGAATTTCATCTTTCGCTTCCAATACCGTTTCCTTCTTCAGCGCTTCTGCCTCTTTTTTCGCGTTCTCCACGATTTGCGCGGCAGCTTCTTCCGCACTGGAGATCTTAGCTTCTGCAATAGATTTGCGAATAAAATAACCAATCCCGAACCCAAAGAATAACGCGGCTACAGCAACGAGAACGAACCAGATCGCAGTCATCATACTGTTCACCTCCCCGTTGGTTCCTCCAAGGCATTCCTTGGGACTTTTTGAAATTGTCACATTTACTTTGATCGTCAAACTAAGATAACGACTCAAGGTCGCTTCATTTCATATGCACATGCTTTCACACGTACAATTCCGCCTGGCATAGCGGCATCACTTGTTATTTGGCGATGAGAACTTTACCGTGGATTCCGCTTTTTTGGAAGGAAAAAGGGCACTCCACAAATATCGTTTCATATATATTTTATTATTTGACAAATGGCATTGTCAAGGGAATGCAAACATTAGTAGACTACCGTGCAGCTGTCCATATCATAATCAGCTCATCTAGCCAGAAGTTCAGCTACCGTTTTGCAACTTATTCCTCCCAATGCAGTAATTCCTCGTCATCGAAAGCTTCGTCTCGCTCAGCCGCACTGAGATGATTGACCACGCGGCGTGTCATATCCCCCGAATATCCGCGTCTCATAAGAAACGGAAATGTTTTCCTTTTTTTATCCATTATATCACCACGTACCTGATTCCATTTCTTACGTCCAATCGACAATGCACTCTCCCACTCCTCATTGTCAGTGATCTCACCTAATGCTTCCCCGATAGAGGCTTTAGAGATGCCCTTCTGACGAAGTTCTTGTCTGATCCACATCTTACCCTTACGTTGGCTTGTTATACGCTGTCTTGCCCACTGACGGGCGTATAAATCATCATCTACAAGCTTCTCCCGTTGCAATCGCACCAATATCTCATCAATAACAGTCTGATCCACTTCCTTTTGCGCTAAACGCTGGGCAATTTCCTGACGTGTACGAGGCTTTTGCCCCAAATAGCGCAGCGCATGTACATAAGCCTGTTGTTTTTCATCTGCCAGAACGATATCTTCTAGTTCTTTTTTGACGAATGACGTTCCTTTGAACATGTTGTACTTGATCATTACATCTTCCAATACAGACAGTGAATATGGACCAAAATGAATGATGTATCTTCCACGGTTGCGTCTCTGCCCCTGCTCCACTCTAGTAATCATCAATTCCTCATGATCTGGAAAAAGAGAAATCCCTTGCTGTTTATCTTCTTCCGAAGTGTATTCATCTTTATCGTCCAACTGCACTATGTTTCCCTCACTTTGAAATTCACGAAAGCAGCCTACGATCACCTGCTACGCAAAAGTTAGATTCTGCTGACAAAGCAGACTTTATTTGATGCAAAAATACCCTGCACAACTGTGCAGGGCATCAGAATTATGCTATTCAAACAGACTGTACCATAATCCCCGGCTACAGTTCACATGACAGATCAAAAGCGAAGTCTCAGGCAAGCTTATTCAAGCTCCAGCAATTCCTGTTCTTCCTTGGCCTCCTGCGCCAACTCTTCTTCTGTCGGTGGAGCAATTGTTGTAATCAAATTACTGGCCACCCGGATTTTTTGCTCGATCGTACTAGCAATGTTCGGATTTTCCTTCAAAAATTGCTTTGCATTCTCACGTCCCTGACCAAGGCGCTCGCCTTCGTAGGAATACCAAGCTCCGCTCTTGTCGACAATGTCATGCTCCGTACCGATGTCAATCAAGCTTCCTTCTTTGGAAATACCCTCACCGTACATAATATCCACTTCGGCCTGACGGAAAGGAGGCGCAACTTTGTTCTTCACGACTTTAATACGTGTGCGGTTACCCACGATGTCGTTACCCATTTTCAAGCTTTCGATACGACGAACATCCAAACGTACCGTAGAGTAAAACTTCAAAGCACGTCCACCTGGTGTAGTTTCAGGGTTACCGAACATAACACCTACTTTTTCACGGAGCTGGTTGATAAAGATAGCAATGGTTTTCGATTTATTAATGGCTCCAGACAGCTTACGTAATGCCTGTGACATCAAACGCGCTTGAAGACCGACATGGGAATCTCCCATTTCGCCTTCAATCTCTGCCTTCGGTACAAGTGCCGCTACAGAGTCTATGACGATAATATCCACTGCCCCACTACGCACAAGAGCTTCGGCAATCTCCAATGCCTGCTCACCTGTATCTGGTTGCGATAGTAACAACTCATCAATATTGACACCCAGCTTGCTCGCATACGACGGATCAAGCGCATGCTCGGCATCGATAAAGGCGGCTTGTCCGCCTGTTTTTTGCACCTCTGCGATAGCATGAAGAGCTACTGTCGTTTTACCGGATGATTCCGGTCCATATACTTCAATAATCCGGCCTCTTGGAAAGCCGCCCGTTCCTAACGCAATATCCAAAGCAATCGAACCACTGGGGATTGTTTCCACTTGCATGTGAGTAGACTCACCCAACTTCATAATGGAACCTTTACCAAATTGCTTTTCTATTTGACGGAGCGCCATATCCAGCGCAGCACGACGATCTGACAATAAACTCACATCCTTCATTGTTTGTACTTTAATAATACCTTGTTTTGACACGCTTGCCAAGCATTTTTTCGAACATACATTCGTTTTTTTATTTCCCGCAGCTCTCTTCTATAATTAAACCTTTCTCATAAAACGAAAAAAGAACCGCTGGCAAAAAGCTTTGCAACGGTTCTTCCGATAAGAAGATTATATCATGAATATCTATCTAAAACAACTCATCGATAATTAAGAGAGTTTCTCGTTCTCTACCAATCGACGCCACAATCTGTACAAGATAGCTTTGACGGATCGCAAACGGATGGTCTCACGGTTACCGCTTAAATTTAGCTCATATACCTCCGTTTCCTTGTCACGCTGAGCAATACCAATATACACCAGACCGACTGGCTTTCGCTCGGAATATCCTGGCCCAGCTACACCAGTAACGGAAAGTCCGAAATCACTGTCCATAATCATTCTTGCCTGCTCTGCAAGCACAAGGGCTACTTCCTTACTCACTGCGCCTGGCGCATGGTCGCCTTCCAAATAATCATAGGGCACATTGAGCAATTTCATCTTCATTTCATTGGAATAACACACGATTCCACCTTGAAACATAACAGCACTGCCAGGTATAGAAGTGATGTGTTCCATCAGCATACCGCCTGTACAGCTTTCCGCCGCACTCACAGTGAGTCCGCGTTTGGCCATTAAATCTACAATCACCTTCTCCAGCGTAACATCTTCACTTGCATACATATATTCGGAAAGACGTTGTTGAATTTGTACTTCCGTGGCAGTCAGCTTAATTAAAGCTTCACTCTCACTGGCCGCCTTGGTGGATATACGGATCGTAACTTCCCCTTCCTTGGCATAAGGAGCAATCGTGGGGTCCGTCTGGGATTGGATCAGATCTAGCAAGCGAGTTTCAAGAGCTGACTCACCGATCCCTGCAAATTTTAGCATTTTCGAATAAATCGGCATCTCCTCACCGCTCAATGCCTGCTGAAGCAACCATGGTTTGGCATGATTTGCAAACATAGGTTTAAGCTCCTTAGGCGGTCCGGGCAAAACCACATAAAATTTACCGTCCTGTGCAATTGCATCCCCTATAGCTAAACCTGTCTCATTTTCAAGCGGAGTGGCTCCTTCAATAGAAAGCGCCTGCCGGCGGTTATTCTCGGTCATTTCTACCCCGCGGTTCCGGAAAAACTGATCTAGCTTGTCCATGGCAAGACGATCTATCTGCAATTTCCGCCCCAATACAGCCGCTATCGCATCTTTTGTCAAATCGTCCTGAGTTGGTCCCAGCCCACCAGAAAACAAAATAATATCCGCACGCTTCTGAGCAAGTCGTACCGCTTCCTGAAGTCGATCCATGTTATCGCCAACTACAGTCTGAAAATATACATCAATTCCGATTGTAGCTAGCTCTTGTGATAAATATTGGGCATTTGTATTTACTATTTGTCCAAGTAATAACTCTGTTCCTACTGCAATGATTTCAGCTTTCATCAATTCGTCCTCCTATGATGCATATATTGTGGGAATTATGTAAAGAAACAGCAATAAGTTAAGTCCCTATTGCTGTTTCCATAAGATTTATCCTGTTACACTTTAGAGGAGCTCAGCAAATGGATATTCTTTACAAAGTAATCAATACCCGAATAAATGGTGATTAACACAGCTGCCCATATCGCTATTAAATCAAACGGAATACCCAGAAAAACAAACGGGAAATTATTAATGAGCAGTGCTACAATAGCAACGATCTGGATGATCGTCTTTAATTTCCCCCAATTGCTTGCAGCAACCACAGAGCCATCCAATAAAGCGATCTGTCTTAGACCCGTAACCGCAAACTCACGACTGACAATCACAACGACAACCCATGAATCAATTTTTCCCATTTCTACCAAAGAAACCAAAATAGCAGTTACCAACAGCTTATCAGCAAGGGGGTCCAACAGCTTGCCCAAATTGGTGACCATATTATTTTTACGAGCCAAATATCCGTCAAGGCCGTCTGTGCTGGCTGCTACAAGAAAAATAATAGCCGCAATCAGCTGATTATACGGCAGCTTGAAAGCACCGATCTCAATCGGTGGCGGATAAAAATCAAAATCCACCAGCAAAGCCAGCATCATCACCGGGATAAGGCAAATCCGCGTTATTGTAATTCTGTTGGGTAAATTCACAACACACTCTCCCCTGATTATCGTACTTGATTACAAATGGCAGCTTTCGGATTGAAATCAATCCTATGTAAAATCGCTTTCGACGAGCGTTATACACCTTAATGTCTGCATTTTCGTTACAAGTATAATATGGCGCAAAACGCATGTCAAAATAACCTGCTGCACATCAAGCAACGTTTAGTCCTACAAAATCTATGAGAGAAAACGGCTTATTTCATGTTTGTAAATTGAAGCTCCAACGGCAGATCAGCTTTCCGCAGCAATTGAATAATGGCCTGTAGGTCATCCCTATTTTTTCCAGTCACTCGAATTTGATCACCTTGAATCTGACTTTTCACTTTTAGCTTGGAATCCCGAATAAGGATATTAATTTTTTTGGCGTTATCCTGATCAATTCCCTGCTTAAGAGAAAGACGCTGACGCACTGAACCTAAAGAGGCTGGTTCCAATTTTCCAAATTCCACATTTTTAAGGGATAAACCTCGTTTGACCATTTTAGATTGCAAAATATCAATCACCGCATTCAGCTTGTATTCATCTTCCGATGCAATCGTAAGAGCATCTTTCTCAAGCTTGAGGCTACTTTTGCTCCCCTTGAAATCAAATCTTGTTTCAATTTCACGCTCCGTCTGATGAACCGCATTTGTTAACTCCTGCATATCCATTTTGGAGACGATATCAAATGAATTTTCTGAAGCCATCGTTTCACTTTCCTTTCCACAACAAAGTTCAATATCTAATTATAGGCTAGTCATTTACAAAAATCCAATAATCCGTTCACTAAAAAGGCGTTCTTGCCAGTTCCCCGACAAAAACGCCTTTATTTACAATTACAGTTTAACATTTCTAATAGTGACTTCGTGTTGGATTTCTAAACATATCCAAAATTCCAAGCACAATGTGAGCAAGACCAAAGCCTAATATGCCATAGCCCCATGCATTCGGTGTTAGATAATAGCCCAGTAAACTGACAATAATCCCGAGCCCAGTCACAATCCAGCTGACGGTCATAACGTATACACCTCACTTTGCGGAAAATGAAATGACTGACTTTCCAAGAATTACAGTCATTAGTATTTCCCCGCAACAAGGCGTTTATTCACCATCAGTAGTTGTACTAGAATCTGTCCCACTTTGTGTAGTATCCGTACTACCATTTGTCGTCGTATCCGTTGAACCCGTCACCCCAGTACTCGCTCCAGTGGAAGAAGCTTCCCCTTGCTGTATCAACACCCGGGTCGTCGATTTATTATCGGTTATCGGTTGGCCGGCGACGGAAATATCCGTGGCAGAAGACCGTCCTGATTTGATATATAAGCCTTCAGGACCGATATCGAAAGACATGGCATCTCCACTTTTAGTCATACCATAGCTCAGCTTTTCTCCACGGGAATTTTGTCCCTTGTACACCTCAAGCCAGCTTTCGCCCGTTGCTTTAATATCAACCTTGACCGTGGCCCCCGTTGCACTGGAGACTTTGAAGATCGTCGTCTTGCCTTGCTTACCATCCTGAGCCACAGTTACTCCCTGCGCTGGCGTAGTCGTATCCGGCTGCTGACCAGGATTTGGAGTAGTCGCATCTGTAGTTCCCGTACCACCTGGCTGGGTTTCCCCGGTTTTTCCCGTATCAGGGGTCTGCCCGCCAGCACCATTTGGTGCCGTTGTCTGACCATTATTCGGTGTCGTAGTTGTATTTGGAGTAGACGTGTTTGGTGTCGTACTTGGCGTTGTGTTAGGTGTTGTACTTGGTGTACTTGGTGTTGTAATCGGCGTTGTATTTTCTGCTGTTTTTGGAGTGGAATGGTTGTTACTCACCCAATAAGCATAAATAACCCCAACAATGAGAACTAGAAAAAGCCACATTAACGCTGTAGGCAACCATTTAAGATTGCCAATCGTCGCGGGACGGCTGGAGCGTTTTTGTGTAACAGGCTCCATGACTGCTTCCGGTTCAGGTTCAGGCACATTGCTTTGGTGCCCTTCCAGAAGCTCATCGGGATTCAACCCAACCGTTTCGGCGTATGTTTTAATAAAAGCTCTGACATAAAAGCTTCCCGGCAGCACTTTGTAATCGCCCGTCTCAATGGCTTCCAGATAACGTTTGCGTATCTTCGTCATTTCCTGAACATCGTCAAGGCTCAATCCTTTTTGCAGCCGGGCCTCCTTTAATTGCTGACCCAGTTCTGACATGTCATCATCTCCTTGTGTAATTACACTTATTTAAAGATCTTCTGTATAACTGGCTGTAAAGGTATCATAAATAATTTCCTCAGCCGGATTATTGCGAAGTTCAATAATGATATTGAAATCGTCAAAGCTGTATCCCGATTCACGCACAAATACATCAGGATGCTCAATCACTTTGGTACTTGGCATGCTCATAATTTCCTGAAGCAGGTGATAATGTCTTTCATTGGATCGAATGGTACTCACAATGCCGTCAATAATAAACACATTGTTGGGATTCATTTCTTCCTCAGAAAGCTGACTGCGTACCGTCTGTCGTAATAACGTCGACGACACAAAAGTCCAACGCTTCATTGCACATACACTACTGGCAATAATGGATTCCGTTTTACCAACACGCGGCATTCCGCGAAGACCGATTACCTGATTGCCATCCCTCTTTAATACTTCACCCAAAAAATCGACCAGCAACCCAAGCTCATCACGTGTAAAACGGAAAGTTTTACGATCATCCGAATCCCGATCGATGTAACGGCCGTGTCTTACTGCCAATATATCGACCAGTCTCGGAGCACGTAAGGCCGTGACTGTAATGTTGCTGGCTTTTTTCAACGTATCTCCGAGAATGCGTATTTTC
Organism: Paenibacillus sp. EKM301P; assembly: GCF_011800295.1. Taxonomy (NCBI): domain Bacteria; kingdom Bacillati; phylum Bacillota; class Bacilli; order Caryophanales; family Paenibacillaceae; genus Paenibacillus; species Paenibacillus sp. EKM301P. The sequence goes on along the minus strand of NZ_JAALFM010000004.1, from coordinate 418,799 downwards.
TCGTCATCGTCTGTTTCGAGAAGCATCCCCCGTCTTTCGCCTTCAACACCGTTAATCGTCAGTATATTAACCCCCAGAATACCAAGCATGGAAGCAATGTCCCCCAGCAGTCCGGGTCGATTTTTATGTATCTTGTATTCCATGTACCACTGTTTTGTCTCTTCCGTCACGTTAGCACCTCATTCACATTCAAACCGTCAACAATGCCAAATCAAAGCCTTATTGTATCATAAGATAGCATCATTCGACAAAACCCAATTATTGAAATTCGATAGGCTACAGTGTGTTGTAAGCCTCAATCACGTTTATGATATATAAATTACAATGGAATTACAAGAACAGCTCTGTAACCATTACAGAAAAGCCCCCCAAAAGGGAGCTTTTCATGTTGGTTCCTACTTATGCGTTGCTCTTAGCTAATTTAACCATTAGCCGGGCGATGGTGTGACGTTCGTCCTCATCGGCAACTCCCCACAGTTCTTTCAGTGCGCGGTTGGAATGGTTGGCTGGATCGACCTTCTCATCCAGAAAATCACCGATTTCGTAAGCAAGCTCCGCAATGGTATCTTGACTGATTCCCAGCTTCTCTGCTTGCTCTACACGCTGACCAAGGAACTTTTTCCAAACATCAAAATTCTGAACAACTGTTGACATACTTAAATCCTCCTTAGATGATTCAGATTTAAAATCAACAGTTGTAATATGCTCTTCACAGACGCTTACTATACTGGTGGATTCCTCCAAGCGCTGTTTTCCTTACGTCACCCATCCTCCGTTAGGACTTATGACCTGGCCATTAATATAACCTGACTCAGGAAGCGCAAGAAAATAAACCAGGGACGATATTTCATCAGGCCGTGCCAATCGTCCGGCAGGGATTTCTTCTTCCAAACTGTTAATTTCGCCTGCATCCAAATGATCCAACATCGATGTGTCTACCGCCCCTGGAGCCACAGCATTCACTGTTACGCCAGAAGGCGCAACCTCTTGAGCCAGTGCTTTAGTGAAAGCGTTAATGCCTCCCTTGGTAGTGGAGTACAATACCTCGCACGAAGCTCCACATATGCCCCACACAGACGAAACATTCACAATGCGGCCATAGCGTTGGGAAATCATATGCGGCATAAAAACCTGCGTACACAAAAAAGTTCCCTTAACATTCACGGCCATCACTTCGTCCCATTCCTCTTCCGATACATCTGAAAGCAGCCCATAATGAGATAATCCAGCATTATTCACTAGAATATCTGGCTTCATTCCGTGATTATCCAGCTTTTCCCGCATACGTTCAATCTGCTCCTTACTCCGCAGATCGGCTGAAACAGTCATTACCTTGCCTGAATAAGTCATGCAACGACGGGCAACTTCATTTGCTTTTTCATGGGACTTCATGTAGTGAATGACCACATTCATCCCTACTGCTGCAAAACGCTCGGCAATAGCCGCACCAATTCCACCACTTGCTCCTGTAATCAGCACAGTCGTATCGCCAATAGCCTTTAACTCTCCGCCCTCGGTGGTCATCGGTTCCCTCTCCCTGGACATTACGGACTCACCACCAGCGATATTGCCATTTGATCCCACTTTATATGATCTTTCAGACGACGGTTTACATCCTCAAGCGTGATACTTTCATAAACCGGAAGCAATTGAAAAAAATCACTGCCCCGGAAGCGATGTCTTGTAAACTCATGCGCAATATTTTCGGGAGAATTGAGAGTGCGTAGATAACCGCCGATCTTCTTTTTGCGCGCTCGTTCAAAATGTTCTGCTGCAAACCCCTGCTTCTGAATAGACTCTACCTCTTCTCGTATCCTAGCCAACAGCCGATCAGGGTCTTTGGTATCCCCGCCGATCGCAGAAAATGCATACTGTTGCGTACTATTGTACTCATGGCCAAAACTGTCCGAAATCAGGTCCTCATCGTAGAGCTTCTGATATAGCTGTGTACTGGAACCAAACAAGAGATCAAGCATCAGCTTAGTTTCCAGATCATGACGTAGCAAAGCTTCTCCCGTTAAACCTACTTCAGCCTCCTTGAATCCAAACAGCAACTTTGGCAAAGAAACAGCCAGCTTTACCTCATGACGCGGCTCTGCAACCGTTGTGGGTTCATCATCGAAAATCCGCTCGATCTCCCCCTGCGGCTTATAGTCTTTTTTCGCCTGATTATTACGTACCAATTCGATTACTTCGGCTGGATCCACTCCACCTACTACAAAAAGAATCATATTACTTGGATGGTAAAAAGCTTCATAGCAACTGTACAATGTTTCCTTCGTAATCGTACTGATGGATTGAATAGTACCTGCTATATCAATATGCACCGGATGGACCTTGTACAATGCCTCAATCAGACCAAAGTAACTCCGCCAGTCGGGGTTATCTTCATACATATTGATTTCCTGGCCTATAATGCCTTTTTCCTTCTCCACATTTTCATCTGTAAAGTAAGGATGCTGAACAAAATTGACTAGTGTGGTCAAATTCTCTTGAATGCGTTCGGTTGCCGAAAACAGATATACGGTCTGATCAAAGCTCGTAAATGCGTTCGCCGATGCTCCATTAGAGGAAAAGGTAGCAAAAATATCGCCTTCGGGCTCTTCAAACATTTTATGCTCCAAAAAATGAGCTATGCCATCCGGCACCTTGACGGGCTCTTGACCTTCTACCCGGAAATGATTATCAACCGAGCCATATTTAGTTGCAAATGTGGCATACGTCTTCTGAAAGCCCGGTTTGGGCAACACATAAACGTGCAAGCCATTATCCATTACTTCATAGTACAGCGTCTCCTGCAAGTGCTCATACGATATATGCTCCAACGCTATTCCCCCTTCTGGTCTCTCAAGAAATAAATAGTGTCCAGTCGGAACGTCCGGGCGGCATCCTGAACATCCTGCACCTTGACTGCCTCCACCTGGCTCAGCAGCTCCTCTACCGTCCGCTCTTTGCCGGAAAGCTGTCTGTTAAAATCATAGGCAATCATCTCAAAAGCGGAGTCCTGCATTTCCTTTAGCAAGTTGCGTATCATTGCCTGCGTTTGGGTCATTTCTAGCTCGGTAATTGCTCCATTTTGTGTATCTTCCAGTTGCTTGCGGATAATAGTAACCGCTTTTTCATAATTAGGAATTTCGATACCGGATTGTATTGTGCCAATGCCTTTATGCCCGTCATAGCGTGACGAAGCGTAATACGCCAAACTCTCCTTCTCCCTCACATTGACAAACAGCTTTGAATGCGGATACCCACCCAGAACGCCATTGTACATTAATGCAGAAGCATAACGTTCATCGCCATACGTAATAGGGGTTCGTAGCCCCATGTTGAGCTTGCCTTGGTTTACATCAAGACGCTCTACTATAGTTTGAACATCACGTTCTACCGATTTGGGCTGTTCAGGTACATATCCCGTTTCCGTCGAGCGGTTTAATTGAAAATAGCGATCCACAAACTTTTCAACTTCTTCCAGCGTGGTATCTCCCACGACGTATAAATCCATGCTGGCATTATTCAGCCAGTCTCCATAAGCCTCATACAAATTTTGTGCATTTATGCTGTCCAGATCTGATCGTTGACCAAGAGGATGCAGACGATAAGGCTCATCTTTGCACATCTCCTCCATGCAGCGCTCCCCAGCATAACGTATTTTATCGTTAACTATAGATTCCAGCTTCTTACGAACATTTTCTCGTTCCTGCTGTACATATCCCGTTTGAAATGCACCGTTTTCCAATGCAGGCTTCGTCAGAACCTCTCCAAGGAAAGAAAACGAACGATCCAGCAAACTATCCGGACTGCTTACAAAGTTGTCATTAATTGTATCCATGCGAAATTGCACGATCTGATAATCTCCACGTTTATATACATCGAATCCAAAACCCGCACCATACAATTGTTCTAACTGCTCTCTAAACTGTGTAGTCTGCGGATACGATTCTGTACCCCGTCGCAGAACGAAAGGCACCAGTCCTACACGAGTTACAGTTTCCTCACGTAGCGGAGTACCCACATACAACGATATGGCAAACGTCTTAAAGCGCTTGGTGGGCAGTACATGAATCCTTAGTTGTCTGCGTGTGCCACGCTCGAAACCTGTTTTGTTCAAGTCCAAAACTCCTTTGTGACGTCAATTTGCGTCTAGCCTTTGATTAGCAATAGCTACTGTACATCTTTTTCCTGTAAAGAGGTAAAGTGTACCAATCTTTATTCTAACCATGCAAAAGCCAAGAAGCAACCGGAGACAAGCTCCCGGCTGCTTCGGCGTTTTACATGCAGAAAATATGTTCCCCGATGGTTTTCACCTGCGGACGGCTCCAAATCCATTTGGAGGTAGCTGTTTTAGGGTTAAAATAATATAGACATCCTCCGCTTGGGTCCCAGCCGTTCAGGGCTTGACGTACCGCCTTTTGTGCAGTCTCATTCGGCGTGAGCCAGATTTGGCCGTCTGCTACAGCAGTGAAAGCCCCCGGCTGAAAGATTACCCCAGACGGTGTATTTGGAAAACTTGGCGACTTGACCCTGTTCAAAATAACAGCCGCCACGGCAACTTGTCCTTCAAACGGCTCACCACGGGATTCACCATAGACCGCATTGGCCATGATTTTAAGATCGTTTTCAGACAGTCCCATGGTGTTGGCTGATCCCATCGTTTCCTCATTTTGATCAGATTTATCGTTTTTGTTCGCTGCCTGTCCCTGATCAGAACCTTGATTATTACGATGCATAGGCGTTTCCGTCGGCTTCCAGTGTGGAGTAGCATTCACCAGCTTTAATTTGGTTTTCGCACCAACCACTCCATCGGGTCTGATACCAAACTCCTTTTGAAAACCCTTTACAGCCTTTAGTGTACTGCTGCCAAAATGGCTGTCCACTTTTCCGCCAAAAAAACCCAGCAGCTTCAATCGTGATTGCAGTTCATATACATCCTGGCCATAAGAGCCAAAATCAACCGCTTCTGAACTGAATGTCGGCTGAACAGGCTGCGCCGCTGTTACTTTCTGCTGCGTGCTTGGCGACTCTACTCGCTGCTGTACAGAGTCGTTTTTAAAAAGTCCTGTGTACGTAATAGCCGAGGCTGCGAGGATACCCGTGCAAATCCAGACCATTGTTTTTTTCATATGCTGCGCTCTACCTTTCTTTTGTGGGATTAACAGGATGGCTACGTTTATTATGACAAGCTCCGCTAGAAGCTATTCACCCTTTTAATCTTCTTTGAGCAGGCAGTTCCACACCTCAAAAAAACATCACAAAAAAACGCTATTTGCGTGCATGGAGTTGTCATATTTAACAACTCATCATGCGTACAAACAGCGTTTAAATGGAATGCTGATAAAAGATAATGCTCAGGAGCTAACTTTATTTTGCTGATATTGTTCCATTGAGATAAGTACCTCACGGGGCTTACTTCCCTCGTAAGGACCGATGACACCGCGGGCTTCCATGGAGTCAATCAGTCGGGCAGCACGTGTATAACCGATCCGCATACGGCGCTGAAGGAGCGAAACGGAAGCTTGTTTAGCCTCCAAAATGATGTTGACAGCCTGATCATACAGCTCATCCAGCATTTCATCCGCATCAGTGGATACCTCTTCCACCTCAGGCACAAGCGTTTCATCATACTGAGCTTCACCCTGTTCACGCACATAGTTAACAATGTTTTCCACTTCCTGATCACTCATAAACGCTCCCTGAACGCGGACTGGTTTGGAAGCCCCCATCGGCATGAACAGCATGTCACCACGTCCAAGCAGTTTCTCAGCACCGCCCATATCCAGTATGGTGCGGGAATCCACCTGCGAAGAAACGCCGAAAGCAATACGTGAAGGAATATTGGCTTTAATAACCCCTGTAATTACATCAACCGAAGGTCTTTGTGTTGCAATAATCAGATGGATGCCTGCTGCACGCGCCATTTGGGCAAGTCGCGCAATCGCATCCTCCACATCTCCTGCAGCAACCATCATTAAATCTGCCAGCTCGTCCACAATAACGACAATGTAAGGCAGAAATGCATCCGGGTTATCCTTCATCAAATTGTTGTAGCCCTCAATATTACGGGTGCCTGATTTGGAAAACAGCTCATATCTTTTTTCCATTTCAACTACGATTTTCTTCAATGCCAGTGAAGCACGCTTGGGATCAGTCACGACCGGAGCCAATAAATGGGGGATTCCGTTGTACACGTTCAACTCCACCATCTTGGGATCAACCATCAGAAATTTCACCTCATCTGGCTTCGCTTTGTACAAAATACTCGTGATAATCCCATTGATACACACCGATTTACCCGAACCCGTAGCTCCAGCTACAAGCAGATGGGGCATCTTAGCTAAATTACCAACAATCGTTTGTCCTGCAATATCACGGCCAAATGCAATCGACAAATTGGAAACTGATTCCTGGAAAACTGTCGTTTCCATTACCTCACGCATGGTTACGATAGAAACTTCATTATTCGGAACTTCTATTCCTATGGCGGACTTGCCGGGAATAGGTGCCTCCATACGGATATCCTTTGCAGCAAGCGCAAGTGCAATGTCATCCGTCAGACTTACAATCCGGCTAACCTTCACGCCAATGTCCGGCTGGATTTCATAGCGTGTGACGGCTGGACCACGTACAACCTCCAGCACTTTCGCCCGAACACCGAAGCTTTCCAGCGTGGCCTCCAGCTTGCGTGCTGTTTGCATGTAATCCTTTTGTCCCATACCTTTGCCTGCATTTTGCGGTTTGGCAAGCAAACGGAACGATGGAAGCTTGTACGGCTTAGGCGGTGGTGGAGCTGGAATAGCTACATTGTTTCCTTCAGCTTCTTCGCCTGTCAATCCATTAGCAATCGTCTGAGCCAGTTCCTGAGCTTCTTCTGATTTCCCATGGATCGTTGCCGAATCAATTATATTTATATTCGTATTCGCATCGGCATCCATAAAATTACTATCCAGAGGTTCATCAATGGAATCGTTCCGCACTCCACCTGTCAGGGAGTCTTCAAGTTCAGCCTCTGATCTTTTTTCCTCATTTTTCACTTGTTCGAAGAAGTCCCTAATGATTGGCGATCTTTTTACCGGAATTGAGGCTTCCTGCTCAGCGTGTTCGATTACGTCAGACAGCTCTTCTCCCTGATTGCCATTTCTCCACTGAGGCTGCACGTCACCAGCATCATATAGAAGATCATGTTCATCTTCATCCGCATGTGCAGTTTGCTCTTCCTTGTCCGCCTTATCTGTATTTTTAAGGCCAAACAACTGAAAGAAAATTGGCTGCTTACGTGCTGGAGGCTGCATTTCATCAAAATCATCATCCATATCCTCTTCATAGGCAGGAATAGGCTCAGATTTGGGTTTTCTATTTCCACTGCCTTTGCTAGATGCAGAAAGCGGAGTGGCTTTACCAGTCCATTTTTTCCGCACGCTTCCCCCGGCTGTCAGTAGCTTGGTCTTTACAATCCGCACTAAATCCACATAAGACAGCTGGGTCATCAGCATAAAACAAATGACGAACATGACAATCATGATCAGCTTAGCTCCTGTGAGACCAAACAGCCACAACAGAACGGTAAGCTGTAATGCGCCAACGTAGCCCCCGCTAATATCCTTATTCAGCATCGAGGTATGGCCTTGCTGATCAGGCGACAGCAACTGCTCACGCATATCTATATGTATCTGGCTCATCACTCCGCCCGGCTGAAGCGCGTTAATCGGTCCCAAACGCTGTTCCATAGATGAAATAGAACTCATAAGTGTAAAGGCAAATACCAACAACAGCAAACCCGTCTTCCGTGAGTTCCACTGGTTCGGCCACTTGCGGTGAATCATCACCATCAGACCATAATAAATGCCAATCAGGGGAATCACAAAATAGAATTTCCCCAGTACAAGCCCAAACATCTTGGATAGCGACCGACCAACTGCCGCTTCACCCGATAACGCAATGACCGCCAATGTAATCAGCACAATGCCGTAAATTTCATATTTTAAAACTCCACCAAATATGGCTTTCTTTTTTCTTTTTCTTCTTCTGGACATACAAGGTCACCCCCCAGAAGAATATTATACCACGTCACTCGCTATCCGCACATATGTTCTTTTTCAGCAGCAAATGACCTATTTCTGTACTATTCGACAGCTTCTATGACCACTCAATGATCTGACCTGGTCCATAACGAGGATTGAGGTAGGCATTTAATGGACAGTCCAAGAGCCTTACTATGATCCCCCGACGACTTTCAAGCGGCTGTACCTGCATAAGCAGACCATCTACCCGGACCTCTACAAGCTCCTCTGCCTCCTTCCACATACCTTCCCACACCAATTCCATTGGCATTACAGTATATAGTGTCATTGGGGCAGCTCCTTGCTGTGCTCACTTGAAAGGGTTCCTGTAGGGGTGCCTGTGGCATTGGGCGAAAAAGGTGCATAAGGGGGCTGCTGTGGAGTCCCTATCATGCCGTTCTGCTGACGGCGCGTCTCAATGATGGTATTCAACTGTTTCAGCGCCTCTCCTATACCACCAACCGCATCCATCAAACCGTATTTTACTGCATCAATTCCTCCGACCGCTGTACCAATGTCGCGGTTTAATTCACCAGTTTTGAACATCAGTTCCTTAAACCGCTCTTCTGTAATGCGAGAATGAGAAACGACGAAGCGGACGACACGCTCCTGCATTTTTTCCATATATTCAAAAGTCTGTGGGACTCCGATGACCAGGCCGCTCATACGAATTGGATGAATGGTCATCGTCGCACTCTCGGCAATATAAGAATACGTAGAAGATACAGCAATCGGCACACCGATGCTATGTCCACCTCCTATAACAATGGTCACTGTTGGTTTACTCATCGATGCGATCATTTCTGCAATAGCCAGTCCTGCCTCTACATCACCACCAACTGTATTCAGCAAAATCATTAATCCTTCGATACGTGGGTTTTGCTCTGCCGCTACCAACTGCGGAATAATATGCTCATATTTTGTTGTTTTGTTTTGAGGCGGTAAGATGAGGTGTCCTTCAATCTGACCGATAATCGTCATACAAAAAATATTGGACTCGCTTCCGGGCATGGAGGTTTGACCCAGCTGCTGTAAAGCCTCCATAGCAGGTAAAACGGGTCTTTGTCCAACCTCTGGTTGTTCTGGCGCTTCCGTTTCCTCGTTGCCAGAAGATAAATTGCTGTAATGTTCCATATGGGTGATCTTCCTTTCGCTATACGCATCTATGTGCCCCGTCTTCACCCTATAGTATGGGATGGAAATGGAATATTTTATACCTATCTCCATGCCTTTCCTCGACCCTAAAATCAAAAAAAGCCTCTCTTTCCGCGGAAACCGTCCAATATTTCCTGCGGGAAGAGAGGCGACTGTGTGCCTGTGACTTAAGTTTTTAATTCAAGTTTTTGAACATATTTCAATCGAATCACACTTCCATTATAATTGGCAGAATCATCGGTCTGCGACGAGTTTGCTCATACAAGAAGCGACCTAGTGCATCCTTGACATTTGTCTTCAGGGAAGCCCATTCATTTACATTTTCACTCATGAGCTTATGCAGTGTACTTGAAACAATACGATTTGCTTCATCTAGCAAACCTTCTGATTCACGAACATACACGAAACCACGGGAAATGATATCTGGGCCTGACTTAATCGTGCCATCTTGCTTGCTCAGTGTGACAACCACTACCAAAATACCGTCCTGTGACAACAATTTGCGGTCGCGCAACACGATATTTCCTACATCTCCTACACCTAGTCCATCGATCAGTACGTTACCTGCTGTAACTTTACCAGCTCTGCGTGCTCCGCCATTCTGAATTTCAATGACTTCACCGATATCCGTGATAAAGATATTTTCAGGCTCGATACCTACTCCTTCAGCCAGAAGAGCGTGACGACGTTGCATTCTGAACTCGCCGTGAATTGGCAAGAAGAATTTTGGTTTCATCAGATTCAGCATCAGCTTGAGTTCTTCCTGGCTGCCGTGTCCAGAAACGTGGATACCAGGATTAGCTGCGCTGTAGTATACATTGGCACCCAGACGGAACAGCTCATCAATAGTGCGTCCAACATATTTTTCATTACCTGGTACCGGAGTAGCTGCGATGATCACTGAGTCCCCTGGAAGAATATCTACCTTACGATGCGTAGAACGAGCCATTCTTGTCAAAGCGGACATCGGTTCACCTTGACTACCTGTGCAGAGAATAACTACGCGATCCGCTGACATTTTGCCCACTTCTTCAGGCTCAATCAGCATTCCATCTGGAATTTCCAAGTAGCCCAAATCAGAAGCAATACCTACGACATTAACCATGCTGCGACCAATCACCGTTACTTTGCGTCCGGTTGCCTCAGCAGCATTAATGACCTGCTGAATACGATGTACGTTCGAAGCAAAAGTGGCTACGACCACACGCTGTCTCGACTTGCGGAAAATATCTTCCAACACAATGCCAACGCTCTTTTCCGAAGGTGTAAAGCCCGGTTTTTCGGCATTGGTACTGTCTGACAATAAAGCCAATACGCCACGTGTGCCAATCTCAGCCATACGCTGCAAATCTGCATATTGTCCGTTCACCGGAGTATGATCAAATTTGAAGTCTCCTGTATGAACAACAGCGCCTTCAGGAGTATCAATGCAAACACCTACTGAATCAGGAATACTATGGTTGGTTTTGAAGAATGTTACTTTCAATGTGGAGCCCAGTTTGATTTCGGAATCAGCATTGATCAAAATACGTTTGGTTTCACCAAGCAGATTCGCTTCCTTCAGCTTGTTTTCCACCAGTCCCAGCGTCAATTTGGTACCATATACAGGTACATTCAAATGTTTCAGCACGTAAGGCAAACCGCCAATATGGTCCTCGTGACCATGAGTCAGCACAATGCCTCTTACTTTGTCGCGGTTCTCTGTAAGGTAGGAAATATCAGGAATAACGATATCGATGCCAAGCATGTCCTCTTCCGGAAATTTCAGACCGGAATCCACCACGACAATGTCATTGCCGTATTGAACGACATACATATTTTTCCCGATTTCACCGACGCCGCCCAAAGCGAAAATCATCAATTTATCGTTGTTTGTTTTTTTAGACAAATGAATCTAAACCTCCTATGGTAGTTGGACGTCGTACCTTGATTTGTTATTTAATTTTCAAAAAAATACCGCACCCAGTCACTTGACCCCATTATACATGATTAAAATACGAAAAAACAAGTCATCCTGTTCGTTACGCTAGGTTTCCCATTGCCTTCCCAAACCATAAGTAAGTGTCATTTTATCTACATACCTGATTAACAGCATAGCAAAAAGGACGTTCTATAAGAACGCCCCTTCATGCCAGAGGACCTTGTCAGACAATAACCGAGTCGGTGTTGCACCTACCGACTGCCCTTAACAAGGGTACTCCTTATATTTATAAACATCTTACAGCTATTTCTTTTTAGCGGGTAAATAAATTCTTAATAAACTTCGCTTCATCTTCGGTAGGAGGAATAAGCGGCAACCGAACTGAACCTACCTTAATCCCTCGTAATTCTAATGCATACTTTACAGCCACCGGATTAGGTAGAGGATGAGGACAGCCGAACATGCCCTTAAAAATTGGGAACAACTGCTGATGTAGTTTGGCTGCCTCCTGCGCGCGTCCCCCTACAAATGAATCCAACATCCGCTTCATTTCTGCACCTACCACGTGGCTCGCTACGCTGATAATGCCATAAGCACCTACAGCCATGGCTGGCAGTCCGGATGCATCATCCCCGGAATAAACCAGAAAGCCTTCTGGTGCTGACGCTGCAATCTGTGTGACCTGTGCAAGTGATGCACATTCTTTGGTTCCTACAATGTTCGGAATTTGTGCAAGTCGCAGTGTCGTTTCAGCTGTTAGGCTGGCTCCGGTACGGCTTGGAACATTATACAGTATAGCTGGAAGGGATGTGGAGTTTGCAATACTTTTGAAATGCTGATACATCCCTTCCTGATTCGGTTTATTATAATATGGCACTACCAGCAGCACACCGTCTGCTCCCGCCTGCTCCGCAGCACGGGTGAGATGGATGGAATGACGTGTATTATTGCTTCCCGTCCCGGCAATAATTTTACATCGCCCAGCTGCTTTTTCTACAACAAATGCAAACAACTTAATTTTTTCATCATCGCTCAGGGTAGGAGACTCCCCTGTTGTTCCAGATACAACAAGTGACTCTGAATGCTGTTCTTCTATTAAGTAATCAATCAACGAGGACAATGCAGTCCAGTCAATCTCTCCTTGCTGATCAAAAGGTGTCACCATTGCGGTAATCAATCTGCCGAAGTTCACCATGCTGCCTCCTTTTTTTTGCAAGTCCGAGCACGGACAATGCGCCTATTGATGGAGTTCAAATTTATTATGCAATGCGCGTACAGCCTGCACCATATCTTCCTTTTTAACAAGTACCCAGATCGTGGTGTTGGAATCTGCCGATTGAAGGATCTGTACGTCTGATTCTGTCAATGCCTCCACAATTGTCGCCATAATACCTGGTACCCCGTTGATACCACCGCCTATGACCGAAACTTTAGCACATCCGGCCAGTATCTTAGGCTCTAGTCCTAAACCGTTAAGTACTTCAACCGCTTTGCTTCCATCATTATCAAATACGGTATAAACCGCCCCTGATGGAGTTACGTTAATAAAATCAACGCTGATTCCATGTTCAGCCATAGATTTGAACACTTGTAATTGCAAGTGCTCCAAACCTGACTTTAATTCAACAGTAATTTGAGTAACATTGCCGACATACGCAATACCGGTCACGAAACGGTCTACGATATCTGCCTGCACGTCTTTAAAGCCTTCTGGGTGGGTAACCAACGTCCCCTCTCCTTCGGAGAAGGTTGAGCGAACCCGTACCGGAATATTCGCCTGCATGGCGATTTCAACAGCACGAGGATGGATCACCTTGGCTCCCTGATGAGCCATATTACAAATTTCTGTATAGCTAACATGTGCAAGCGGCTTCGCATTTTCCACAATACGCGGATCAGCGGTTAATATACCATTCACATCTGTATAAATATCCACCATATCTGCATGTAGAGCAGCCCCCAGCGCCGTAGCTGACGTATCGCTGCCTCCCCGACCAAGGGTAGTCATATCACCATCAGCAGTTTGTCCCTGAAAACCTGTCACAATGACAACTCTGCCTTGGTTCAGCTCTTCCACAATCCGGTCTGGCTTGATATCCAAAATGCGAGCATTGCCATATTGATCATCCGTAATAAAGCCTGCCTGTGCTCCAGTCAGCACCGTAGCAGGAATACCTTCCTTCTCCATCAGGCTGCATAACGTAGCGGCAGAAATGATTTCACCACAGCACAGCAGTAAATCCCGCTCGCGCTTAGGAAGACTGTCACCGTTAGACGCCGCCCAATCCAGCAGCGTGTCCGTTGCATAGGGCTCTCCTTTTCTCCCCATGGCCGACACAACAACAACCAATCGAAGATTTTGCTCCAGCTCCCGCTTCACATGTGCCAGCACAAGTTGACGCGCTTCAGGTGTGGACAGCGAGGTTCCCCCAAATTTTTGCACCAAAATACCCATTATTTTTCCCCCATATTACTCCCTGCTTTAGGAACGTTACTCCGCCTTTGCAGCAATAATTTCCGCGATTTGCACCGCGTTCCATGCCGCTCCCTTGAGCAGATTGTCGGATACGACCCACAAATTCAATCCACGGCTATTGCCCAAATCACGACGTACACGCCCTACGAATACGTCAGGTTTTCCTGCAGCTTCGGATGCCAACGGATAAAGCTGGGCAGTAGGATCGTCTACCAGCGTTACTCCAGGTGCGGAAGCCAGCAGATTACGAACTTCTTCTAGATCATAATCATTTTTAAGCTCTACATAGACAGATTCCGAGTGACCATACACAACAGGAATACGAACGCATGTTGCCGTTACGTCTACAGAATCGTCACCTAGTATTTTTTTCGTTTCGCGTACCATTTTCATTTCTTCCAGTGTATAACCATTATCCTGGAATTTATCAATTTGCGGAATAGCATTGAAAGCAATCTGATGCTTTACTGGCAACGAACCTACCGGCAGCAGATCTGGCTGAACTTCATCACCGTTAAGAATGGCTGCGCTTTGACGATTCAATTCATCAATAGCACGGCTTCCAGCGCCGGAAACGGCCTGGTACGTGGATACTATGATACGAGAAATGCCATACTGATCATATAATGGTTTCAAAGCAGCTACCATCTGAATGGTGGAGCAGTTCGGGTTCGCGATAATTCCCTGATGCTCGGCAATTTTGTCGCTGTTCACCTCAGGTACTACAAGAGGAGCTGTCGGTTCCATTCGGAATGCGTTGGTGTTGTCAATGCAAACTGCCCCATGACGAACAGCATGCGGCGCCAGTTCCTTACTCACGTCTCCGCCTGCACTAAACAAAGCAATGTCGATTCCTTCAAAGCTGTCGGGGGTAGCAATCTCTACTGGAATCTGCTGACCTTTAAAGCTAATTAACGTGCCGGCAGAACGAGGCGAAGAAAGAAATTTGATTTTGTCCACAGGAAAATCGCGTTTTTCCAGCAGATTTACGATCTGTTCCCCTACAGCGCCTGTCGCTCCAACGACAGCTACATTAAACTTTCTATTGCTCATCTGGTGTATCTCCCCTTCTCGACTAAAAAACCATTTTTTATTCTGAAAGCATCCACCGCCAACAAGAAATTAGACCCGATGGATTATCGAATCATCTTCTAGGCGAGGGATGCTCAGCAGTTAATTATAGTACTTCATGGGGTCTTGCGTTCCACAATCATCGGCTGAATCTGCCTGCCCTGCAATGCTTCATAGGCAGCCTCGGGAATCAATTCCATATTGGCTACAAGCGAGTTCGGCTTTTTAACTGGATTATCCTGTCCGAACGGCACAAAAAAGATGTTCTTGGCTACTAGTAACTTGGCGATATTGGCAGCATTTAGACCAAGTCCATCATTAGTAGATATGGCTAAAAGAAGTGGACGGCCGTTGCGTAATTGCGCCTTGGCAGCCATCAAAACCGGACTGTCCGTCATCGCATTCGCTAACTTGCTCATCGAATTTCCCGTCAAAGGTGCAATCACCAGCACATCGAGCATTTGGGAGGGTCCCAGTGGCTCAGCCTCCACAATTGTAGAAATGATATCATTCCCTGTTATATCTTTCAACTGTTTTTGCCAACTTTGCGAAGTACCGAAGCGAGTATCCGTTGTTAGTACGGTATTGGATATAATGGGAACGACCTTCGCACCCTCATCAACAAAGCGCTGTATAACAGGCATTACCTCTTCAAATGTGCAATGTGAGCCTGTAATAGCATAACCTACCGTTTTCCCTTGCCAACTCATTGTGCATCCCCCCGATCAGGATTATCTTCCATTAACAACTGCACCAGCGTATTCGCTATAATGGTACCAGCAGTTTTGGGAGCAACAATACCGGGAAGACCGGGGGCAAGCATAGCCGTAATTCCACGCTTTTCCGCATACCGGAAATCACAACCGCCTGGGGCGGAAGCAAGATCTATAATCACGGTACTCAGTGGCAATTTAGACAGAATTTGCGCTGTGATAATCATAGAGGGTATCGTATTAAAAATCAAGTCAACTCCCTTTGTCTCATTCGCTAAATCCCTTGTCATAAAAGGCTTCCAACCCATCTCCACGGCTCTCGCTGCATCCTCCGCCCGCCGTACTCCAACTTTCACTTTGGCTCCCAACCCCTGTAGTGCCCTTGCCATGGTAAATCCAGTCCGTCCCATGCCTAGAACCATACAATCTGCACCATGGATCGTAAAATCAGTATGCTGAATTGCCATCATCAGTGCGCCTTCAGCCGTAGGTATAGAATTGTATATGGCCACATCATCTCTCTCCAGCAGCTCAACCAGCTTCAATTCATGCCTGGTACAAATTTCTTTTAAGTACGCTCGCGCCATCCCTGTATATACAACGCAATGCGGTGGAAGAGCAGCAGCATGCTCATTCAGAAACTGGAGCTTTTGTGCTCCGAAAAGTGCATTCACGTTGCCTTCCTCATCGCATCCCACCACTGGCAGAATCAGTGCGTCTGACGATTCCAGCAGCTTGACAGACAATGGCTCTAATGTGACTCCTTTGAGTGGTACTTCGAGCTTGTCAAAGCCGACCACAGTGACAGTAGCATCCATGTCGACACATTTGCGGATTACCTCAAGCTGCCTCGCATCGCCACCCAAAACAACGATGCGCATTCCTGTTAGCATCCGGATCACTCCTTTCCGAGACACGATATGCTTTTATTCTATGCAGATGCCCGGGAAGGGGTGAAAAAACACAAAAAAAGCCGCCCCTCTACGGAACGACTTTTATGTGTATGCTTACTCTTAAGCGAGTAATATTGAAGCTTCCTACAAAATGTACAATTGTATTACACTGCATGCAAGTGAACCGTAGACTCAGCGTCCTGTATGACCAAAGCCTCCAGCACCGCGTACAGTTTCAGACAAATGGTCTACTTGTTTTAACTCCACCTCAGGCACAACCTGAAATACCATTTGTGCAATTCGCTCATTGCGCGTAATGGTGAACGGTTCCTCGCCTAAATTGATAAGAAGCACCTTAATCTCTCCACGATAATCTGCATCAATCGTTCCAGGCGTGTTAAGACAAGTAATACCATGCTTGAGAGCCAGTCCACTACGCGGACGGATTTGTGCCTCTAATCCTGCTGGCATAGCTATTGCAAATCCAGTTGGAATGAGACAACGTTTGCCAGGTTCCAGAACCAAATCCTCCTGTACTGCTGCATACAAGTCAAATCCCGATGCAAGCTCTGACATTTTGCGAGGGAGCTCAATATCTTCATTGCCCCCGAGTCTGTTAATTTCAACGTAAGTTAACAAAATAGTCCCTCCTCATATCCTTAACCGCTGAATCGCTCGCTCCGACCATTGACAGAGCAAACGGCTCCGAAAACATCAGATCCAGCACTTTGTTCACATCATCAGCCGTCACTTGTTCGATGTGTTCGATCATTTGATCCAGCGTATAATGCTGACCCAACATTAACTCATTTTTTCCAAGACGGTTCATCCGGCTACCCGTACTCTCAAGGCTTAAGATCAGACTTCCTTTTAGCTGCTCCTTGCCTTTACGAAGCTCATTAGCGTCCAAACCATTGATAGCCACATCTCGTAACAGCTCCAGCGTCAAATCGAGCACATCCTTTGTTTGCTTAGGAGCGGTACCTGCATAGATTGTGAACATTCCACTATCGGCATGGGAGCTATGATAGGAATAGACCGAATAAGCCAGTCCGCGTTTTTCACGAATTTCCTGAAATAAACGTGAGCTCATGCCCCCGCCGATCGCGTTATTCAGCAAAACCATAGCATACTGGAGATCGTCGCCTATTGCAAATCCAGGCAGAGATAGACAAATATGATTCTGCTCCGTTGCTTTCTCATGGTACGAGAGCTGACCGTTAAACGCAGGTACTGTCAGTGGCGAAACGGTTCCGTGATTATCGAAATGCCCAAAATGTTGCTCCAGCAATTCTACAAGACGATCGTCAACATTACCAGCTACACTGATAACTGTATTGTCGATTGTATAGTGCTCCTTTATATAATGGCTGAGATGTGAGCTATCCATAGCTAGCAGGTGATCTTCGGTTCCGAGAATCGGATAAGCCAGTGGGTGTTCGCCATAGGCCGCCCGAGATACAAGATCGTGCACCATATCATCCGGTGTGTCCTCGTACATGGAGATTTCCTCCAAAATCACATTTTTCTCTCTTGCGAGCTCTTCCTGATCCAATTTGGAATTAAAGAACATATCAGACAGTACATCGACTGCGATCGGTAGATGCTCATCTAGCACTTTCGCATAATAGCACGTATATTCCTTCGAAGTGAAAGCATTAACATTTCCTCCGATGGCATCGAATTGCTCAGCGATTTCCTTAGCACTAAAACGCTCTGTTCCTTTGAAAAGCATGTGTTCAATAAAATGAGAAATACCGCTATTGTCCGGTGTTTCGTTCCGGGAACCGGTTTTAACCCAGATGCCGAAAGAAACAGAACGCACGGTTGGAATTTTTTCGATGACCACTCTTAGGCCGTTTTTGAGTTGAATTCTTTCCACGCTTGGCCCTCCTAAACTGAATTGCATACTTTGCCATAATGTTCAATCCTAACAGAAAAAAGACGTTCACTCAACCGGAGCTGGTAGCTGCCGATCAGGGGAAAGCGTCTGACTGACAGTTCCAAGCACAAGTCCTTTACTACGAATGGCATGAATCATACCTTTGAGAGCTGCAGCCGAAGAATCTGTTGGGTGCATCAATATCAGGGAGCCTGACTCAACCTTGCTGTTGATTTTATGAACCACCGATTCCGGTGACGGATGTTTCCAATCTACGGTGTCCAATGTCCACAACACAGTTTTGAGTCCATGCTCTGCGGCTATATCCACTGTTTGTTGATTAAAATCCCCCGATGGAGGGGCAAACCAATTATTTTTGACACCCAAAGTTTCTTGAAGAAGCATTTCCGTCTTTTCGATTTCTTGTACGGCTCTGGCTCGGCTCAAACGACTCATATTGGGATGAGAATAAGCATGATTCGAAAGCTCATGCCCTCTTCTTTGAATTTCCTTGGCAAGTTCAGGATTTTTCTTCAGCCAACTTCCATCAAGAAAAAATGTAGCCTTAACCTTCTCCTGATCCAATGTATTCAGTATAGGCACGATAAACTCATTCCCCCATGCTACATTGATCATGAAGGATACCATCGGTTTTTCAGGATTGCCCCTGTAAATTGGGACATTCCCCAGTTGATTTAAATGTATTTTGGGTGCCAATTGGCGATATACATATTGAATAGGCCGATCTGGAGCTGCAATGGCTTTGCGATAGGTAGCATCCAAATCGACCTCCAGTCCGTTATAACCTGGAATAGCCTTCCATACCCTGTCGACCTTGGCATCAACTGGTTCTCTCCGCTGACGTGCTGCTTCTGTCCTTAGTCGCTGCATAAGCGCATTATCAGGCAAAGCTGCCACCGCCATCGTGGGTGTAGCTTCAAGCTCTTCGGCTCCTGTAGCGTTTCCATTGCGTAATTGACTAGCGTAGTCACGAACCCCGCTAAACTGCCCGATTACCAGTGTGACGGCTAAAGTGGCTACCACCCACACCGCTCGATTCACCCTTCTCATCATTCCTTCATCCTCCCGCTCGTTTGTCCACATTGTATGCGGGGAGGACAAGAACTATGACGTAGTAAGCTATAGAAGCCCACTTGGGTGCAGCTTGTGCATATGTATGAAAAAAGAGCCAGAAACGTAGCTCTGCCTCTTTCCAAAAGCTTAATTTATGCTATTCAAATCCCTTATTCTGTACAAACGTATAGACTCCCTATTACAGTAGTTCGCGGTCTCACAACCTAGGACTTAGCAGGAGCTTCAGCCGTCAGTACTGCCTTACGGGACAAATTGACGCGACCTTGCTGATCGATTTCAGTTACTTTCACCGTAATCGTATCACCAATAGCAATGACATCTTCAACTTTGGCTACACGCTCAGTAGACAGTTGAGAAATATGAACCAGACCATCTTTACCCGGTAAAATTTCAACAAATGCGCCGAATTTTTCAATTCGTTTGACTGTACCGATGTAAATCTCGCCGACCACGACTTCTTTTACGATACCTTCAATAATGGAACGCGCCTTCTCATTCATCTCTTGATTTGTAGAAGCGATGAACACACGACCATCTTGTTCAATATCGATTTTCACGCCGGTTTCTTCGATGATCTTGTTGATGATTTTACCACCAGCTCCAATAACATCACGGATTTTGTCCGGGTTAATGTGCATTGTCATAATTTTTGGAGCGTACGGAGACAATTGCTCACGTGGCTTCTGGATCGCTTCCATCATTTTGCCAAGAATGAACAAACGTCCTTCTCTGGCTTGCTTGAGCGCATCCTGTAAAATATTGCGGTCAATACCGTCAATTTTAATATCCATTTGAATGGCAGTTACGCCTTCCGCTGTACCAGCAACTTTAAAGTCCATATCGCCCAGATGATCTTCCATACCTTGGATATCTGTCAGTACGGAAACATGATCTCCATCCTTAATCAATCCCATGGCCACACCTGCAACTGGAGCTTTAATTGGTACACCTGCATCCATCATAGCCAGTGTGCTTGCACAAATACTAGCTTGTGAGGTCGATCCATTCGATTCCAGTACTTCGGAAACCAGACGGATCGTGTACGGAAATTCAGTTTCGGAAGGAATTACTTTGGAAAGCGCACGCTCACCAAGAGCACCATGTCCGATTTCACGACGACCTGGCGCGCGCAAAGGACGAGCCTCACCTACGCTGAATGGAGGGAAATTGTAATGATGCATGAAGCGTTTGGTTTCTTCCAGATCAATACCGTCTAGAATTTGTACATCCCCTAGAGCACCAAGAGTACAAACGCTAAGCGCCTGCGTTTGCCCGCGTGTAAATAAGCCTGAACCGTGCGTACGCGGCAAAATGCTAGTGTCACTTTCAATTGGACGAATTTCGTCAAGCTTACGACCATCAGGACGCACTTTATCATGCGTAATCAGACGACGGACTTCTTCCTTAACGATATCATAGAGAACTTCGCTCACATCACTCAAAAGCTCAGGTGTCTCTATGTATTGTGCTTCAAAATGGGCAACGGTCTCTTCATTAACGGCATCAATCGCCTCTTGACGGGCATGTTTTTCTGCAATTTTAACAGCTTCCACCAAACGATCAGCTGCATAAGCACGTACTTCACTGTTCACTTTTTCATCAACAGCATGCAGCTTAACCTGCATTTTCTCTTTACCTGCTACTTGCACCAATTGTTCAATAACTGCCACAATGTTCTTAATTTCATCATGTCCGAACATAATAGCTTCGAGCATAACTTCCTCTGGAATCTCATCGCCTTCTGCTTCTACCATCATAATGGCATCTTTTGTTCCAGCTACAACGAGATACAGATCGCTCGCGTTCTGCTGTGCAATATCTGGATTAATTACAAATTGTCCGTTTACACGACCTACAGCAACCCCGCCAATTGGACCGTTAAAAGGAACATCCGAAATACTGAGTGCTGCCGAGGTTCCAATCATGGCTGCAATTTCAGGTTCACAATCCTGATCAACACTCATGACTAGGTTTAACACCTGCACATCATTACGGAAACCTTCAGGGAACAATGGGCGAATTGGACGGTCTGTCAAACGACTGGATAAAATCGCCTTTTGACTCGGGCGTCCTTCACGCTTAATAAATCCGCCAGGAATTTTCCCCACAGCATACAATCTTTCCTCATAGTTCACGGTCAGCGGAAAAAAGTCCAAATCTTTCGGTTCACGGGAAGCGGTCACAGTACACAGCACAACTGTTTCTCCGTAACTCACCTTAACTGCCGCATTGGCTTGTTTTGCAAGACGTCCTGTTTCAAGCACCAGCTTTCTTCCGCCGAGTTGCATTTCTACGCGTTGCTCCATGGTATCCCTCCATTTCATTTCATTGTAAAAGTTCTATACACATCCAGTATTTCCTGCGCAGGTCTTATTCATAAGAAGCTCACAGACAAAATAGGATATGTAATTCAAAAAAAGATTCCTCATTTCAAAAAAGAACCCGGCTGCTGTCCGCCGTCGCCTTAGCAGGGACAAGCGGTGAACAACCAGGCTTCTTTTCTCATTACATGTCTGAAAATTAACGACGCAGTCCGAGACGCTCGATCAACGCACTGTAACGTTTAACATCAGTCTTCTTCAGGTAAGCCAAAAGTTTACGACGCTGACCGACCATTTTCAACAACCCGCGGCGGGAGTGATGGTCTTTCTTGTGCGAACGAAAGTGACTTTGCAAGTTGACGATGTTTTCAGTAAGGATAGCGATTTGTACCTCAGGTGATCCTGTATCGGATTCATGAGTTTTGTACTCCTCGATCAATTGCTGTTTACGCTCTTGAGTCAATGCCATCCTGTTCACCTCCTTCATTATAATCGCCATTAGCCTCGTAACCGCCGGTGAAAGCGGACAACCAAGCTAAGGTTCATCGTTGTTTACACAACATAAGTCAGTATAACACAGCGCCTGTCTTATGTAAATAAATTAGCCCAACAGCTTTTTAGCCGTTTGTGCGTCATTGCCAATTTGGCTGATCAGCTCATCCACTGAAGAGAATTTGCGTTCAGGACGGATGTAATGGTGAAGCTCAACAAGCACAGGCTCCCCATAAATTTGTTGATTAAAATCAAAAAGATGTACCTCAAACGACGGATTCAGCACACCTTCATGAAACGTAGGCTTAACTCCTACATTCATTACACCATTTATCCAATGATCACCCACGAGCGCCCGTACAGCGTACACACCCTTAACTGGAATGACATATGAATCATTCAGCTTGAGATTAGCTGTCGGAAAACCAATTGTGCGTCCGCGCTTCTCTCCATCCATCACAGTACCCTGGATACGATAAGGGCGTCCCAACCAGCGCGACGCATGTGCTAAATCCCCCGTCTGTAAAGCACGGCGAATGCCGGAGCTGCTTACCTTATCCCCATCCAGTTCGAACGGTGGTACAGTGTAAACAGACATCAGCTCCCCTCCCAGCTTCCGAAGCGTATCCTCATGCCCAGCTCCCCGGTGGCCAAACCTAAAATCAAAACCTACTACCGCCGTTCGAATTTGTAATGGAAGCAGCACGTCTGTTATAAAAGCCTCCGGGCTAACCTTGGAAAACTCTTCGTTAAAACTTAAAATATAAAGTACATCCACACCCATATCGGACAGAATAGTCTGCTTATCCGCAAGCGGTGTTAAATAACCTTCATAATCGCCTTTTTTCATGACTTCCTTCGGATGAGGGTGAAATGTCATGACAGATACTGGCACATTCTGTTCATGAGCGAGCGCGACAGCCTTACGTATTACGCTTGCATGTCCCAGATGAAGGCCGTCGAACTGGCCGATCGCCGTGACTTGTGGACGTCCCCATTGCTGCAATAACTCATCACTCAAAGGATAAGATAACGATACGGTAATCATATTCATTCACCTGCATTTCACATCATTTGACTAACTTCGTCAAAAATTATAGCACAATTCAAGGTGAAAAACGTCTATCAGCATAATTTCACGGAAGCCAGGCCGTGCCTTGGGAAAAATTTCTGGCGTTTATAGAATGGTTCAGCACCGCTGTAATCTTATAAATTCTATAAACTTAAAAAAACTTTAATTGGGGCGATTGCACCTGATTCATCCCGTCCATATATGCCTAAAAACGTTTTATCCTCTTTATATAATCGGAAAGGTTGGTTGTCTGTCACTGGTGGTGTAATCATACTCAGCGACAGGCGTTGGCCTTGCAGAGCTGCAGCTGCCTTAGCTTCAGCCACTGTATGCTCAGACATATAGTCAATCGCTTTATCGGTGGCGATAAGCCGCTCACCCAGGCTTCCATCGGCTACATAGCGCTCAATTTCTTCAAATGTTAAACAATGTTCCGCAGAAATTCCCGCAGACATCGTTCGCTCCAGCTTAACCATTGTTGAAGGATATCCCAATTCACGGCCAATATCAACACATAGTGTACGGATATAAGTACCTTTGGAGCACAAAGCACGAAAAGAAATATCCACATGCGGCCCCATCTTCGCAAATCCCGTCATTTCCAGCTCATAAATGCTCACTTCACGGCTTTTACGCTCCACAGTTTTGCCTTCTCGAGCTAGCTCGTATAGACGTTTTCCATCTACTTTGAGAGCAGAGTACATGGGTGGGACTTGGGAGATCGTACCAACGAAACGTTCCAGAACCGCTTTGGCTTCCATTTCGGTAACCTCAACCGGACGTTCGCTCTCTTCTGTAATTGTCCCAGTCAGGTCTTCGGTATCAGTGGCAATGCCTAAGCGCAGTGTAGCCCGGTATTCCTTGGGCCGCTCTTGCATATACTCCACCACTCGGGTGGCGCGTCCCAGACACAAGGGCAGAACACCAGTTACCTGCGGATCTAGCGTCCCAGTATGTCCGATTCGCTTCATCCCCAATAAACGGCGAGCCTTGGCCACGACATCGTGAGAGGTAAATCCAGCAGGTTTATAGACAGGTAGCACACCTTCCCAAGTTGCCTGTCCCTTCTTTATTGGGTTCATAGCTCAGACTTCACCCGCCCTACAACGGTCTCAATGATATCTTCCAGCTTACCCTCTAGCCGACAGCCAGCCGCACGTACATGACCACCGCCCCCGAACGATTGAGCGAGCGCAGCTACATCAACGTTCCCTGCCGATCTCAAACTTGCCTTGGTCGCTTGATCATTAATAACTTTAAAGAAAATGCCTACTTCAACCCCACGAATATTTCTTGGATAATTCACGATACCTTCCAAGTCCTCATTTACAGCACCGCATTCCGTCATATCATCAGGTGTTACAACGACCCAAGCAACTTTACCATCCTCTGACATCGTGAGCGTTTGCAATGCTTTGGTCAGCACTTTCATTTGGGGAAATGTCATTTCCTCGAGCAATTTCTCGGACAAAAATGGGCCATCAACACCATAAGCAAGTAGTTGCGATACCGTAGACATCACTTTCGGTGAAGTGTTGGAGTAGCGGAAGCCTCCCGTATCCGTTAACAACCCTGTATATACAGCTGTTGCTACTTCTACATCCCAAGTTACTGCAAACTTTTCCAATAAATCAAAAAGAATTTCCGCTGTTGCCGCAGCATCTGACTTAATCACATTAATCGCACCATAAGCGTCGTTCGTTGGATGATGATCAATATTCAGAATAATGGCATCTTCCGTAAAAAACTGCTCTGTCAAACCAACACGACGGTAATCCGCACAATCTACACAAATGATTCGGTTGTATTTCCGTTCTGGCGGTTGTTGACTCATATCCATAATCTCATCGGCATGCCATAAAAAATCCATGCGTTTAGGAATAGGTCCCTCATTCAGCATGGTAAATTTCTTCCCCAGACATGAGAGAAGCCAGCCCACCGTTACGGTGGAGCTGACTGCGTCTCCGTCCGGCTGTACATGCGATACGATCAGGTAATCATCATGCTCCAGAATAAATTCCTTCGCTTGTTGAAGCGCCTGTTCATAGGTATGCATTGCCGTCTCCTTTACATTCAGTTCATGGTTCTTCAGACTAACAAAAATCCCTATTTCTCATCCTTGTCGATATCACTCAACAGCTTTTCAATTCGGCTGCCATAAGCAATAGATTCGTCAATTTTGAAAATCAGCTCAGGAATATGGCGAAGCCGTATCCGTTTGCCAAGTTCAGAACGAAGATAACCGTTCGCTTTGTCCAGCGCCTTCAGAGAAGAAGTTTTTTGTTCTTCATCTCCAAGTACGCTCAAGTATACTTTCGCTTGGGACAAATCGTTTGTGACATCGACACCAGTCACCGTAATAAAACCGATACGTGGGTCTTTTAATTCGGTCTGTATGAGTAGGCTTAGTTCTTTCTTAATCTGTTCGCCAACTCGACCTGTACGTATTTTAGCCATGGGTGCTCACCTCTCTGCCGTTAGCGCTCCACTGTTTCCATGACGAACGCTTCAATAATGTCGGATTCCTTAACATCATTATAACCATCAAGGGTGATACCACATTCGTAACCTTGGGCAACTTCTTTTGCGTCGTCCTTAAAGCGTTTCAGTGAGTCGATTTTACCTTCAAAAATAACGATACCGTCACGGATCAGACGTGCTTCTGCTGAACGAGTAATTTTACCAGACGTTACCATACAACCAGCAATCGTACCGACTTTAGTAACTTTAAACACGTTACGAACTTCAGCGTGACCAATCACATTTTCTTTATATTCAGGGTCCAGCATGCCTTTCATAGCCTGCTCGATTTCTTCAATGACATTGTAAATGACGCGATGTAGACGAATGTCCACTTTTTCAGCTTCTGCTGTAGATTTCGCCTGATTATCAGGACGAACGTTAAAGCCAATAACAATGGCATTGGATGCCGCAGCCAAAATAATATCGGATTCGGTGATTGCACCTGCACCACTGTGAAGGATTTTGACGCGTACACCTTCAACTTCAATCTTGTTCAAGGAGCCTTTCAGCGCTTCGACAGAACCTTGTACGTCACCCTTAATAATGACATTCAGATCCTTCATCTCGCCATCCTTGATGTGTTGGAACAGGTCATCCAGCGTTACGCGGGTATTACTGCCCAGATCGGATTGACGTTGTGTAATCGCACGTTTATCAGCGATAGCACGAGCTTTACGCTCATCCTCGAACACCATGAACGGATCGCCTGCAAGTGGAACTTCTGTCAAACCAGTAATTTCAACTGGTGTGGAAGGACCTGCTTCCTTAAGACGACGGCCTTTATCGTTGACCATGGCACGTACACGTCCGAAGCAGTTACCTGCTACGAATGCGTCGCCGACTTTCAGTGTCCCGTTTTGAACGAGAATACGGGCTACAGAACCGCGACCTTTATCCAGCTCAGCCTCAATAATAGTACCACGTGCCCGTTTATCAGGGTTCGCTTTGTACTCATTCACTTCAGCTACGAGCAGGATCATTTCGAGCAAGTCTTCCAGACCCATTCTTTGTTTAGCGGAAACGTTGACGAAAATTGTATCGCCGCCCCACTCTTCGGGCACCAATTCATATTCTGTAAGTTCCTGCTTTACTTTGTCCGGGTTGGCATCCGGTTTGTCGATCTTGTTTACAGCTACGATTATTGGTAGACCTGCTGCTTTTGCATGGCTAATGGCTTCAACCGTTTGTGGCATAACACCGTCATCAGCTGCAACCACAATAATCGTCATATCTGTTACTTGAGCACCACGTGCACGCATAGCGGTAAAGGCTTCGTGGCCCGGTGTATCTAAGAAAGTGATTTTTTTGCTGTTGATTTCAACTTGGTATGCACCAATGTGCTGTGTAATACCACCAGCTTCGCCACCTGTTACATTCGTGGAGCGAATGGCATCCAGCAAAGTTGTTTTACCATGATCGACGTGACCCATAATGGTTACAACCGGTGGACGTGTTCTCAAATCCGCTGGATCATCATTTTCTTCCACAGTTTCAAAACGATCTTCTTCCACTGGGATTTTCACTTCTACCTCGACGCCAAAGTCACCAGCAAGCAAGAGAATGGTATCCATATCCAATTCTTGGTTGATGGTCGCCATTGTTCCGAGCATAATCAACTTCTTGATGACTTCTGACGCATCCTTATGAAGAAGCTTGGCTGTTTCACCTACAGTCATCTCACCACGCACAATAATTTTCTTAGGCGTGTTGTCGATTTTCTCGCGACGCTCCTGTTGTTGACCTTTACCACGGTTGTTGAATTTGCCGCCACGATTGTTTCCACCGCGGTTGTTGCCTCCACGGCCACCGTTACCACCCCGTCCTCCGCCTTGACGGTTATCGTCAAAACGTCCTTGACCGAAACGGTTACCGCTGTTGTTGGAGTTACCACCTGTACGGTTGCCACCACTGCGATTGGAATTGTTGCTTCCTGCGGAAGAAGAAGTTCTTACTGCCGTACCACCCTGGCTGCTTCCCTGAGGACGCGAACCTGTGTTATTGCTACCGGTACGCTGTTGTCCTCCCTGCTGTTGACCATTACTGCGGTTCTGAGTGCCTTGCTGGCCGCTTGGTCTACTAGAACCTTGTTGACTGCGGTTTTGACCGCCCTGCTGACTGCTTTGCGCTTTTGGAGCGCTACTTCGGTTACTGTTTTGGTTGTTGTTTGTCCTATTCATACTTACCTGCTTTTCCTGTTGATTTTTGGTTTGCTCCGTTGAATGATTACTATTCTGGCTTGAACCGGTCTGATTCGAGCTTACTTGCGCCGTGCCTGCTTCGCCTTGCTTGACCGCAGCATTGGATTTAATATTCTTAAAAAAGTTTTCCACTTTACCTACGGCATCATGTTCCATGACGCTCATATGGTTGTTTACGGGAATATCCAGCCGTTTAAGAATGGTGATAATTTCTTTGCTGCTCATGTTCAACGATTTGGCGTATTCGTATACCCGCACTTTGTCTTTGCTTTCTTGTTTACTCAATATACTCCACCTCCGACATTATCCCCGCATGTTTCATGATCAATTTCGCGAATCCTTGATCCGTCACAGCCAGCACGACCCGTTCAGGTTTGCCGATGCTGCTTCCCAAGCTTTCCCGGTCAAATCCTATCAATAAGGGGATTTTGTACGTCCCGCATTTGTCGCGGAATTTCTTTTGAGTATTCATTGAAGCATCTTTCGCAAGAATGACCAGCTTGGCTTCTGAAGACCTGATCGCTTTATAAACGATCTCATCACCTGTTAGCAGCTTGCCAGCTCTCATGGCAAGCCCCAATCCAGACAGCGCCTTATTCATCCTGCACGCTGCCTTGTGCCGCCAGGAATTCTTCCTCGACGGCAGCAAAATCACGACTTAGCTGCTCATAAATATCAGGATGGACCGAGTGCTTCAATGCTCGATCCAGTGCCTTGCTCTTTTGAGCCAGCTTGAAGCAGGCGGCTTTGCCGCACAAGTAAGCGCCGCGTCCCGACTTTTTGCCAGTCAAGTCAATCAACACTTCGTCTTCAGGGGTTTTGACGACACGGATTAACTGTTTCTTTGGCATCATTTCATGACAGGCGACACATTTGCGCAAAGGTATCTTTCTCTGTTTCATGCATTAACCCCCCTACACTCCGCTTAATCTACAGAAACGGAATCCTGATGCATTTCATCGGTGGATGTTCTCGGTCTGCCGAGCTCTTCCTCCGCCTGTGTTTCACTCTTAATATCAATTTTCCAGCCAGTAAGCTTAGCAGCAAGGCGAGCATTTTGCCCTTTGATACCAATAGCTAGAGAAAGTTGATAATCAGGTACTATAACGCGAGCCATTTTCTCTTCTTCAAATACCTGTACTTCAAGCACCTTGGACGGACTCAAAGCATTAGCCACGTATTCATCAACATTATCAGAATAGCGTACAATGTCGATTTTTTCGCCACGCAGCTCGTTTACAATGGTCTGCACCCGCGTTCCTCTTGGTCCCACACAAGAACCTACCGGATCAACCTCGGCGTTACGAGAATGAACTGCGATCTTAGAACGGAAGCCTGCTTCACGCGCTACGGAACGAATCTCTACAACACCGTCAAAAATTTCAGGTACTTCGAGTTCGAACAAACGCTTAAGCAGACCCGGATGTGATCGGGACAGCATAATTTGCGGTCCTTTGGTTGTGTTCTCCACCTTGGTAATATAAGCCTTAATCCGATCCAAATGGTTAAATTTCTCATTAGGCATCAGTTCGCTCAACGGAAGAACTGCTTCCACCTTGCCAAGATCAATATAAATATTACGTGGGTCTTGGCGCTGTACAGTTCCTGTTACAATATCCTCTTCCTTGTCCACAAACTTGTTGTAGATCAATCCCCGTTCCGCTTCGCGAATGCGCTGAGTCACAACCTGCTTCGCTGTTTGTGCAGCAATCCGTCCAAAATCACGTGGTGTGACTTCAATTTCAGCGATATCCTCCAACTGAAAATGTGGGTTGATCTCACGGGCTGCTGGCAACGAAATCTCGGTGCGAGGGTCCAATACCTCCTCAACAATCAGCTTGCGGGCATATACCTTAATGACTCCCGAGTTGCGGTTCATATCAACACGCACGTTTTGTGCGGTATTGAAATTCCGTTTGTAGCTGGAAATCAGGGCTGCTTCAATGGCCTCAAACAGCACGTCCTTACTGATCCCCTTTTCTCTTTCCAACTCGTTCATTGCTTCAATAAAATCCATACTCATGGATTACTGCTCCCCCTTTCAAATGATGGCACCTGCGTACTGGTCGGCACACGAGGCAAAAAACATGTAGTACATGTCAAACAGCAACAATCAAATCTGAATTAAAATATGATCGCGAGCCTTGCACCAGCTACCTTGTCATAAGGTATGGTATGCTTCTTTTGTCCGCTTTGGACGGTAAGTTCCCCATCTTCAAAAGAAAGCAAACGGCCTTCGAATTCCTTCAGACCGTTAATCGGCTCGTATGTAGTAACGAATACGTTTTTGCCTACCGCTTTAGTGACATCCTCCGCTTTTTTCAGCGGTCTTTCGGCGCCTGGTGAAGACACTTCCAGAAAATATGCTGTAGAAACAGGGTCATTTTCATCCAGCTTTTGACCCAAATATTCACTGATCATACTACAGTCGTCCAGATCAATTCCTCCGTCTTTATCTACAAAAACGCGAAGAAACCAATTGCTACCCTCTTTGACATACTCGACATCGACCAGTTCAAAACCATGCTCATCGAGGTAAGGTTGGGCCATTTCTTCTACTACTGATTTGATCTTTGGTGTGCTCAAAGATTATAACCTCCAAAAGTGAACTTTCCTGTGGTGAAAAAGAGATACCCTCTTACTGTGGGCAATGCTTCTCCATCACCGGCATTTTCATTTTCATTTGATGTAATGTTCATTTTGGGCTCACTGCAAATAAACCGGCGTACCGGTTGCCTGCCCAAAAATAACCTTTTTTCACGTTGTACCTGTATATCAAACAGTAAAGAGTGGGTTTCCCCACTCTTTTAGCAACGGTTTTATCTCCATGATTACCAAAAAAATTATAACATAACCGTAGTTATGTGACAAGTGCCAGAGCTTGACTACTGTGGTTCAGATTAAAACAGAGACAGCTGATTACTCTCTGGCAGACCTCGAAAGCAACCCATTTGGGACAGCATTTCGACAATGGTTTTACTAGCCTTCGATTTCTGTTGAAAATCCTCAACGGACAAAAATTCACCCTGTTCACGGGCCGCTGCGATGTTACGTGCTGCATTATCTCCAATACCCTGAAGAGCTCCGAACGGAGGAATGAGCGAGTCCCCGTCCACTTTGAAACGAGTAGCTTCGGAACGGTACAAATCAATAGATTTAAAACTAAACCCGCGAGCCGTCATTTCCAAAGCCATCTCCAGAATTGGAAGCATCCCTTTTTCTTTAGGTGGAGCCTGAAAACCAAGCTGCTCAATTTCGACAATCTTCCGTGCAATCGCATCATACCCTTGACAGCACAGGTCAATATCAAAATCGGCTGCACGTACTGAGAAGTAAGTTGCATAATACTCGATCGGATGATACAGCTTGAAATACGCTGTACGCACCGCTGAAATAACATAGGCTGCAGCATGCGCTTTCGGAAACATGTACTGGATTTTTAGACAGGAATCAATGTACCACTGCGGCACCTTGCATTTTTTCATTTCTTCAATCCATTCGGCACTAAGCCCTTTACCTTTACGTACGCTCTCCGTAATTTTAAAGGCCAGACCTGCATCCATCCCCGCCTTGTAAATCAAAAACAGCATAATATCATCCCGACAACCAATTACGGTCTTGATGTTACATGTATTATTTTTAATCAACTCTTGTGCGTTCCCCAGCCATACACCCGTACCGTGAGACAAACCGGATATTTGCAGTAAATCGGCAAAAGAACTCGGCTGCGACTCTACCAGCATCTGGCGTACAAATTTTGTTCCCATCTCTGGTACACCATAGGTGGCAACAGGCGTGCGGATTTGCTGCGGTGTTACACCGAGTGCCTCCGTGGAGTTGAACATGCTCATCACCTTGGGATCATTCATTGGAATGGTCGTAGGGTCAACCCCGGTCAAATCCTGAAGCATTCTCATCATGGTCGGATCATCATGGCCCAGAATATCGAGCTTGAGTAAGTTCGCATCAAAAGCGTGATAATCAAAATGCGTCGTTTTCCATTCCGAGCTCGTATCATCAGCCGGATACTGTACTGGTGTAATGTCCTCGACCTCAATATAATCAGGAACAACAACGATCCCGCCCGGATGCTGTCCGGTACTACGTTTTACACCCGTACAACCAGAAGCCAGCCTGTTCAGCTCGGCTCCGCGCCATTTTTTATGATGTGCCTCTTCATATTTTTTGGCAAATCCAAACGCCGTTTTCTCAGCTACTGTACCAATAGTTCCTGCACGGAAAACGCTTTTTTCACCAAACAATACTTTCGTATAATTATGGGCAACAGGTTGATATTCACCAGAGAAGTTCAAGTCAATATCGGGAACTTTATCTCCTTTAAAACCGAGGAACGTTTCAAAAGGTATATCCTGCCCCTCACCCTTGAGCTTGCCACCGCAATTTGGACAGTTTTTATCTGGCAAGTCAAAACCGCTTGGAACACTTCCATCCAAAAACCATTCGCTGTGTTTACAGTCAGAATTACCGCAAATATAATGGGCGGGCAGCGGATTTACCTCAGAAATACCGAGAAAAGTAGCAACTACAGAAGAACCAACAGACCCCCGTGAACCTACCAAGTATCCATCCTGGTTAGACTTTTTAACCAGACGTTCAGAAATGAGATAGTTAGCGGAGAAACCGTATTTAATAATAGGTTCCAATTCTTTTTCAAGGCGAGCTACAACAACCTCAGGTAAGGATTCACCATAAATGGATCGAGCCGTCTCATAGCATGTATTGCGAATTTCCTCATCTGCTCCGTCCAGTAAGGGCGTAAAAAGCTTGTCAGGGAACAGTTCCAGTTCTTCAAAACGCTCTGCCAGCTCGCTAGTATTTGTCACAACAACTTCATACGCTTTTTCCTCGCCCAAAAACTCGAACTCTGCCAGCATTTCATCCGTTGTACGTAAATGAGCATCTGGCTTTCGGATATCCTTTAGCGGGCTAAATCCAGTAATGCCGTGAATGGTAATATCACGGTACAGCTTATCGCGAGTTTCCAAATAGTGAACATTGCCTGTAGCAATCACGGGCTTATCAAGACGTTTTCCTATTTCGCATACTTTACGTATGGCCGTTTTTAGTGCATCAGGCCCGCTTACCAGTTGCTTTTCCACCAGATGCATATACATCGTCAAAGGTTGAATCTCCAACACATCATAAAACTGTGCAATCTCCTCGGCTTCTTCCTCGGACTTGTTCAACACGGCCTCGAAGAATTCTCCTTTTTCGCAGCCAGAAATAATAAGCAATCCGTCTCTCATCTCAGACAATTTCGATTTAGGAATACAAGGCACACGCTTGAAATATTCGGTATGAGACATAGAAACCAGCTTGTACAGATTTTTTTTACCAACCGGATTGAGAGCATAAATGCAGCAGTGGAAAGGACGAACAGTCGATAGGTCCTTTCCCACATAATCATTCAAGCGGTCGAGCATTTTAAAACCCTTAATTTGCTCTGCATCGTTTAGTAGTCCGTTTAACACTTCTGCCAACGCAACTGTATCATCAATAGCCCGGTGATGGCTTTCCAACGCGACTTTATATTTAGTAGTCAGTGTGTTCAGACGGTGATTTTTCAACGTAGGAAACAGCAAACGAGCCAGTTCCAGCGTATCCAGCACCGGATTGGTCATTTCGGGCAAACCCATCTTTCGAAGAGTGGCCTGGATAAAGCCGACATCAAACCGCGCATTATGAGCAACCAATACAGCATCACCAGCAAAAGCTACGAACTCCTTCATAACAGGTTCGACATCCGGCGCATCCTTGACCATTTCATCGTTAATGTTGGTCAGTTGCTGAATGTTGTAGGGTATACGTTCATGCGGATTGACAAAGGTTGCATAACGATCAATTTCCTTGCCCTCATGCATTTTAACAGCAGCAATCTCAATGATTTTATTTTGTGTAACTGACAAACCCGTGGTTTCAATATCAAAAACGACATAAGTCGCTGTTTTCAAATTTAAAGGCTGTGCCTGCATTACAACTTCGACAGCATCATTAACTACATTGGCCTCAATGCCGTAGATCATTTTAATGCCGTTCTTCTTTGCAGCCTTAGCAGCATCAGGGTAGCATTGCACACCGCCATGATCTGTGACCGCAATCGCTTTGTGCCCCCATTTGGCGGCTGTTTTGACATATTGATCAATCGAGGCGACAGCATCCATGGCGCTCATCTTTGTGTGTAGATGAAACTCAACCCGTTTTTCCGCTGCATTATCCTTACGTCCAGGTGGGGCCTGTACTTCAACTAGATCGGAAGGAATCATAACCAACTCAGGAATTTGCATAAAACGGTCATATTCAACTCGTCCCCGCACTTTGACCCATTTACCGTTAGCCAACAGACTGAGAATTTTTAGATCTTCTTTAGTTTTAGCAAACATTTTCATTTGCAAAGAATCACTAAAGTCTGTCAAATAATACGTAAACAACGTACTGCCATTGCGCAATTCTTTACTGTCCAAACCGAAGATTGTTCCTTGTAGGGTGACTTTCTTCTCTTCGTCCTGAATCTCTTGCATCGGAATAGCCGGTTCTTTGATGTCATAACCAAATTGAAGCCGCACGTCCCCTTCTTCTTCTTCCAAAGGTGGCATTTCAGCTTCCATACTTTCCATCATCTGCTGAATAACTTCGCGTTCTTCCTGCATTTTCTTTTCCTGGAATTCCTGTAATGCCTCCTGGTTACTTTCACCCACCTGAACTTTAATACGCATAGAGAGCCCGAAATATTTATCGTAAAACTTAATAATAGCTTGATCTATCTGCTTTTTACGCGCTAGTTCCAATGACATACTATCGCTCATTGTTAGTAATAATAGACCGTCTTCCCACTCATGCACAGCCCGGTTCATCCAACCGTTAACAGATGGAATTTCACGGTGCACCCACTCTAAAAAAAGCTTCCAGTATTCACCGATAATATCACCAGGTTGAACCTGCTCACTGTACTGAAAGCGGAATGTGATTTTAGCGATATGACTCATTTTTTCCTGTACTTGAATACAGAACGTACGATACACCTGAGCGGGGACCAGTGTCTCCTTGGCAATAGTGATATTCCAATCCTTGTTGGTACGGCTAATCTCAACCTGATCGATCCAACCGTCCAAAAAATAAGGATCAACCACTCCTGCCGGCATTACAACCTGCTTCATTAGCAGTTCCAGCCGCTTTCTCTTTTCTTCAGCTCCGCCCATGGCTCTCCCCCCGATTTCCAATCTACCTTTCTGAAAACATGAAAAGCTTCTGCGTCTAAAAACATCTCCGACCGCAAAAGCTTTTCGTAGCCTTCTTCAACCCTCATCACAATAATATAGATAGTAGTCCGGAATATTAATCCGTAACAGCTATTCCTGTTGGCGAAGAGAATGAAGTGAGTATAGGGTATTGCTCTTCTTTATTAGTACGCCCGTGCGAACACTACTGTATGCTTGGCTGGTTTGCCACAGCACAAACATGTTGTCTTTTGCTCGGTTGTTTTAAACGGTATGTTACGGCTTGTAGCGCCTGTCACTTCTTTAACTTTGTCTTCACATTCTTCAGATCCGCACCAACCAGCCAAAGTAAAGCCACGTTTCTCTTCCATGAGAGTCTTCATCTCATCCAATGTATCGACGGAATAGAAGTTTTCTTCCATGAAGTTCTTTGCACGGTCAAACATCTCTTGTTGTACCTGTGCGAGCATCGCGTGTACTTCTTCAAGCAGATTGTCCTGTTGGACAATCTTTTTCTCGCCGCTGATACGGGATACGAGCACACAGACACCGTTTTCCATATCACGAGGGCCGATTTCCAGACGAACCGGTACACCGCGCATTTCATATTCATTAAACTTCCAGCCTGGACTTACATCACTGCGGTCGTCTATTTTAACACGGACACCCGCTTGTTTCAACTCGGCAAACAATTCATCTGCACGAGCGATAACTGCATCACGTTTCTTAGGTGGTCCAATAGGAACCATAATAACCTGCGTAGGTGCCACCTTAGGAGGCAGTGCAAGACCACGGTCATCTCCATGGACCATAATCAATGCACCGATCAAACGTGTACTTGTTCCCCAAGATGTCGTATGCGCGAATTCCAGGTTGTTTTCGCGGCTCAAATATTTAATGTCAAACGCAACGGCAAAGTTAGTTCCCATGTAGTGGGACGTTCCAGCTTGTACCGCTCGTCCATCTTTCATCATCGCTTCCAGTGAAAATGTATCCTTCGCACCTGCAAACTTTTCAGAAGGTGTTTTCTGTCCAGTAATAACCGGAATAGCTAGAACTTCCTCAATGACCTCACGATAAACTTCCAGCATTTTCATCGTTTCTTCACGTGCTTCTTCTTCTGTTTCATGTGCTGTGTGACCTTCTTGCCACAAAAATTCACTTGTTCGCAAGAAAGGCAGCGTACGTTTTTCCCAACGCACCACATTAGCCCATTGGTTAATTAGCACAGGCAGGTCACGATAGGATTGAATCCATTTCGAGTACATATGACCGATCATCGTTTCTGAAGTTGGACGGATTGCAAGACGCTCTTCCAGCTTTTCCCCACCAGCCTCAGTCACCCATGGCAGTTCAGGATTAAATCCCTCCACATGCTCTTTTTCTTTTTGGAAAAAGCTTTCTGGGATAAACATTGGAAAATAAGCATTGCGATGTCCCGTTTCTCTGAAACGCACATCCATAGCTTCCTTAATGTGCTCCCAAATCTCAAAACCATCGGGACGGAATACAATGCACCCGCGAACTGGCGAGTAATCCATCAGTTCTGCTTTTTTAATAACATCAATATACCATCGGGAAAAATCTTCGCTCTGCGGCGTGATTTCCTCGACAAACTGTTTATCATTCGACATAGAAATGCATGTCCTCCCATACAAACCATTTTTATAATGACCGTCTCTAATTAACCATTAATTAAGCGTAAAATATCGTTATACGTGACCGCAATCATTAGCAGGAATAGCATAGCAAAACCAACGAAATGGACCATTCCCTCCCTGCTCGGATCAACAGGACGTCCTCTTACCGCCTCAACACCAAGGAAAACAAGTCTACTTCCATCCAACGCCGGAATAGGTAGTAGATTGAATATCCCCAGATAAAGACTCATGATCGCAGTCCAATATGTCAACTGCTCAATGCCTTGCTTAGCGATTTGTCCCGTCACTTCAAAAGTACGTACGGGGCCTCCCAGGTCATTGATAGAAAAGCGTTGGATAAGCTGGCTAAATCCTTGAAAAATAATATCTGTCGTTCTGACCATAGATTGTCCGGCAAATTTGAATGTTTCCCCTACACCAGCTTGGCGTTTTGGAAGTTCAGGCACAATGCCCACCTTGCCACCCTTTTGTCCTTCCATTGCACGAGGTGTTATCGTAAGATCAAAGGTTTTATCATCACGGCGAACTGTCCACTTCATCGGCTTGTCTTGAGAATCCGCAATCAGTTTGATCATGTTTTCAACATTCGCACCAATTGCAACTCCGTTCACCGATTCGATGATATCTCCCTTATGCAAATCAGCTTCAGCAGCTGGCATACCTGCTGTAATTTCACTAATTTGGACATACGTCGGGTTGTCCACTTGTATGCCGACCATCTGGATGTGCAAACCAAACAGAATAAAGGCAAGAATAAAATTCATCAGGGGGCCAGCAAATATAGCCATCGCACGCTGTCCTACTGTTTTACTCCCATACTGTCGATCCTTCGGTGCAATTTGAATGGATTGTCCTTTGGTTACCATCATCGCTTGTGGGTGTACAGTGTATTGCTGATCTTCGCCATCCACATCCAATTTTACAGTTAACGCTTGTTCCAGATCAATCTCCAACACTTCACCGCGCACTACATTTTTGCGGTTATCCAGTTGGTCCAAATAGATGGTCTTAACGACGCCATCTGTCACGCGTACAGCAATCGTTTGTCCGGTTTCAATTTCATTGACCTCCGGATCTTCACCCGCCATACGTGCAAAACCACCGAACGGCAGCAACCGTAGCGTAAATCGTGTCTCGTTTCTTTTATAAGAGAACAGTTTCGGACCGAAACCGATCGCAAACTCCCGTACCAGAATCCCGGCGCGTTTGGCAAAATAATAATGCCCCCATTCATGCACCGTCACTATGACGAAAAACATGAGCACCGTCATCAACACTATTTGAATCGTTTCCAATCGTTTCCGTTCCCCTTTCAATGAGATCGAGTTTGTCTTCCTAGATTATCATTATTCTCCGAACCCGCACAAGAGAATCACAATTCGTTTCTTGACCCCAACATTAACCTACAACTTCGAAGCTATACTACGAGTCTCGCGGTCACAAGTTTCAATCGCAGACAAATCAGGATCAGCCATATTGACATGCTGTTCTAGCACCTGTTCAATAATCGCTTCAATATGCAGAAAAGAAATTTCTCCACGTAAGAAACGAGCAACAGCAATCTCATTAGCAGCATTAAAAGCGGTCGGTGCTGTACCACCCATTTTACCACATTCGAAGGCAAGCCTTAAACAAGGAAAACGATTAAAATCCATTTCCTTAAAGTGGAGTTTGCCCACTTCAGCCAATGACAGAGGCTTTGCCGGAGACTTCATCCGCTCAGGATAAGTTAATGCATATTGAATGGGTACTCTCATGTCAGGGTTCCCAAGTTGAGCAACAATGCTTGTATCTTGAAACTCGACGTAGGAGTGAATAATGCTTTCCGGATGAAGCAGCACATGGATCTGCTCATAGCTAAGCCCAAACAACCAATGTGCCTCGATGACTTCCAACCCTTTGTTTACCATCGTTGCTGAATCAATTGTAATTTTGGCCCCCATTGACCAATTAGGATGCTTAAGTGCATCTTCCACGGTAACTTCACGCAGCTGTTCTCTTGTCAAATCTCGAAAAGAACCGCCTGATGCTGTGAGGGTAATATGTGCCACATCTTTCATACGCTCACCATTCAAGCATTGGAAAATAGCTGAATGCTCACTGTCAATCGGCAGCAACGGCACTCCTTTCGCCCGAGCTCGCGCTGTGACCAGATGACCAGCCGTAACTAGTGTTTCCTTATTGGCTAAACCGATCTGTTTTCCAGCCTCAATCGCGGCCAGCGTGGAGTGCAATCCGACACTGCCCATTACAGCTGTCACAACCATATCCGCCTCTGTGTTCGCGGCCAGCTCAACGAGTCCTTCATTTCCCCAGTGTAGTTCGATTCCAGAAGGCAGTAAAGGACGAATTTCATCGGCTAACTGCTGAGTACCGACAGACACTTTTTTGGGATGATAGAGACGCGCTTGCTCAGCAAGCAACTTTATATTGGAGCCACCTGCTAAAGCCTCAACAGTGAACTGATCTGGGTGCATGCACACCACATCCAACGTTTGAGTTCCAATAGATCCGGTTGAACCAAGTACCGTAATTCTTTTCATGATGCACCTTCCTATCCTGAAAATCACTTTTATCAGGAACTCATTGTTTGTTATCCAGGCAACTATGGAGCTGATTCTATCCTTCTAATAGCGCAAGGCTAACAGTATAAAGGTTGGTCCTCAGCATAAGTTGTAATCACCAGGCTTATGGAAGCAGCATCAGCATATGTACAAATGGAAAAACGACAATCCAGCTGTCGCAGCGGTCTAGTATACCACCGTGCCCTGGCAGCAGATTACCAGAATCTTTGATGCCGTACACTCGTTTGTATGCAGATTGTACCAAATCGCCCAGTTGTCCCACAACAGCACATGACAAACCGATGCCGAAGGCTTTACCCCAGGGTAACAGTCCACCTGACAAACCAGCGAATACCAGAGCTATAACCAGCGCTAAAACAACTCCGCCAATGGACCCTTCGACCGTTTTATTTGGACTAATCGCAGGCCATAGCTTCGTCTTCCCTGCCATTTTGCCTACAAAATATGCCCCTGCATCGCTTGCCCAAATACAAGACAACAACAAAAAAGTCCATAACAGTCCATGTTCCATATGACGTGATTCCGCAATATACGAAAATCCAAATCCTATATATACAGTACCAAGAAATAGTATAGCTACCGTTTGAATCGGGATTTTATTTTTCGTTCCTACTGTGATCATCATAAACACTATCATTACCAACCAGAGCAAACTGGCAAAGGGTAGCGGTGAATGCAAACCCAAAGGTTGATATGGGAATACAAATGCTAATATGCTTACGTAGCCAAGTATTGCTGTACCTCCAAAAGGAGATACCTGCGTCATTCGAGCGAACTCATAAAATCCGATTAGGGCCATCACCAATATAAGCAAATGGTAGGCCAAGCCGCCCCACAGGACCATTGCCAAAAAGAATATGCCTGCCAGAATACCGGTAATTAATCTCTGTCTCAACGGCTTTCATCCTCCATTTACTTCAGTCCGCCATACCGTCGTGATCTTTTCTGATATTCGATCACTGCTTCGTATAAGTGCTCTTTCTTAAACTCGGGCCAATAAATATCAGTAAACCACAGTTCACTATAAGCAAGCTGCCAAAGCATAAAATTACTGAGTCTAAGCTCCCCGCTTGTTCGAATCAATAAATCAGGATCTGGCATACCCGTAGAAAGCAACGTGTTGCCAATTAGCTCAGATGTTATATCTTCCGGCTTCAGCTTTCCATCCTCAATTTGACGGCCCAATGCTTGCATGCATTCTGTGATCTCCAACCGACTGCCATAATTTAATGCAAAATTAAGTACAAGTCCGGTATTATTTTCGGTACGTCGAGTCGCTTCAGTCAGCGCTTCAACGGTATGAGAAGGTAAATGCTCCTTGTTTCCCATCATACGCACTTGCACATTTTTTTCAACTAGCTCATCCAGCTCAATTGCCAAAAATTCTTGAGGCAGTTTCATTAGAAAATCAACTTCGTCCTTTGGACGTGTCCAATTCTCAGTTGAAAAAGCAAATAAAGTTAAATACTTAATACCCAGTTCATCCGCTGCAATTGCTGTGCGTTTCACTGCCTTCATTCCATTTTGATGCCCTACAATCCGCGGCATTCCAATCCGTTTGGCCCATCTGCCGTTCCCATCCATGATGACAGCAACATGCTGCGGAATATTGTCTTTTGAAATGGCCGGTGTTTGCTGTTTTTGTTCCCCGTTCCACCAAGACCGAACCCGTTTGATCATTCCAGTTCCTCCAGCATTCTCTGAAAATGTGCCTCAGGCTTGAAAAGAGACAAACCCCACCGTAAGGGAGGGGCTGCCAATCTTTTTAAACTTCCATAATTTCTTTTTCTTTTGCAGCTAAAACTTTATCTACTTCAGCGATAAACTTGTCAGTCGTCTTCTGGATATCTTCCTGGTGCTTACGAGATTCGTCCTCGGAAATATCACTTTTCTCCATTTTTTTGATATCATCATTTGCATCACGACGAATGTTACGAATAGCGATTTTTGCTTCTTCACCGCTCTTTTTCGTCAGCTTCACCAAATCAGTTCTGCGCTCCTCCGTTAAAGCAGGAATACTCAGACGAATGGTGTTACCATCATTCGAAGGCGTCAAACCTAAATCGGATTTTTGGATAGCACGCTCGATATCAGCCAAAGAAGATTTGTCCCAAGGCTGAATCATCAAGGTCCGACTGTCAGGTGTATTGATATTCGCCAGCTGATTGACTGGAGTCATTGCGCCGTAATATTCAACCTGCACACGGTCCAGTAATGCTGGTGTTGCCCGTCCTGCACGCAAAGATGCAAGATCACGTTGCAATGCCTGGATTGCTTTTTGCATGCGCTCTTCAGCGCTCTTTTTCACAGATTGTGGCATTAATTTACACTCCCTTTGACGATCGTACCAATTTTTTCACCCAGTACGACACGTTTAATGTTACCTTGCTCTGTAATAGCAAAGACAATCAACGGAATATTGTTATCCATGCACAGCGAGGAAGCTGTAGAATCCATGACACCGAGATTTTTGTTAAGCACATCTAAATACGTAAGCTGCTCATATTTTTCAGCTGTGCTATCTTTAAACGGATCGGCGGAGTACACACCATCTACTTTATTTTTAGCCATCAGAATCACTTCTGCTTCAATCTCAGCGGCACGTAGAGCAGCTGTAGTATCAGTCGAGAAGAACGGATTACCCGTACCTGCAGCAAAAATTACGACCCGACCTTTTTCCAAGTGACGGATAGCTCTACGGCGGATGTAAGGTTCTGCAATCTGTTGCATCGCGATGGATGTTTGTACACGCGTAGGCACTTCAATTTGTTCCAAAGCATCCTGTAAAGCCAGTGAGTTCATCACCGTTGCGAGCATACCCATGTAATCTGCCGTTGCCCGGTCAATCCCATTGGCACTTCCAGCAATACCACGCCAGATATTACCGCCTCCGCACACAATAGCAACTTCTACTCCTAGTTCCACCACGTCCTTGACTTGCTCAGCAATCGACGCAATAGTATCCGCATCAATACCGTAACCGTTAGGACCTGACAGCGACTCCCCACTAACTTTCAGAACAACACGTTTAAACACAGGTTTTTCCAAATGATCACCCTCCAATTTCATATATTCTTTATGTAACAGGATAGGTGTCCTGTTGCAAGAAAAGGAACACCGATGTGTTCCATTTCTGTTTATTCATATGCAATTACCGATCGTTGGTAATTATTGTTTCACTTGAGACATAACTTCTTCGTAGAAGTTGTCTTCTTTTTTCTCCAGACCTTCACCCAGTTCGAAACGAACAAAGCGACGTACGGAGATGTTTTCACCAATCGTGCTGATTTTCTCGTTGATCAGTGTGGAGATTGTTTTGTCTGGATCTTTAATGAAAGATTGCTCCAGCAAGCAGAACTCTTCGTAGAATTTACCGATGCGGCCTTCAACCATTTTTTCAACGATTTTTTCTGGTTTTCCTTCGTTCAAAGCTTGTGCTTTCAGGATTTCTTTTTCTTTTTCAATCTCTTCCTGTGGCACTTCTTCGCGACGAACATAACGAGGGTTCGATGCAGCGATATGCATTGCAATGTCACGAACAAAATCTTTGAACTGGTCAGTTTTCGCCACGAAGTCTGTTTCGCAGTTTACTTCTACCAGTACGCCAATACGGCCGCCAGCATGGATGTAGGATTCAACAACGCCTTCAGTAGCAATACGGCCTGCTTTGTTGGCTGCAGCTGCAAGTCCTTTTTCACGTAGAACTTCAACCGCTTTTGTCAAATCACCATTTGCTTCTTCAAGCGCTTTTTTACAATCCAGCATTCCTGCGCCTGTTTTTTCACGAAGCTCTTTTACTGCGCTAGCATTAACTGCCATATTATTTCCCTCCAAATTTGATTTTCAGTGGTATATGCGAGCTTTATTCCTTAAAAAAAGGGTAGTGAGAGGTTTTCCACCTACCAACCACCCTTTTCATTTAATTCGTATAGGTATTTCCGTTTGGAAATATTATGCTGTAGTTTCTTCGCCTTGGTTAGCTTCCATAACTGCATCAGCCATTTTACCTGTCAGCAATTTAACAGCGCGGATCGCGTCGTCATTACCTGGGATAACATAGTCGATTTCGTCTGGATCGCAGTTTGTATCAACGATACCCACGATTGGGATACCCAATTTGCGAGCTTCAGCAACCGCGATACGTTCTTTGCGCGGATCAATGATGAACAGAGCACTTGGAAGGCCCTTCATGTTCTTGATACCGCCCAAGAATTTTTCAAGACGATCTTTTTCTTTGCGAAGAATGATAACTTCTTTTTTAGGAAGAACAGCAAATGTACCATCTTCTTCCCAAGCTTCCAATTGTTTCAAACGATCAATACGTTTTTGAATGGTTTGGAAGTTAGTCAGTGTACCACCCAACCAACGTTGGTTGATGTAGAATTGACCAGCGCGTGCTGCTTCTTCTTTAACAGAATCTTGCGCTTGTTTCTTCGTGCCTACGAACAGAATTGTACCATTCTCAGCTGCAATGCTTTTTACGAAGTTGTAAGCTTCCTCAACCTTTTTCACTGTCTTTTGCAAGTCAATGATGTAAATACCGTTTCTTTCAGTGAAGATATAACGATCCATTTTCGGGTTCCAGCGACGTGTTTGGTGACCAAAGTGAACCCCAGCTTCCAAAAGCTGTTTCATGGAGATTACTGCCATCTTCACGCACCTCCTAAGTTTGGTTTTTTTGTGTGTCCTCCGCCGACATCATTTTTTATAAAAACTTCCTA
Organism: Paenibacillus sp. EKM301P; assembly: GCF_011800295.1. Lineage (NCBI taxonomy): Bacteria > Bacillati > Bacillota > Bacilli > Caryophanales > Paenibacillaceae > Paenibacillus > Paenibacillus sp. EKM301P. The sequence continues at coordinate 374,731 of NZ_JAALFM010000004.1, read as the reverse complement.
TTGGAAGCACCCTTTATAAAATTAACCGACGTGCGTTTTTAACACCGTCAATTAATATACCATAACACTTGCAGCGTTGCAACCAGCTTTTCGACAATAATTGAAACGGTGTAAAAAGCAACCCGTACACTTCCATCTGCCTGGCTTCTTAGAAAAATGTTTGTGAAAATAAAGTGTTAGACTCTCGCACTGCATTGAACGGACAGATAGTTCCAATATGTGCCCTGTTAGCCGCATCTGTTCAAGTCTTTCTTATATAGATGGCGCCATGCTGGGCGTACATTAAAAAGCCATGACCGACTAACGGCCAAGGCTTTTTACACACGATCGAAATCGGTACCAATTCCCGATTAGTGCCCCATCATCGCTGGGTCCTAGCTGTCCCCGCCGACGGTACCTTCTTCTTCCTGGTGTTGCGGTTTACGCAGAAGGAGCGACAGAGCTACACACGCAGTCGTTAGGCACGCGGACAGGAAGAACGTATCGCCGTAACCCGCGACGACAGCATTCAACAGATTCGCGTCCGCTCCCGCATTTGCGGTGTGGGAAGCGATTTGCGACGTCAGATAACCCGTCAGGCCTGCGACCGCGAACGAGAGGACAGCTTGCTGAGCCGCTGTTGTCAATGGTGTGACTCGGCTCACCAGGCGGAGAGGCGCAGAGTTCAGAACATGCGTGTTGAGCGGCATCATGGAGAAGCCCATTCCGAGACCCATGGTGCAGATGCATAGGATAATAACCCAGAGCGGAGAATCCACCGATATACGGGACAAGATGAATAGAGAAAATTAGGAATAGAATTGTTTTATTGTTTTTTTATTCATCAATGCCGCTATCGATTATTTCATAGCGTTAATTTGTGTTCAATTTATTTTATATCCCTCTCCGATAGATCTGAATATTGATCCAAATTGAGGATAGTTTTAACAATACACCGTGGTGTAATCCGCTAGGAGATGACCTTTGAATCCTTCAGGGGTCTTTTTATGTCCAACTAGCTCTGAATTGCAATAGGCTATGCCGTAAGCTATTGTGGGCGCTTCATACCCACTTTGAACTAAACAATAAAAAATCACTTTTGTTCGCATCGAAAAAAATAAAAAGCCGTCCTCTTCCCGATTAGGTCAGTTGGACGGCTTTTTCGTTATTTTAGTAATAATAGAACTGAAATCCTCACCTTTAGCAAACTGATAGGTGCCTGTACGAATTTTGGTATTGATTTTTTGAGCCTTAGCTGCTGCCTCAAATGCACTAGCATCCGATACGACTCCTGCCCGTTCCAATCCAGATGCCACACTTCTTAAATTGCTCCCTGATGCAATGCTATATTGCACTTGTGGAGTGGCAGGCTGCTTGGGAATATTGGGAGTGGCTGTAGTGCCAGTTCTTTGAGTTTCCGGCTTGTTCGGACTTTGTGGTACCGACGTGCTGGTCGAAGGCTTAGAAGCAGCCGAGGATGTGCTGTTTGCAGGTACCTTAGGTGTTGAAGGCGTTTGAGCTGGTTTAGCCTTTTGAGGTGCAACTGGAGTCTTGTTGCCTTCCTTGATCAGCTTATTCCGCCATTCCTCTTCTGTCATTTTCGGATCAGAACTGTCACTGATCTGAAGATTTAACTCGGCTGCTGCCTCTTCTAGTTGTTCTCGCGTCATGTTTTTCGGGTCTGCCGAAGATTGCTGCGACTGCCCCTGACCAATTATTGCCAGCTGCAGCAGCAATGCCCCCATGATAAGACCAGTACCCATGCCTAACATAAATGAGCGGTTTTTGATCATATCACATCCTCCCGTTCCGCGAGTTGTAATATGAGCTGTACTTCGCCCCGCTGGATGCCTGATTGCTTAGCTATATAATCCACCGACTTGCCTTGCTCATGCATCGCGAATAACTCTTGATAACGATCTCGGATGGACTCTTGTTCCTGCTCAGTTTGAGGCTCTTGCAATGCCGTTTGCTCCTCTAAAGTTACAAAAGAAGCTTCTGAATCTGAGATTGGCATAGAGACGGTAGCAAGCATTGCCTGACGCTCAAGCTCCACAATACGATTCCGAAGCTCAGCTACTTGCTCCTGTAATGCTGCCTGCTTAACCGCATGCTCCTGCTTCATACCAGATACGAGTTCAATCAGCTCGTCATTATCGTTTTCAATATCGGCCAGATATTGCTCCAATGTAGCCTCAACCTTTTGAACGACGGCCTCTTCAGTTCCCCGGCTTGGCTGGCGCTTTGGCAGAAGCCAGGCGTAGACAACAGCTGCGGCTCCCAGCAGAACAATATAAATCCATGGTTGATCCACTGCCCATCGTCTCCTTTTATAACGCTTCTCCACCCATTGGATCAGAGCGAAAAATCAATATGATGTCCCTTATACGGATGCTCTGCCGGATGCTCCTTAGGTAGCTCAGTCTCATCTGAGCGAGAGCGGCTCTGCTGGGAAGAATCTCTGCTCTGCTCACCTGTTTGCCTCTCACCGACGAATGTTTCCGCAGACTGATCTATGGCACTGCTTCGCTGACGCATGTTCTCCGTCTCCAGCGCAGTCTTTTGTCCAAGTAATGCCTGGTCATTCATTGGCCGCTGCTGGGACTCACTATGGTATTTGCCTGCTTCACTGGTGCGAGGTACAGCAATTTGCAATTCAACAGCCTTCAAGCTCATGGGACCACACCCTTTCCGATTGGGCATCCGTATCAGACTACCGAGAAATATAATAAATTGAATTATTATCAGTGTAATGAATTACATGTAGGAGGACATGCTGATATCTCCCTCATGATAATAAAACGCCATTCTTTCCACAGAATCTTTAATAAATTTTGTATATCTGCCGATAACTATCTTAGAGCCACCGTAGATCACATTTTTCACTTCTACCCGGGCGCGGCTCGTATCTTCTAATGTTCGTTCTATTTCAAGCATTCTGGACTTAGTTTCCAAAAGTTCCTGTTCATTAGATTTTTTAGTAGATGTCAGCTTGATTCGCATAGCCATTCTGTCAGGTGCAAGCTGTCCAGCAGCCGCTAGCTGATCCAATATTGTGAGAGCTTTGTTCGTTTTATCCTGGCTGTCTGTCTGCTGCTTCAACCGTGCGCGAAGTTCTGTCAGTTCATCACGCAGTTCAGGAAGCACACCCACTTCAATATTAGTAGCTGTGGACATCGTATTACCGACGGTACGAGCCACTACCTTTTTACCAGCTTGTACACTGCCACCTACGATAAGCCCTTTTGTGCCTTCGCAGATTACATTATTACTCGCTTTGATCTGGGAATGCATGATGCTCTGGGATACAAGCACATCGGCTCCCGCGATCACGTTACCATCTTGTATAAACGAGCATTTCACATTTTGTGCAGCTTTCACAAATCCTTTATGGTATCCGATAATACCGCCGCTGATTTCCACTGAACCATCTGCCTCAATTTCAGCGCCTTCCACACCGCCAATGACACGAATGTCACCAGCCGCCCGAACGCGAAAACCGGTCAAGACATTCCCGCGAATGACGACGGTTCCAACAAAATCAATGTTACCGACGCTATAATCGACATCCCCATTCACTTCATACACAGGGAACACATTAAGCTTGCCCTTTTCAGTTGTAGTCACTAAACCATCAATAGCCGCATACATCGCAACGCCTTCCGGATGGATCACTACATTTTTTCCAACTTTAAAGCGTGCCTCTTTACCTGGAAGAAAAGGGATTTCCTCTCCGGTTACAGCAATCCCTGGTACACCTGGCAGAGGATCCACTCGTTCGGCAATCAGTTGTCCACGTTTTACATTTCTTAGACGAGTTAATTCTTTATAATCTACCCGTCCATCCACAGTTTCAAGTGGCTTATGTGCATCTTCACCGGTCACAATATCGGCCAGATTAATTTTTCCGTCTGTACCATGGATCGGCTGCTTTCCCTGAGCAATCAGTAATTTCCCGAAGAAATGATCTTCCGGATTTGCCGCAAATGTGCGGATTGCATCGGTAATTACACCGTAGGATATTTTTTGGTTGCTTAGAAAACGTTCTAATTCTTCCACAGAACAGGCAAAGCCTTCTTCACGTTTGGCAAACTCCAAGTAGGCGGATTGTTTGTCAGGTGAGACAACCACTTTTAAAAACTGATCCAAAGCATACTGCTTCTCCACATGGGTGCTCCTTCCGTCTAACTGTTACTGTAACCTCCCGTACGTTAATCTTTACGCATTAGCAAATCCCGTTGTTTGTCCAGTGTCGCTCTCAGACGTAATATTGCTTTGGAATGCAACTGAGAAATTCGCGAAGGAGAAAGTGACATGACCTCAGCAATTTCGCTGAGTGACAAATCCTCGTAATACAATAAAGAAACAACGATACGCTCTTTTTCAGTTAATTTATCAATGCCTTGTGCCAAGGCATCACGCAGTGTGAATTCATTGACCTTATGATCTGGATTTTTCGCCTTTTCATCTACCAACAGGGAAAGCCGTGTTTCCGACTCTTCTTCGCGGATTGGGTCCTCCAGTGAGACAATCGACATTACAGCGACCTCTTGGATCATACTTTGAAACTCTTTCTCGGAGACGTCCAAATAATGACTCATCTCTTCGTCGCTTACTGTGCGTAAATACCTTTGTTCTAAATGCTGGTAGGCGTCTTCGATTTTTTTCGCTTTTTCCCTAACTGAACGAGGAACCCAATCTCCTTGACGAAGACCATCCAAAATTGCTCCGCGAACACGCCAAGAAGCATAAGTCTCAAACTGCAAACCACGCTCATAATCAAATTTCTCTAAAGCATCAATCAAACCCATAACACCGTTGCTCGCCAGATCATCCTTGGATACATTTTTAGGTAAGCCTACTGCAAGACGACCCGACACATATTCCACAATATGGAGATACTTTTCAATTAACTGCTTTTTTGCTTCCTTGTCACCGTGTTCTTTCCATTGCTCCCACAGCTCGGAATGGTTCAAATGAGCGGCTTTTCGCTCGTTCATCGGCTTCACCCTCCTTATTTGTCTGTCAGGTGACGAACGGCCTTGGCCAATTCTTCAGGGTCCTTGTTGGAAACCAGCTTGGGTGGGTTTAAAGGTGCAAAACCATTATTCCCCTCGTCCGTCTGCTCTGGTTTCGGTTTCAGCAATTCATTCAGGTTTTCATTTTCGTCTGGTGTCGTCAGGTCCAGATTTCCCCCTACGCCATCTACCTGAGAGCTTGCCCGGTCTTGGGCATTACCCAGATCTGGCCGCGCTACCACACCCAGTGTCCAGCGCAGCACAAATGCAAGTAGGAACCAAAAAACGAAGGCGATTAAGCCACGAATTAAGCTCGTGGTCAGCAGATTGCTGCCAACGGACAACACAAAAGTCAGAATAAATCCGACTACTCCAGACCAAAGATTAATGCGTAAGCTACCAAATAACATGTTTATAATTCCTTTACACCTTTTTGTACGCTTCGAATATTCAAAACGCCAGTTTCAGAGTCCAACTCAATCGTTCGTCCATAATTGCCACCCGTATCTTCCGCAATTAAAGGAATGCCCAGATCTACAAGCATTTCCTTGCACGATTCTACATTGCGCGGGCCAATCCGCATGGTGTCTCCACTACCTGCAAAGGCAAACATCTGCGCTCCTCCTGCCATTTTGGCAATCAGTCTGCGCCGTTCAGCACCCAGTTTCAACATTCGTTCAAATAACTCTGGCAGTGCTGTATCCGCATATTTGGCAATATTCAACTGCCCTTCACGCGCAATATCCGAGGACGGTAACATCACATGTGCCATGCCTGCCAGTTTCAAATGAGGATCATAGAGGGTCAATCCGACGCAGGAGCCAAGCCCTGTCGTGCGAATCGAGTTCGGGTTGCTGGTAACATTTAAATCTGCCATGCCGACTTTAATGATGCTTTTATCCTCAATCATCGTTCATCGGGACTCCTAACGACCTAAAGATTTTCCCGAACGATTCTGGATCAGGAATCAGGAAAAATTGACCCTCAATCTGATTCTGCCCTTCCAGAAACGATGTGTCAATCAATAAAGCAGCATCCCCCATCTGCCCAAACTGCAGCAGTCCGTAGCTGAGAATAGCTCCTGCCATATCCAGTGCCAGCGCAGGGACTGTTGGATACATGGATAAACGTGTGAAATCCGCCAACGAAGAAAGGTAGGAGCCTGCTAAAATGTTACCGATCTCCGACAGAGCTGAATGCTCCATTTCGTTAAAGCTATCCTCGTCATCCGAAGGAATATTCGCCAAACGGGAAAGTAAGCTTTTCGCCGCCTGAGGTTGCAATATGAAGAATAGATTACCAGGCGCTTCCCCTTCGACTCTAAAAAATATTGCAACAACAAGTTGTTCATTTCCGCCGACTTTGTCCGCAATTTCCTCAAAGGGCAGCATTTGCACTTTGGGCACACCCATATCGACTGGTTTATTGAGAAGCCGGGAGAGCGCTGTAGCAGCGTTCCCCGAGCCAATGTTGCCGACTTCTTTCAATACATCCAACTTGAAGTCTTCGAGATTTCCCAGATTCTCCATATATTAATCCTCTAAACCTTCCAGTTGGTTCATTTCGCTACGGTTCAAAACTTCGGACAAGTTCAGCATAATCAACAGACGTTCTTCACCAATTTTAGCAACTCCGCGAAGATATTTAGCCTTAACACCGCCAACCACTTCCGGTGGTGTCTCAATGTTGTCAGTATTCAGGTCAATAACATCATTCGCTGAATCCACGATAAAGCCGACTTGCATCTCGCCCACAGCAACGATAATAATACGTGTTTGATCGGTATATTCAGCTTCTGGTAATCCAAAACGGCCACGAAGATCAATAACCGGAATAACCACGCCTCTCATGTTGAATACACCTTTAACAAAATCGTAAGTTCTCGGAACCCGTGTAATCGGCACCATGCGTTCAATAGATTGGACTTTTTCTACTTCAACACCGTATTCCTCTTCACCAAGCTTAAATACGATAACTTTAATTTCTTCTCCCATGTTTAAAAACCCTCCTTATTGATGTCCGCAATCTCATATTTCTTTCATTTTTAATGAAGACATTATTTAATGAAAACATTCGGGTCAATGATCAAAGCAACCTGACCGTCACCCAGAATCGTGGCACCTGAAATTCCTTGGATGTTTGGAAGATACTTGCCCAGATTTTTAAGGACGATTTCACTTTGTCCCAAAAAGTCCTGTACGGAAAGAGCTGCCAGACGGTCTCCCTTACGGATGACCACGACCTCTGTCTCTTCTTCTTCATCTTCGTTGAAGTCCGGTACCTCAAACAGCTGACTCAAGGAGATAAGCGGGATATGAGAATCGCGGAAAGCAATCATCTTATTGCCATGCACAGAACGGATTTGCTTACGCTTGACGATCGCAGTTTCCACAATGGAAGACAAAGGAATCGCATATTTTTCAGAACCGATCTGTATCATCATGGCTGCAATAATGGATAGAGTCAACGGTAATTGTACAGAGAAATTAGTGCCCTGGCCCAATGTGGAGTGAACCGTAACATTACCACCCAAAGCGGTAATTTTAGATTTAACAACATCCAGACCGACACCGCGTCCTGATACGTCTGAAATGACTGCAGCTGTACTAAAGCCCGGAGCAAACAATACTTGATAAGCTTCCTCGTCGGTCATGGAAGCTGCTTGTTCTGCTGTCAAAATCCCTTTGGAAATAGCACTGTTTAGTACCTTTTCACGGTTAATCCCGTTCCCATCATCCTCAATCTCGATAAATACGTTATTACCGCTATGAAAAGCACGCAGTTGAACGGTTCCAGTTTCTGGTTTACCAGCTGCAATCCGGTCGGCTACCGACTCGATGCCATGATCCACGGAGTTACGTAGCAAATGCACCAGAGGATCACCAATCTCGTCGATAACCGTCCGATCCATTTCAGTCTCTGCTCCAGTAATAACCAATTCCAGTTTTTTATCCAGCGACTTGGCCAGATCGCGAACCATACGCGGGAAACGGTTGAAAACAGTATCTACAGGTACCATCCGCAATTTGAGAACAACATTTTGCAAATCACTGCTCACACGACTCATATGCTCAACCGTTTCCGTCAGTGCTGGATTGGAAGCCTCACTGGCTAACTGTTCTAAGCGCACACGGTCAATGAGCAACTCGCTGAATAAATTCATAAGTACATCCAGACGTTCAATATCTACGCGAATCGTACGGTTGTGCGTAGGAGCAGCCGCCTTGGCTGCTGGCGCTTTACCTGCAGCTGGCTTGGCAACAGAGGCCGCAGCTGGAGACTGCGGCTGAGATGGAGCGGGTGGCTGCACGGCAACAGCTGCTTCCTGTACCGCCGCTGTCTCAGCGAGTCCAGCAGTAACTTCGCTCATTTGTTTAAGCGATTCCTGATCCAGTTGTACCACTGAGACCGTGTCAATTTCAGAGATACCCGTGATTTCCTTTTCCAGCTCCCCAACTTCTTTCTGCGTTATGTAATATAACGAGAAGCTTTGTTCGAATTTTTCCTGCTCGATATCCTGTACGGACGGATAGGCCTTGACGATTTCACCAGAGTTTTCCAGTGTGTTGAATACCATAAAGGCACGTGCCGCCTTCAGCTGGCTCTCTGAACTGATTGTTACCTGTATATAGTGAACACGATGCCCTTCAGAAATCGATTGCTCCAGTACAGAATACTGGAATTGGTCCAAAACCAATCCAGCACTATCGTTAGTGCCTGCTTTTGTAGAAGGAGACTCTTCAGTGGCAGCATTTGAGCCGGACTTTAGGAAATCCCCGCTCACGATAGATTGCAATGAAGATACAATAGAGGAGACATCCGCTTTTCCATCGCCTCCCTCTGTAATGTGCTGCACCATGGATTCCAGGGCATCCAAACCTTTAAATAAGGTATCGAATATAAATTCATGCATCGCCAGCTTGTTGTTACGTACCAGATCAAGAACGTTTTCCATTTGGTGAGTGAGCGATGCCAGGTCTTCAAACCCCATCGTAGCAGCCATTCCTTTGAGGGTATGGGCAGAACGGAAAATCACCTGAACGATGCCTAGATCGGTTGGATTGCTTTCCAGTTGAAGCATATTTTCGTTAAGAGATTGCAGATGATCATTCGACTCATCAATAAACATGTTTAAATATTGGTTCATGTCCATTGTGAGACACCTCCTCCATGAGTTACACTCCGATTATTTCACAACTTGTACAAGCTTGGGGGCGATCTCCTGCATTGGCAGAAGGTGGCGCACACATTTTAATTCAACTGCTGAGCGGGGCATTCCGTACACTACACAAGTCTCCTCATTTTCAGCAAATGTGGATTGAACCCCAGCGTCATAAAGCTTTTTCATCATTTTAGCCCCGTCGCTACCCATTCCAGTAAGCAATACTAGATGTCTTTCCAGCGCGGTTAAAGAGAGCAGCGATTCGAACATCGTATCTACAGAAGGACGGTGACCATTGCGAGCCTCCTCCATCTTCAGTGACACCGTGTATTTACCACCGGCTCCAGGCACAATTCTTAGCTGATATCCCCCTGGTGCGATGTAGGCTGTTCCCGTCTCCAGCGTCATCCCCTGCTCAGCCTCCACAACGCGTAGTGGACTCAACGTGTTCAAACGTTGTGCTAGCGAACGAGTAAAGTTTGGTGGCATATGCTGAACGATAACGATTGGAGCTGGAAAATCCCCAGGAATGCGCTCCAACAGGGTCTTAAGAGCCCGTGGTCCGCCAGTAGAACATCCGACCGCCACCAGTTTTCGAAAGCTGGACGTATGCACACCTTTTTTAAGTGACAATCCCTGTGGTGCAGCTGGACTTGTAGGTGCTGTTACTGGAGGCGTTGCAGCCGCAGGAGCGGAAGAAGCTGATGAAGTTACCGTCTTCCGTGACTCCGGCTTGACAAGCCCTGCTTTATCCTTACCCTGTATTGATTTGCCAGCAGCCGGATCAGAGCTCTTCAGCTGCCCCGACGTTATTCCCGTACTCATGGACAAGTCTTCTTTTTTCTGCACATGAGGTGCTTGCACTGGTTTCCTTGGCTGAACAGCTGGCTTGTCTATGCGGCCACCTGTAGCAGATGTTCCAGACAGCTGCTTTTTAGTTTCCTGCTTGGCAGCTGTTGGGACGGACTTCCCAGCATCTTTCTTGGGTTGAGCCGATGCAGCAGGTGGAGGAGCAAGCGGAACAACAGGAGGCTTGTCTGCCGAAGCTTGGCTTCCAGCTCGTTTCTCAGCCGCAGCCTGTCCAGGTGGCTTTTCCATTGGCGTTTTTTTCGCTTGTTCCATTGCAGCTTTGCGCTCATTCGCTTCCTTGCGCTCCAAGCGGCTGCGTACTGCTTGCATAGCAGTATGCATCTGTTCGAGCAACGCCTTGCTCACCTGCTCAATATCTTGCGCATGAGCAATGGAAGGCTTTCTTATAAAATCGAAAGCTCCTGCCTCCAGAGCCATGATGGTCTCCTTCATGCCTTGTTCATTAATGCCTGACAACATAATGACAGGTAGCGGATGGGCTGCCATAATCAGTGGCAACGCTTCAAGACCATTCATTTCAGGCATTTCGACATCCATGGTGACCAAATCAGGCTGCAATTCTTTCACTTTCTCTACAGCCTCTCTGCCATTGGCGGCTGTACCTACGATGTTGAACGACTCATCCCTTACAATAAGATCTGTAATAATTTTGCGCATAAAGGCCGAATCATCTACAACCAGCACCCGGTAAGCACACATGTTAAACACCCCTGTTTCCTCTCATCAAAAATCAATGCATAGAACGCCGCAACCATTTTTGCATAAATCCTTTGATTCCACTCAATGCACCTGGTTGTGGAACCTGTGGCATTGCTGCAAAACGGTGTGCCAGATTCAGTACATCTTTTGAAGCCGCGCATCCCGGAAAAGCAACCATAAAAGGTACTTGTCTTTTGACTGCCTGCATGACATGAGTATCATCACTGATATGTCCAAGCAGCGGGATTTCGATCTCCAAAAAGCGTTTCGCAACAAGTGCGATCTTATCGGCAACTTGACGGGCCTCATTATCGTTATCGGCACGATTGACTATAATTTTGAATACCGTATCTTTCTGCAACCCGTTGACGACTTTAATTAGTGCATACGCATCTGTTAAAGACGTCGGTTCTGGGGTGGTTACTACCATACATTCGTCAGCTGAAGTGATGAATTTAAGATTTTCTTTGGATAAACCTGCACCTGTATCAAAAAGAATATAATCCATGTCTGCTGCCATTTTTTCTACTTCTTCGGCAAAATAATTCAGATTCTCATCTGATAACGCAAACAGTTCACTTAAGCCTGAGCCTCCAGCAATATAAGGCAAATCACCTATACCCGTCTGAATAATCTCATCAATTGATTTTTCACGTTTTAACAAGTGAAGAAGATTGTATTGTGAATGGGCCCCCATCAACACATCAATATTAGCCATACCGATGTCAGCATCAAACACAAGTACCTTTCGACCAAGAGATTGCAGGGCCAATGCAAAGTTCAGCGTAAAATTGGATTTGCCCACCCCGCCTTTACCACTGGTGATCGTTATAATTTTTGCGTGACGATTACGTGGGGGTAATCGATACTTATCCAAGGATGAAGCCATTTGTCTAAGTGATTGGGCTTGATCACTCATATGGAATCTCCGTTAACTCCTGACGATACTTTGGCTCCAAGCAGCATATTTGTCACCATTTCTGCATCGGGATGAAGCAGGTCGTCAGGTACATTTTGTCCATTCGTAATATAGGCCAACTGCATCGGAAACTGGTGTAAAAGATTAAACATGCCGCCACAACTGCCCGTCTCATCCATCTTGGTAAATACAACCTTCCCAAGACCAAACTTACTGAAATGTCCAGTTATATTGAGCATATCCCTGCTTTTGGATGTCAGGCTGAGTACCAGATACGTCTCACTTTCATTAATAGGTGAGAGCAGACTTTGCAGTTCTGATACAAGCAGTTCATTACGATAATTTCGCCCTGCAGTATCCATGAGGATCAAGTCACAATGCTCCAGACGTTGAATAGCCCTTTGGACGTCACCGGGAGATTGCACAACTTCAAGCGGTACATTCAAAATCGTAGCATATGTACGCAGTTGCTCGACGGCTGAAATCCGGTACGTGTCAGAAGTAATAAATCCAACTTTGCGATGATGTTTGAACAACTGTTCCGCTGCCAACTTCGCAATGGTTGTCGTTTTTCCTACTCCGGTAGGTCCTGCAACATACACAATTTTGGTATCTTGGGAGATCCCTTTATCCAGTCTTGTCTGTATAAAACTGGTCACTTCCTCACGAAAGGCTTGTTCCCAATCAAAAGTTTCAGGCGCAAAAGGGTGCTCACTTCGACGCACATATACCTGTTCGATCCAGTATTCCAGTAAATCACGTTCCACTTCCTGTTCCAACACATGCTCACAGATCTCATGCAGCCCCTCAGGCCAAGTACTTTCCATTGAAGAGTTTCTGGAGAACCGAGTCATCATCGCTTTCATTTCCCGCAATTCATTAAGCAATGCCTGATTTTCCTCAGCTCCACTCTTGTCTGGAACACTTGCTTCGATTGGCCGTTTATGCAGCTCACTGGATGATTTCAGGTTCGAAAGCAATACTTCTTGATCAAATGCCTGAGATAGAGTCTCCAGGTTATTAGCAGACCTTGGCGACAAATGCTCCGTTGCTGATGCAACTTGTTCTGTATTAACCGTTAAATCAGCTTGTTCTTCTTTGGAACTACCGGTTATCTGTTGTGTAACCCGCCGATAAGCTTCTGGAGCTGCTTGTCTGGGGACTACAGGTACTGATGGTTTTTCCAGCTTCTCAGGGGTGTTCATTAGAGGCGAAGCAGCCCGGGCAAGCTGGTGTGACGAGCGTTCAGTCCGCCGAGGCTTTTGAGGTTGCTGCTCCTCAACTGCAGCAACCACTTCAATTTTCTTTTTACTGAACATCCCCATAAAACCGCCGACCTTCACTTCCTTGGTACTTAAAATGACGGCATCTGTTCCTAAGTCACCCCTGATTTGCAGCATGGCTTCTGGCATGGTATCCACTACATATCGTTTCACTCTCATAAGTTCACCACCCCGACACTTTGAATTTCAACGTTCGGCTCCAGCTCACTGTACGACAGCACCGGGACATCCTGCATCGTCCGCTCCATCACTTGCCGCAAATACATACGTATTGTCGGTGACGTTAACACAATAGGCTGCTGTCCCGATTGAATAAGACGGTTGATTTGCTCCATCATCCTTTGATACACCGTTTGCGTTGACACCGGATCAAGAGCCAAATAGCTACCTTGCTCCGACTGCTGCACGCTCTCAGCAATTTTCTTCTCCAATCCTGGTCCCACGGTAATAACACGCAACGTTTCTCCCTGCTGTGCAAATTGCTGCGTAATCTGACGTGATAACGCTTGACGAACATATTCAGTCAGCACGTCTGGATCTTTTGTATAAGTACCATAGTCAGCCAGCGTCTCGAATATAGTCACCATATCGCGAATAGAGATTTTTTCTTTCAACAGCTTGGCCAGCACTTTTTGTACGTCCCCAATCGCAAGCACAGAAGGAATAAGGTCGTCCACCAGCACTGGATAATTCTCCTTGAGATTGTCAACCAGCGAACGTGTTTCCTGTCTGCCAAGCAACTCATGGGCATGTTTCTTGATCGTCTCTGTTAGATGAGTAGCTACAACTGAAGGTGGATCAACCACCGTATAACCTGACAGTTCAGCAACATCCTTCGTGTTCTCGTCAATCCAGAGCGCAGGCAGTCCGAAGGCCGGTTCTGTCGTTTCAATCCCTGTAATGGAGTCGTCGTCGTATCCCGGACTCATAGCCAGATAATGATTCAACAACAGTTCTCCACCGCCTACCGTATTGCCTTTAATTTTAATTACATATTCGTTAGGCTTGAGCTGAATGTTATCCCGAATACGAATAACCGGTACAACCAACCCCAGCTCCAAGGCGCATTGACGGCGAATCATAATAATCCGATCCAGTAGATCACCGCCTTGCTGTGTATCCGCCAACGGAATCAATCCGTACCCAAACTCAAATTCAATCGGATCTACTTGAAGCAAATTAATGACACTTTCCGGACTACGCACCTCTTCGATTTGTTGCTCCTCCTCCAGCTGTTCATCAGCAATTTGCTTGCGTTCCATATTGCCCTGCATTCTTCGGGCTGCAAAAAACAATAGAATCGCAAGTGGAAGAGTTGTAATAATATGAATAGGTGTGAAAAGGCCCAATAATGCAATGGTGGCAGCCACTATGTAGATCAATTTTGGATATGAAAAGAGCTGTCCGGTTAAATCTTCTGCCAAGTTGCCATCCGACGTAGCCCGCGTAACAATCAAGCCTGAAGCCGTGGATATGAGCAGCGCGGGAATCTGGCTGACCAATCCATCACCGATCGTGAGAACAGAATACGTTGACAGCGCTTCTTGAAATCCTTTTCCCTGAACGGCCATACCGATAATAAAGCCGCCCACCAGGTTAATGATCAAAATGATAATACTGGCGATCGCATCGCCTTTAACGAATTTACTCGCACCATCCATAGCTCCGTAAAAATCCGCTTCCCGTTCGATTTTACTGCGTCGTTCACGGGCTTGCTGCTCATTAATTAGACCTGCATTCAAATCAGCATCAATACTCATTTGTTTACCTGGCATCGCATCCAATGTAAACCGGGCGCCCACCTCTGCTACCCGCTCCGATCCTTTGGTAATAACAATGAACTGTACGACCACAAGAATGAGGAAAACAACAAAGCCGACGGCAATTTGGCCGCCTGCAATCCAGCTACCAAACGTAGCAACTACTTCGCCGGCATGACCCTCACCTAAAATAAGTTTGGTCGTAGAAATGTTGAGCGCCAAACGAAACAACGTTGTAATGAGCAGCAATGAAGGAAAGATAGAGAACTGTAAAGCTTCCTTCGTGTTCATTGAAACAAGTAGAATCATCAAAGCAATAGAAATATTAATGACGAGCAGAATATCCAGCAGCCATGAAGGGATCGGGAGAATCATCATAAGAACGATACCGATGACGCCTGCAAGGACGGTTATTTCTTTTATTTTCACGGGTCTCTTGGCCTCCGATCCCTTTATTTCACTTTACCTTTTAATTTATATACATACGCCAGCACTTCAGCAACGGCCTGAAAAAGATCAGCTGGTATCGCATCCCCGATTTCGGCTCTTTGAAACAGCGCCCGCGCCAGCGGCTTGTTTTCCATCGTTATAACGCCGTTTTGCTTGGCAATTTCCTTAATTCGGAGCGCGACATAATCTTGTCCTTTCGCAATAATCTGCGGCGCCTCCATCTCCGAACCGTCATATTTCAAAGCCACAGCAAAGTGCGTAGGGTTGGTGATGATGACATCTGCATTAGGAACCTCCTGCATCATGCGCTGCATAGCCATACGGCGCTGCCGCTCGCGAATTTTCCCTTTGATCAGCGGGTCACCCTCCATTTTCTTGTACTCATCTTTGATGTCCTGTTTGGACATTTTCAGATTTTTCTCATGCTCATAACGTTGATACATATAATCCAATATTGCTAAAATGAACAGCACCACACCAATTTTGAGTCCCAGTTCCATTGTTAATGAAGCCGTAAAACTCAACATCTGGTCGCCGGACATCTCAGCCAGTTTGGGTAGGTCAGCCTTTGTTTTCCAAAGTACGCTGTACACCAGATAACCAATTACGGTCATTTTTAAAACAGATTTCAGGAATTCAACTAATGACCTCATGGAAAAAATATTTTTGAATCCTTTAATCGGGTCAATCTTGCTAAACTTGGGTGTAATGCCCTCTCCGGTTAATAAAAAACCGATCTGCATGTAATTCGCTGCGATCCCGATGACAATGGCACCCACAAAAATAGGAGCCAGCATAATCAAGATTTGCACACCATACTCACCCATCATCAGTAGCGTTGTATTCGGTGTTACTTCCATAGACAGCCGATTCACAAAAATATCCCGAAACAAGCGGACCGCATGATCCTTAAAATACCCGCCGAAAATCATGAGGCAAAAAAACGTAACTAGCAGGACACCAGCAGCGGGCAACTCCATGCTCTTGGCAACCTGCCCTTTTTGTCTTGCATCCTGTTTCTTCTTGGGTGTAGCTTTTTCCGTTTTTTCCCCTGAGAACAACTGCAGGTTCATAGCATATTTAAATGACAAACTACGTTCCTCCAGACCAGACATTAAGGACGATTACCCATAACATCCAACAAGTTGCGCATGGATTCGAACATCACAGAAAACAATCTTTCGAATATAAAAGCAAAACCTGGCATAAGAAGCAGTAACATGAACAATCCCACAATTATTTTTAGCGGCACGCCAATGACAAAAATATTAAATTGCGGTGCTGTTTTAGCTAAAAAACCGAGTCCCACATCCGTTAAAAAGGTAGCTACTACAATGGGAGCAGCAATTTGAAAGGCCAGCATAAACGATTCCGCAAAAGAACGTACCAGGAATTCAGTTACACTGCCACCATACAGCTTTATAAAAAAATCATTTGTCAGCGGTACCCAATCATAACTGTATAAAATAGCGTTTAGCAGATGATGGTGCCCGTTTATGCTCAAAAAGAACAATACAGCTATGGCGAACTTGAAATTACCCGTAAGAGGCGTTGAAGCCCCTGTCATGGGATCAAATACACTGGCCATTCCGAATCCCACCTGTAGGTCTATAAATGAACCTGCAGTTTGGATCGCTGTCATGAACAAATATGCAGTAAATCCCAGCAACAACCCAATCAGTACCTCACGCCCTACTAACAGCACATATGCTACATCGGTCGGCACCTGTTGATGCGTACCATATGTAAGATACACGACCAAAGCTAGAAATCCTGAAATTCCGACCTTAAAGATATTAGGTACCCCTCGGGTTGAAAAAATAGGCGCTACTACAAAAAACGAGGTAATCCGACAAAAAATCAGCAAAAAAACAGGAAAACTCTGCAACAATATGTTCATCACTTTCAGCCTAACCTATATATTTGTACAGATTGTCCAGAATGTTATACGTAAAGTCCACTAATGTGGTCAATATCCAGGGCCCGAACAAAAGCAATGCCAGCAATACGGCGACAATCTTCGGAACAAAGGCCAGTGTCTGCTCCTGAATTTGAGTTGTCGCTTGAAAAATACTAATGATCAAACCCACGACTAGCCCCAAAATCAGCATCGGAGCACTCACCTTGAGTACAATGTACACCGCTTGCCCAGCCAGGGAAATAATAAACTCCGAAGTCATTGCCGTCCTCCTTGATTGCTGTCCTTGCAGAAAGTATTCATGTATTAAAACTCAGAAGTAATGATTTGACGACCAAATACCAACCATCTACAAGTACGAAGAGCAGTATTTTAAAAGGAAGCGAGATCATTACTGGTGGTAGCATCATCATCCCCATAGCCATGAGTGTACTGGACACTACAATGTCTATAACTAAAAAGGGTATGAAAATCATAAAGCCCATCTGAAATGCCGTTTTCAACTCACTGATTGCATAAGCCGGAACCATCACCGTTAGTGGAATATCTTGATAATTCTTTGGTTTTTCCATCTTGGTGTATTTCATAAAGAGCAGTAGATCCTTCTCACGTGTATGAGAGAACATAAAGGTCTTAATGGGTACCGATGCCTTATCCAGTGCCTGAGACTGTGTTATATCCCCCTTGAGATACGGCTGAAGCGCAGTTTCGTTCATAGCGGAGAAGGTCGGTGCCATAATAAATAAGGTGAGAAACAAGGCCAGTCCGACAAGCACCTGATTGGGCGGCATCTGCTGAGTTCCCAGTGAAGTTCGCACAAAGCCAAGTACAATCACGATACGCGTAAAACTTGTCATAAGTACAAGCAACGCGGGCGCTACACTAATGACAGTAATAAGTAAAATAATAGACAGCGAGGTGGCACCGGGCTGTCCTTTGTCCGAATTGCCGACTTGAATATCAATGTTCGGAATCGGTTCCGCAGAGGCCGCCGTCACCGAAATGAAGCTGAATAAGACAAGCAGCAAACATGCTAGTATAATCTTTTTTCTCATGAATCTCCCGACCGATCTGTAGTATTCTCCTCATTGCGCAGCTTTTCAAGTTTATCCTTGCGATTCGGCATCTGCCGGAGCTTGGATTCAAACATCTCATGAAAAGATGTTTCCTCTTCAGGTTGCTGCTGCTGTGCCGCGTTGTTCCGGCGAAGCTTATCCGCAATTTTAGCGAATAGCGGGGCAATTGGGCCGCGCTGCAGAGAAGCTTCCTGCTCCAGTGCGGCCAAAATTTGCTCCACTTCTTCAGGATCGGATACTTTGTCAACAAGCCGGATATCTTCTCCCACACCAATGAGGTACACACTGCTACCAACTTCAACAAGCTGAAGGGATTTATTGGGGCCAAGCCCCACGCCTCCCAGTATGCGAACGGAGCGGTTGCTGAACCAGCTCTGATTTCTTTTACTCAAAAACCGTATCAAGTACACGATCAGTACGATGATAAAGATTAGCACGAAAAGGACCCAAGCAATGTTTCCTATATTGCTGGATGTACTCAAAGCGTCAGAGGCACCCTGTTGTGTATCCATACTGGATGCGCCTTACACACCCAGTGTTTTGTTGATGGCTTCGATAACCCGATCCGATTGGAATGGCTTAACGATAAAATCTTTTGCGCCAGCTTGAATGGCATCAATTACCATAGCTTGCTGACCCATCGCGGAACACATGATAACCTTTGCATTCGGGTCAATTTGTTTGATTTCCTTCAGAGCGGCAATGCCGTCCATCTCAGGCATCGTGATATCCATCGTAATCAGGTCCGGACGAAGCTCCTTGAATTTTTCAATGGCCTGTGATCCATCCTGGGCCTCTCCTACTACTTCAAATCCATTTTTGGACAGGATGTCCCGAATCATCATTCTCATAAATGCAGCATCGTCCACGATCAAAATACGGTTTGCCATCTGAAATAAATCCTCCCTAAATTATGCTTTTATTGTAATTTTTGAATTCGGTCCCATTGGCTTACAATATCCGTTACACGCACGCCAAAGTTCTCGTCGATTACGACAACCTCGCCCTTGGCAATCAGTTTGTTGTTAACCATAATGTCCACCGGCTCCCCGGCAAGCTTGTCCAGTTCAATAATTGAACCTTGTGAGAGCTCCAGAATATCTTTAATTTGCTTTTGGGTCCTTCCTAATTCTACGGTGACTCTAAGGGGAATGTCCATCAATAAATTTAAATTGTTTTCATCCACTTGCGGAAATCCACCGGACTGCAAGTTAGAAAATTGTACAGGCTGCACATTTACATTGCGCCCTGGCGGTACGGCTCCGTAATGATGAGGCGTTCCATAAGGCACTTGCGGCGGTACACCTGCTGGCATTCCATAGCCCGGCGTTCCATACCCTGGAGCGCCCTGCTGCCCATATCCCGGGTCTTGAGGATACATCGGCGGTTGTTGCCCATAGCCTGCATCTTGCGGCACCTGCGCGGCTGCAGGCGGCTGTTGGTAGGCTGGTGCAGACGGCGGTTGCGGAGTGCTAGCTTGTGTCGGCGCTTCGGGAGCAGCTGTTGCAGCTGCCTGCTGTGCGGACGCTTGCGGTTGCTCGTCATCCTCTCCGCCATTCATTAAGATGCTCACCATCTTTTTGGCGAAATTAACAGGTAACAGTTGCATCAGTGTAGAGTCAATCAGATCTCCAATCAATAACCGGAAGGATACTGTAATCAGCGTCTCTTCATCTGGCAGGCTGGATACTCCATCACCGTGCAGAGGATCCAAAATATCAATCCCTGGTGGAGAGATATTAACAAAACGATTAAACATGGTAGACATAGAGGTCGCAGACGATCCCATCATCTGGTTCATCGCTTCCTGCACAGCACTGATGTGAATTTCATTCAATTCTTCATCTGCCGGATTTCCTCCACCACCAAGCATTAAATCCGCTATAACCTGCGCATCACGCTTTTTAATTACGAGCGAGTTAATGCCTTCAAATCCATCGACATAATTTACATGTACGGCTACGTGCGGCTTTGGAAATGCAGTTTCAAATTCAGAACGTGTAATAATTGAAACTTTAGGTGTCGTAATATCCACCTTTTGACCGAGCAGTGTGGAAAGAGCCGTAGCTGCGCTGCCGAACGTTATATTACCGATTTCCCCGAGAGCATCTTGCTCCAGGGAAGTCAGAAAATCGTCAACGGTCTTGCCTGCGGGAGTAGAATCCGTCCCCGCTTCAGACTGTTTCAGCAAGGCATCAATTTCCTCCTGGGACAAATAGTCTTTACTCGTCAATTTCTTCAACTCCTTCGTTGACAATTTCATCAATTTGTACGGCAACACGATCTCTTACCATGCCGGGACTTCCCATAAACTTCAATCTCTCGCCTACCCGGATGGATAGTCCTTCTTTGACTGGCTTGTTCAATGAAATGACATCCCCTACCGAAAGGCCCAAAAACTCAGCTACATTTATCCGGGATTCACCCAACTCCGCAATAATAGGAAGCTCTGCTTTGGTGACCCGTAATCTCAAGGCGTCTATCTCTTCAGGCGCCCTTGATTTCTTTTCGGATGTAAACCACTGGTGCGTGGACAGTCTGGCCATAATAGGTTCCAATACCACGTGCGGGATACAGAGGTTAATCATCCCTGTGGTATCACCAATTTTGGTGCTAAGCGAAATCAGAGCAATCGTCTCATTCGGCGAAACAATCTGCATGAACTGCGGATTTGTTTCCATAGCCTCTAGACGTGGTTCAATGTCCAGTACCGTTTTCCAAGCCTCTTGCAGGCTATCAAAGGTACGGCTGAAAATTCGCTCCATGATCGTCGTCTCGATTTCGGTCAATGCGGTAACCTTAGTTGGTGCCGAACCTGTTCCTCCGAGAAGCCTGTCCAGCATGGCATAAGCTACGTTCGGGTGAACCTCAAGCACCATTCGGCCTTCCAGTGGTTCAGCTTCAAAAATGTTTAGAATGGTCATTTTCGGAATGGAGCGAATGAATTCATCATATGGAAGCTGCTCCACCTGAACGACATTAATTTGGACAAAAGTACGAAGCTGTGCTGAAAAATAAGTGGTCAGATACCGGGCAAAGTTCTCGTGTATCCGCGTCAGACTTCGTATATGGTCCTTGGAAAACCTAAGCGCTCTCTTGAAATCATAAGCGCGAACTTTCTTTTGGGTTTCTTCCTTTTTGAGTTCTTCCGCATCCATTTCACCGGACGAGAGAGCTGCTAAAAGGGCATCAATTTCCCCTTGTGACAGTACATCCACCAATGTTATTCACCCCCTTACGTGTTCCTGACAAGATCACCTGGAATCAAATGGCTGCCAGCAAAAAGTCTGTAATTTTGGCGTTCCCCAGGTGACCTTCAGGGAGCGACTTGTTGATGAGATCCGTCAGCTTGTCACTGAACTGATCCCGGCCTTTAGCCGTTCTGAGCTCATCAGGTTTGGTGTCTGCAAGTAATTGAATAACGATGGGCTTAATACTGATGTCCTTAATTTTTTCAAAAGCTTCTTTTGCTTTGGCATCATTCAATTGAAAAGCAAGATTCATCTGTACAATGTAATCTGCGTCTGCCAAATTCGTTTTGATACCGGTAATTTCAGAGCTTACTTCCACCAATTCATCCGCTGACAATCTTGGAAGTTGTTCTGCTTGAGCGGCTTGCGCATTCGGTATGACTTCCGACTTCTTCCCGCTAAGCGCTGGTATAAGTACAAAGGCCGCGCCTGCAATCAAAGTAATCGCGAGTAAAATTGTAATGAGCCATGGCAGCATCTTCTTCATTCGTCTTCCTCCATTTGTTGCACTTTTATCGTGGCGGCATGCATGCCGATTTCACGGCTGTAACTCTTGATCAAGGAGACGACATCTGCCGCTTTTTCCAATACAATCAACCGTTTCCCCGTCACCAAAGTGACGTATGTATCCGGTGTTTCCTCCACAGTCTCAATGAGCAGCGCATTAAGCCACATAGGCGAGCCGTTCAGCCGCGTTAACGGGATCATCGTAACACCAACCTCCTGATAGGTGCGGAGGAGCCTCTACTCCTCCGCGTTTAAATGAGATTATCGTTTCAAGTTTACAACTTCCTGAAGCACTTCATCCGAAGTCGTAATGATACGTGAGTTCGCTTGGAATCCACGCTGAGCCACGATCATTTCGGTAAATTCGCCTGTCAGATCAACGTTGGACATTTCCAGCTGACCCGCGATGATAGCTCCAAGACCATCTGCATTCGCTACTCCAGGCTCAATTGCATCAATATTTGAGTTGACCGTAGTACGGTACAAGCTTCCACCGATTTTTTCCAGACCTTCTGGGTTTGTGACTCTGGCTAATCCAATTTGCGTACCATTGTCAACTGTTCCGTCATCCAATTGCTGCACAATTGTGCCATCCTGCGAGATGGAGAACGATGTAACATTGTCAGCAAGTGTGATAGGATCGCCACCTGCATCCCCTACGAAAAACCCATCGGAAGTCACCAGATTTCGGTTCGCATCTACGTGAAAATCACCCGCACGAGTCAGATAAGGGACTTCCTGTGCATCATTCATTTTGACCAGGAAAAAACCGTCACCGTTAATCCGTAAATCCGTTGGATTATTCGTAGTCATTGCACTACCCGGAAGATGCATCGTATCAATTGAGCTGACGGACACCCCTAGACCAACCTGCTTGGCATTTTGACCTGCAGTTGTCGTAGCATCAGGTGCACTTGCGCCCGAGCTGGTTTGGCTCAAAATATCCTTGAACATCACTCGGCTGGACTTGAAGCCTGTAGTATTTACGTTTGCAATGTTGTTACCGATAACGTCCAGCTTTGTTTGAAAACCCTTCATGCCCGATACACCTGAATACATTGATCTCAACATTGAGTATAAATCCTCCTCTGATTGGTTGCTTAGTTGGCCGCATCAGTCGATCCGCGGCTTTTTCATGGCTTTCCTATTCGGGCCAGCCACTTATTATGAAATAATTACAGCACTATCTATCTGCGTAAATACGTTATCCTCCATGGACTGCTTGTCCATCGCAGTAACAACTGTTCGATTAGGCACACTAACAATCAAAGCCATATCTTGCATTAAAATCAAAGATTCTTTAGCGCCCTTGGCAGCAGCCTTATCCACAGCAGAGTTAATTTTCGCCATTTGGTCACTTCTCAACTCTATTCCTCGCTGCTCCAGTCGCTTGGCTGCATGGTTGCTGAGCTTGAGCACCTGTTCCTGCAACACCTGACCAAACGGCTTGGTGTCCTTTGTTACCGAATTTACTCGGTTTTGAGAAATCGCTGCCGGAGGAACATTGGTAGGAAAAAGGCGTCCGACCGTTATCCTGTCATTCATGAGTTCTCACCGCTTCCAGTAGAGGAAGAAGATGTAGTATCTGACGTATCAGTAACAGGAGCCGTTGTGTTAGCCTGGCTTACTGATGTTACATCTTTTAATGCCACCTCAGCCGCTCCCATTTTGGCATACTGCACACCGTCGCGAATAACGATGGAATCTACGATTCCACTTTTCACTGTACCTGCGCCTGCTTCACCTGTAATGGAATCCTTTTTACCCGGCTCAATCCAGCTAACCTCTTTTCCTATCAAACCAGAAGCTGTACCCAAAGACTGGCCCAATGCAGTCAACTGCGTAGATATGTTCATCAGTTGTTCTACCGAGGAAAACTGTGCCATTTGGGCGATAAATTCTTTATCCTCCAAAGGCTGCATTGGATCCTGATTTTGTAGCTGAGTGATCAAGATTTTTAAAAATTGATCTTTACCCATCGTCTTAGTATCCTTGGCGCTTGCTGTTTTGACATTATTCACATTGTAATTCGGCCAGACGTTACTGGTGGATACATTGTTGTCTGTAGTCGTCATTGTGTTCTCACCTCCATCATTACGCTTGTGCTGTAAAGGAGCCTGTCCGATTCATGTCATCTGCGCGTTGTTCTGCTGTCCAGTTACGAAGCTCTTCTGTCATTTCAGCTACCTTCAAAGCATCTTCGCTCTCTTCTCTACCTCGAGCTTTAGAACGTTGGTTAGATTGCTGCTGCTGATTAGCTCCAGAACCGCGTCCATCCTGATACATATGGGAGGATAGCGACTCGTTGTGCGTTACTTCTACTTTATCCACTTGAATACCTTGACTCTGAAGACTCGTACGCAACTGAGACATTTGCTGTTCCAGCAGATCCTTCGCCCCGCTATGCTCAGTCATAAACTGGGCAACCAGATGGCCGTTTTGCATCGTCAGCTTAACCTCCAGCTGGCCCAGATGATCTGGACGAAGCATGATGGTCGCTTCTGTCAAACCAGTGTGCTTTACAATATCAAGTTTCTGCACTACAAACTCAGTCATCTCCTTGGCAAATTGTCGTACATGTACGACTGGTTGAGCCGGAGCCGAAGGTGTTGTTCCCTGCGTTTGTACCGAAAGCTGCCCCGCAGTCGTGATCACCGGAGTCTGATTATCAGTTGCCGACGGATCCGCTTGCTCAGCTGCATCTACGAATGTACCCGCTTCATCCGTTACAGTCGTTTTAACTGCGGACTGAACGAGAAGATTCGTTGATGAACGTTGTCCTTCTGAGCCTTGCTGGCTAGTTTCACCCTGACTTGCTTGCTGCTGAGGAGCAACCTGTTTGTTTGTAGATGCTGCAGTTAATGTCTGAGCACCGTTTGCCCGTTGCGCAGAAGGCTGAACCACTTGTGAATCTCCACTATCAGCAAGTTCCACAGCTTTCAATACTCCATTCCACTGCTCATCGGAAATAGCTCCAGTCCCAGCTGTTGCGCTTTGAAGCGATTGTAGTAACTGTGTCACCTTAGCCTTTTGGTCGCCCGAAGCCTGCTCTGCTACATTGGCAAGTTGTGACAAAGCGTCCTGTAATGCAAACCGAAGAGTTGCCGGATTAGCTGCCAAGGCTGTTAAGCCTGTAGCCTCTGCCGTTTCCCCGCCGTCTGCCTGTTGATTTGTTCCATTGCCTTGCAAAAACTGTTGTACTTGCTGAATCCACGATTGTAAAGTTGCAAGCAGCGCAGGATCGGCAACTACCTGATCATCCAACTTTTCGAGATTTTGCAGCAAAGGAGCCAATGTTTCAACAAGCGGCTCGGTTGGAGCTTCCGCAGATTCTCCGTTTGCAATAAGCGGTAGTACCATAACTAATGGAGAACCATTCGCATCTGTTCCAGCTGAGCCTGTTTGCCCGCCTGTCATCATTTGCGTTAGTGTTTGATTAAAGGCGCCCGTGGTTGCTCCAGCAGCCGTGGTTGTACTTGTTGCTGACGCTGTCGTACTGCTAGCTGTTGGGCTAGAGCTAAGAGATACACTTTGAGAAATAAGGGTCATATATTTTTCACCTCCCTTCAATTTAAATTACTTACTGCCCATCAGCTTATTCAAAATTTTCGCGGTCTGACCTGCATCCTTCGCAGACATATTTTGCAGTAAAGAAGCACGTGTCGAATCATCTACTGTATTTAATATGTTTAATGCCTTATCTGGGCTGATTTTGTAAGTTTGTAAAATAAGTTCGGCACCACTTTTCTTGTCCATGGAAGCAAATGTGCTGCTGATTTGAGTACTTTGCAGACTTTTACTCGTCGTTCCAGCTGTACTACCCTGATCCTTTTTCAAACGGGACTGCAACGCCGCTACCGATAAATCCGTAGATGGCGTTACGTTTTTCAGAGCCATCGTAATATCCGCTGCTTTTTTAGCGTCCATCTTTTGCAAAATCTTTGCACTATTGGCAGGGTCCATATAACTTAACAGCTGCACGGTCTCTTCCGTAGTCAGATTCTCCATAATCGGTGCAGCTTTACTTGCCGTCATTCCTTCATACATGCTGGCAAGTTCTCTGGTCTGTTTTACATAAGGATCTTCATTTGTTGTTCCATCTGTAGTTTGCGTACCTGCTTGTCCCTGCTGCCCGACCTGTCCCTGTTGACCCGTCTGCGACTGTTGTTCCTGTTGCGTTTGCAGTGTATTGACCTGATTCTGAAGTTCAGTAACCTTTTTATCTTGTGTCGTCTTAGCAGCCGTAGCCTTTTTGAGTTCTTCCGTCTGCTTGGCTAAATCCGCTTTTAACTGCTGAATGGTTGCTTCAGAGCTTTCAGACTGTGCCTTCTGATCTGCCTCTTTTGTCTGGGTTGCCTTATCCTTCGGTTCAGGAATCCAATTTTTAACAATTGGTATTTTATTCCCCAATGAGATCATTTCGCTTCTGAAGTCCATGTTGAACAGTGTGAGCAAGACCCCGACCAGAACAATTGTGAAAACAATCGGAATCAGGAAAAACATAAACCGTTCAAATCCCCCGCCTGATTCTTTCCCTAAATCCATATCCAGTTCATTTTCTGCTAACTTCTGTGCCATCGTCTTCCTCCTCAGGCAGCTGATATGCGTATCCTATGACGTTCCGCTTACCGGGCTTTCATGGCAAATCGCACGGAAGCCATTTCATCCAGCTCATTCTGCTCGCGCAGGAGCATTTCCTGTTGGAATTTCACGTTGGCCTTCTCTCTCGCTTTCAGCCAAACTTGTTCATCCAGCATTTTATCGGTCAAAACGGTTTGTTTGCTTTGCACATTTTGCTGCGCATATTGAACATCCCTATGCTTGCGTGTAATACATTGATCCAGATGATTGACATAAGCTTGCAATTCCTGAATGCTAGAGAGTGGCGCGCAATCTTCGGCAGCCTTTTGAATAGCTGATATGACCCGATTCCTTTCGCCTATAAGCTGTGTTAATGTCTGCTCCTCAACCTGCAATTGTCCAACAGCACTGGAAAGCAGCCATTCGGCCTGTGACTTTTCGTTCGTTTTCAAGTCTACAACTTTTTGAAAGGAATACTGAAATCTCATCGTTCAACCTTCATCTCCTCGTAAATTCAGAAATCAAACGTTCTCGTACTTCGTCCAGCTCAGCCTTTTCATCCGTTCTTTGTCTTGTAAAATCCCATATATCCCGTATGCGCTCCATAGATTCGTCAATTTCTGCATTCGAACCCTGTTGATAAGCCCCAATGTTAATCAGGTCCTCTGAATCTTTGTAAATGGCCATCAAGCGCTTAATGTTTTCGGCAGCATCTATCTGATCTCGTGGTGCAATGTCCTTCATGACCCGGCTAATACTTGCTAACACATCAATTGCAGGAAAATGTCCTTTGTTCGCAATCCCGCGATTCAAGACAATGTGTCCATCCAATATCCCACGCACCGCATCCGCGATGGGCTCGTTCATGTCGTCACCATCAACCAACACCGTATAAAAGGCGGTTATAGAGCCAGTAGGTCCTGTCCCTGCGCGTTCCAGCAGCTTAGGCAGACTAGCGAACACAGATGGAGTGTATCCTCTCATTGCTGGTGGTTCCCCTACTGCTAGACCGACTTCACGCTGAGCCATCGCATACCGGGTAACTGAATCCATCATTAGCATGACATTCAACCCGCGATCCCGAAAATACTCCGCTATCGTCGTTGCAATAAGTGCACCCTTAATGCGGATCAACGCAGGTTGGTCGGAAGTTGCCACAATGACTACAGAGCGTTCTAGTCCCTCTGGGCCCAAATCCCGTTCAATAAAGTCCAGCACCTCGCGTCCACGTTCTCCGATCAGGGCAATTACGTTCACATCGGCTTCCGTATTACGGGCAATCATCCCCATCAAAGTACTCTTACCTACACCCGAACCCGCAAAAATACCAACCCGTTGTCCTTTACCAATCGTAAGCAACCCGTCAATTGCACGTACTCCGATACTAATGGGTTCCTGCACACGCGGACGATTCAGCGGATTGGACGGTATATTGAAGGTTGAATATCTCGCCATTCGCGAGGGAATCAGTGATCCGTCCAAAGGCTGACCCAAACCATCCAGCACCTTGCCTAACAGCTCCGATCCAACCTGCACGTTCAGCGGCTTCCCTGTTCCTACGACATCACAACCAGGACCAATGGATTGTAGTTCTCCAAGTGGCATCAGAAGCACTTTATTGTCTCTGAAGCCAACAACCTCTGCCTGCAATGGCTTTGCCGCTTTGCCCGGATAAATATAACAAACATCCCCGATACTAGCGTCTGGACCTTCCGATTCAACCATCAAGCCGATAACCTGTGTAACCTTGCCATTAACCCGAACTGGGTCCAGCTGTCGCAAATGATCCATGTAGCGCTGCGCATTAAGCCCCTTCATGTCTTCGCTCCTCATTTTCATGTGCCAGACGCAGTAGTTCCTTTTTAATCTCAGCTAATTGCGTATCGATCCGAGCGTCCACACTTCCAAAGGAAGAGCGAATGACGCAACCGCGATCCTTTACGGTACCATCAGGAATAATTTGCAGTTCTGCCTGCGAATCGACAGTTAATGACAATTCTTCCCGTGCACCTTGCACAAATGCGAAATGCTGAGGCGACACACACAATGTAATGATTCCTTTTTCTCGCTTACGAGCCAAATTTTTGCGAATTAACTCAATCGTATATTCCGGTTCAAGACTAAGCTGTTTTTCAATCACCTTCTCGGCAATCGCACTACTCAGTTCAACCAGAAAAGGCTCGGCTTCCTGAATCAGTTGTTCCTTAATCTCATAGGCCTGACGCAGAATATCTTGTGCTTCTTCCATCATCTGCTCCGATTTCGTCTGAAGCTCAGCCTCGGCCAGCTTCTGGCCTTCTTCATATCCTTGCTGAAATCCATCTGCTTTTATCGACTGAATCAACTGATCGTCATGCTCGCGTCGTTCCTGCCACCAATCTTCAATCTGCTGCTGTGCTTCCTGAAGCATTCGTTCCGCTTCTTCAGCCGCCTCGCGCACCTGACGTTCGGCAAAGTCCTTAGCATCATTCAGCATTTCATCTCGGAGCCGTTCTGCCTCATAATCTCGCTGAGGCTCCGGCTCCGTATATTCGGTTGTGATTTCTTCATCCGTCGTTTCTGACACGTACGTATGTGCCACATCAATCGTTTTCAAAGCCTCTACAGGCACATATTGGAAAGATTTAATCAAGTTAGACAATGATGTCATCTCCTCCGCCGCGTGCGATTATAATCTCACCAGCCTCTTCCAATCTGCGGATCGTTGATACGATACGTGTTTGTGCTTCTTCCACATCACGCAGCCGCACCGGTCCCATGTACTCCATTTCCTCTTTGAAGGTTTCTGCCATACGTTTCGACATATTTCGGAAAATCACATCGCGTACTTCTTCACTGGACACTTTAAGCGCCAATTGCAAGTCTGCATTGTCGATATCGCGGATAATACGTTGAATGGACCGGTTGTCCACATTGACGATATCCTCGAAAACAAACATTCTTTTCTTGATTTCCTCAGCCAGTTCAGGGTCTTGAATTTCAAGCGAGTCGAGAATTGTACGCTCAGTTCCGCGGTCTACGCCATTCAAAATCTGAACGATAGACTCGATACCGCCTGCATTCGTGTAATCCTGCGTCGCAGTTGCCGAGAGCTTTTGCTCCAATACTCTCTCCACTTGAGAAATGACTTCCGGAGATGTACTGTCCATGACAGCAACACGCCGGGCCACATCTGCCTGCTTTTCCTGTGGCAGGGACGATAGAATTGCCGCCGCTTGCTCGAACTGCAAGTATGAAAGCACGAGAGCAATGGTTTGCGGATTCTCATTTTGTATAAAATTCAATATCTGGTTCGGATCCGCCTTACGAGCAAAATCGAAAGGTCTCACCTGTAATGTCGCTGTCAAACGGTTAATGACCTCAACTGCTTTTTGCGATCCGAGCGCTTTTTCCAATATTTCTTTGGCGTAATTAATACCGCCTTGTGAAATGTACTCCTGAGCCAGGCAAATTTGATGAAACTCGGCCATAATGGAGTCCTTTTCAATGGCATCGACCTTCCGTACATTGGCAATTTCCAATGTAAGTTGCTCGATCTCTTCATCACGCAAATGCTTGAATATTTGAGCAGATACTTCTGGCCCCATTGTGATCAAAAGAATAGCTGCTTTCTGTCTTCCCGTTAAACCTTGACTGCTTGCCTTTGCCAATGAACTCACCTCTATTCGTCAGCCAGCCATGTACGAAGCAGATTGACGAATTCGTCGGGTTTCTTTTTCGCCAGACTTTCAAGCTGTTTACGCACTTGACTTTCATTTGTCACACTTTCCATAGTAATGGACGGGAATTCCGTCGGCGTTGGCATAAGTTGCAATTCTTCATCCAACTCTTCTTCCTGATTACGACGACTGCGTACGATGAAGAAGATTACACCCGCCAACAGTGCCAGAACTGCAGCTCCGATGCCCCACATCCACGGGTTGGAAGCTGAGAAGAATGTATTGGTACTCGTAGGCGCCGGAGCAGCTTGCGAGAACACTGAAACCTTTTTAGCCAAATCAGCGTCTGTAAAAGTAGTACCGGAATTCGCTAGCGACGCTCTTACAATATTAACCAAAATGTTTTGAATTGCTGTCTGAGTTGCAGTATCCAACGTTTGCTGACCTGTTGGTGGTTCAACTGCTACATTAATGGTTAAATCTTTTACAGTGTACGGACTTTGGATAATATCCCTTGCAATTCGGTTAACTTCGTAGTTAATCGTACTTGAGCTCTTATCCGAACTGGTATTGCCGGAATTGGCTCCTCCAGGGTAACCCGGGACATCCTGCGTTCCTGTCCCTGCAACTCCTCCAGTCTGTCCACTACTGCCCGTATAACTTTCCTGAATTTGTTGGGCACTGATTTCAATACCCTTCATTTTCGTTTGGTCAACAGGTGTGACCATTTGTTCCTTTGATGTTACTTTGTCGAAATTTAGCTGGGACATAACCAGCACGTTTACCTTGTCGTCTCCAACAATTTTCGACAAAAATTGTTGGACATTATTCCTTACATCGCTCTCAAACTTCTTCTGTAGAGCCATGTTTTCCTGAACACCACTCGTGAGTCCGCCTTGGCCGCCCTTGGCCGTTGGAATTAACTCATACTCCTTATTGGTGATCGTAATGTTTTCTACTGGCAAATTCGGTACAGCCGTTTTTACCAGGTTAAAATATCCGTCGATCGCTTGTTGATTGGGAGTAAAACCAGGTTCGAATTCCATTTGAACCGAAGCAGAGGCTTTGTCCTTTTCTTCAAGTCCGGCAAAGATGTTTTCCTTTGGCATATTAATGACAGCTTTGGAGCTTTGGACACCGTCCATCCGTTCCAACAGTTGCTGTACTTCGCCGTTCAATGCGTTATTGTACTTCACATTGAACTCGTTCTCCGTCATGCCAATGGCCGAGGAGGACTGGTCAAAGGCGCTCATGCCGATTGACCCCTTTTGTATCAGCCCTTGGGACCCAACATCTACCTTCGCCTTATCTGCACTAGCGGTTGGGACTGAAATTTGTGTCCCACCAGCATTAAGCTGATACGGTATACCCGCAGAATCGAGATATTTAATGACCCCAGCGGCATCATTTGCATTTAAATCCCGGAAGGCCACTTCATATTCGGTTTTGGTAAACTGCATCGTTAGCACTACAATGGCGATAATGATGAATGCTAATGTCGAAACAAGTAATATCTTCTGTTTTTTGCTGAAATTATTCCAATACCCGGAAATCCTATCCCGGTATTGGGCGATTCTCTCGTTCACTCCGTCACCCCATCCGAAACTTTGCTAAACCCTCACTTTACATCTGTGTACGCATGATCTCCTGATAGGCTTCGATCGCTTTGTTTCGGACCTGTGTAGTAAGCTGCAGGGAAAGCAGCGCTTGTTGTGAAGTGATCATGACTTGATCTACATCAACTTTGCCTGCCATGAATTGG
The DNA here is from genome assembly GCF_011800295.1 of Paenibacillus sp. EKM301P. Taxonomy (NCBI): domain Bacteria; kingdom Bacillati; phylum Bacillota; class Bacilli; order Caryophanales; family Paenibacillaceae; genus Paenibacillus; species Paenibacillus sp. EKM301P. The sequence continues at coordinate 342,837 of NZ_JAALFM010000004.1, read as the reverse complement.
TCGGACATCTGGTGTGTAGCGGCTTCCTGCTGCCCTACTTCATTGAGAGCATCCTTTAGGAAGGAGCCAAAATCCTTCAAGGATTCGGAAGGCGTCGCTTTCGTCAACTCATTGTTAGGCGATTGAATCTGCTGTATTACCGGTGTCTGTACGTTAAACATGGCGTTCTGAATCATGTTTTACTCTCCCTATTAAGTAGTTAGTAGTCCTGGAACTTAGCGGCCGATTTCAAGCGCTTTGGAAACCATCGCCTTTGAAGCATTCAGAGCTGTTACATTGGCTTCGTATGAGCGTGTTGCGGAAATCATGTCGACCATTTCTTTCATTATGTCTACATTAGGCATATATACATAGCCATCTTTATCAGCGTCCGGATGACCCGGATTGTACACTGGCTTCAAAGGTGACTGATCTTCCTGAATTTGCGAAACCTTAACGCCAGCGGCGCTTGTACTACTTCCTTCCATTTGAGCCTTCAAAACATCGGCAAAGCCAGATTGGTTCGGCTCCAAAACAACCGTTTTTCTCCGATATGGAATTGCTTGTCCATTCTCTACCTTCGCCCGAGTCGTCTCTGCGTTGGCAATGTTGCTCGATATAACGTCCATCCGCAACCGCTGGGCCGTAAGAGCAGATGCACTAATATCAAAGCCGTTGTTAATCTTCACCTCGTCCTATCTCCCTTCTACCGCTGTTCTCATCATTTTGATGCGCTCATTAATTTCTTGGATGTAGGTATTATATCTTAGTTGATTTTCAGCCATAAGACTCATTTCTCTGTCTATATCTACGTTGTTCATGTTGTTGTTCATGACTGAGTACCCATCTTTGGTGACCGTGGCATCAGGAATGGAGTTCACAGGTCCTATTTGGAAATGTCTTGAATTGGTTACTTTTCCACGCAATGGCGTGACATCACCGTCCATTTGCTGCTGAAGCAGTTCTTCAAATGAAACCTCCGAACGCTTAAAATACGGGGTATCCGCATTGGAAATATTATCGGCCATCACACGTTGTCTCGTATTGGCCGCCTGTACACCTGCCTGAAGCTTTTGAAAGCTTACATCACCCAGCAGATTCATTTAGCTCCTCCCTCCAGCGTCTACTCCAAAGTAAGATTCAATAAAACAAGATTTTTCACTTTTTTTCGACAATAAAATTTCATAATTATACATTTCTTTTAGGTCTTAAGTAGAAAATCTTAACTTTCTGTCATATATTCTAAGTTTCGTAGAGTTGGGACCTAATTACAATAAGAAAAAAGCCCTATCTTTTTTAAAAAAGAGGGCTTTAGATGCATAAAATGTTAAATTTTTCAGGTTTTTTTCAAGAAAATGAATGTTTTCTTAGCACTTTACACCTGTAAAAGATTATACGTCCTACTTTTGGAATAGACAGAAAAATCATCAACTTAACCTGTGTCTAGGACTAAACGACGGTGCAAGATAGTGTTATTCTGGACCACACACCCTATTTTTAGACACTCAGTTCACAAAATATACTGACTAAGGTCCCTGTTTTGGGCAATATCTCCCAGCTTCTCACGGACATATTCCGGGGTGATAATCATACGATCCAATGTAAGCTCTGGTGCTTCAAATGACAGATCCTCCAGCAGCTTCTCTAGGATGGTATGCAAACGCCGTGCGCCGATATTTTCGGTGTTGCGATTAACGGACTCGGCAATACTAGCGATCTCACGGATCGCTTCCGTAGAAAATTCGACTTCTATTTCCTCGGTGCGGAGCAGTTCAGTGTATTGCTTGGTCAGCGCATTTTTAGGCTCCGTCAATATCGAAACAAACTCATCCAAGGTCAGGCTACTTAGCTCCACCCGGATGGGGAAACGACCTTGAAGCTCTGGGATCAGGTCTGATGGTTTAGCCACATGAAAAGCCCCTGCAGCAATAAACAGAATGTAATCTGTTCTTACCGGGCCGTATTTGGTCATAATGGTAGAGCCCTCGACAATAGGTAAAATATCGCGCTGGACTCCTTCTCTCGACACATCTGGGCCACTTCCCTTGCCTTGGCTGGCAATCTTATCTATTTCATCAATAAAAATAATACCCGATTGCTCAGCACGCTTCACAGACTCCTGAATCACATCATCCATATCGATCAACTTGGCTGCTTCATCTTGAATCAGTACCTTGCGGGCTTCCTTGATTGGTAGCTTGCGCTTCTTCGTCCGCTTAGGCAGGAAACTCCCGAACATCTCCTGCATATTCATACCCATTTGTTCATTCCCTTGCCCAGCAAACATATCGAGCATATTGGGTGCGGTATCCTCCACATCAATCTCTATGACATCATCCTCAAGCTTACCGGACAACAGATCAAATTTAACCTTACGTCGCTTCTCTGCTAAGGTTCCGTCCTGTTGTGGCGGTTCTTCTTCTACCGAAGTCCCTGTGTTATTGCCAAACAGCATTTCAAAAGGGTTTCGTTGTGATTTATTTGACTTTTCTGCAGGTACAAGGATATTGACAATCCGTTCATTTGCCATGTCCTCTGCTTTGTCTTTCACATTCTCTGTTCGTTCCGACTTGACGATACGGATAGATGTTTCCATCAGATCCCGCACCATGGATTCCACATCACGACCGACGTAACCCACTTCTGTAAATTTGGTCGCCTCTACCTTGACAAAAGGAGCCCCCACTAGCCGCGCAAGTCTACGTGCAATTTCAGTTTTACCCACACCTGTCGGTCCGATCATCAAAATATTTTTGGGCACAATTTCATCCCGAATATCATCCGGCAGTTTACTACGCCGATAACGGTTGCGCAAGGCAACAGCAACAGATTTTTTAGCTTCCTTTTGTCCGACAATATACTTATCCAGCTCGGATACCACTTGTCTGGGCGTCAACGATTGATTATTCATTTTGCATTCCTCCACCCTTGAATACTCAGAGCCGATTTACAATTCTTCCACGATAATCTGACTGTTCGTATACACGCATATTTCCGAAGCAACCTCTAACGCTTCCCGTGCCATGTCCTTTGCTTCCATACCAGAGCCATGACGTTTGAACGCACGGGCAGCTGCCAATGCAAAATTACCACCTGAGCCAATGGCCAACACATCATCGTCAGGTTCAATAATTTCTCCGCCTCCAGAGATGAGCAGCATCCCGGACGAGTCCATCACAATCATTAACGCTTCCAACTTGCGTAGTACACGATCCTGCCGCCAGTCCTTAGCCAGTTCTACAGCAGCCCTTTGAAGATTGCCGTGATGTTCCTCCAGCTTATTTTCAAACTTTTCAAACAATGTGATAGCATCGGCCACCGAACCCGCAAATCCCGCAACGACCTGACCACGATACAATCTACGTACTTTTTTAGCCGTCTGCTTCATCACAACACTGTTGCCGAACGTTACCTGCCCATCACCCGCAATAGCTCCTTTGCCATTATGGCGTACAGCACAGATGGTGGTAGCATGAAAGGACATATCCATAACGCGCTCCTCCTTTTCCTTCATCCTTATGCCTGTACTTCTGTTGACATAACTCCCGTTTGGTTGATATAACCGCGCAAACTTTCCAACGCGCGATTTGCGAGAGCTTCATTCTTTTCCTTTTTGTTACGAATGCGTGTCTCCAGCTTTGGAAGAAGACCAAAGTTTGCATTCATCGGTTGGAAATGTTTGAAGTCAGCAGTTGTAATATATCGTGCCATACTGCCTAGTGTCGTTTCCGCAGGAAATACGAACATTTCCTGTCCACGTGCTGCTCGTGCTGCATTTATACCAGCCAGCAAACCTGAGGCCGCCGACTCCACATAACCCTCTACACCTGTCATTTGTCCGGCAAAGAACAGATTACTTCTTCCCTTGAACTGATAAGTTGGGTGAAGCTGTTGTGGAGAATTAATAAAGGTATTGCGATGCATCACACCGTAACGTACAAACTCTGCCTCTTCGAGTCCCGGAATCATTGAAAACACACGCTTTTGCTCCCCCCATTTGAGGTGAGTCTGGAAACCAACCAGATTATATAGCGTACCTGCAGCGTTGTCTTGTCGAAGCTGAACAACTGCATAGGGTAGTTCCCCTGTATGTGGATTTACAAGACCTACAGGTTTCATTGGTCCGAACAATGCCGTTTGTTTCCCGCGCTGCATCATTACTTCGATAGGCATACATCCTTCGAAGTAGATTTCTTTTTCGAATTCCTTGACTTGTGCCACCTCAGCAGTAATCAAAGCCTCATAGAAAGCATCGAATTCCGCTTCGTTCATCGGACAATTTAAGTAAGCTGCTTCTCCTTTATCATAACGGGAAGCCAGATAAACCTTGCTCATATCAATGGAGTCCTTCTCTACAATCGGAGCTGCCGCATCGTAGAAATAAAAATACTCCTCTCCCATCAGCGTTTTGATCTGTTCTGACAAAGCTGGAGAAGTTAATGGTCCCGTGGCAACGACCACGATACCGTCCTGCGGGAGTTCCTGAAGTTCTTCATTAACGACCTCGATCAAAGGATGTTGATGAAGCGTATCTGTAATATGACCGGAAAATCCATCACGATCCACTGCCAATGCCCCACCAGCTGGAACAGCATGGAGATCTGCCGCACTCAGAACCAAAGAGTTTAGTATTCTCATTTCTTCCTTCAATACGCCTACTGCATTCGTCAGACCGTTCGCGCGCAAGGAATTACTACATACAAGTTCGGCAAATTTATCTGTATGATGTGCGGGTGTTTTTACAACCGGTCTCATTTCATATAATTTAACTGGCACTCCACGGCTTGCAATTTGCCAGGCAGCTTCGCTGCCCGCCAAACCTGCTCCGATGACCGTTACCTTTTGTTGTTCACTCACTTTTAAATCCCCCTGCTATCTTTGTTCTTAAGAAGTCTCTACACTCTCATCGCTCTCTTCCAGCATTTCGCTGTGATCGCAGACGGTGCAGTTGAGCTTCGTCCCCTGTTTAGTACGTTTTTCGACCATTAGGCCACTGCAACTTGGACAAGGCTTAATGGACGGTTTATCCCAGGATACAAAATCACATTCTGGATAGCGGTCACATCCGTAAAAGACACGTCCTTTTTTACTTCGTCGTTCGACGACATGTCCCTCACCGCATGTAGGACAATTCATCCCGATATCCTTGACAATTGGCTTGGTGTTACGGCAATCCGGGAAGGCAGAGCAGGCCAGAAATTTACCAAAGCGGCCTAGCTTATATACCATTTGACTGCCACACTTGTCACAGATAACGTCGGATACTTCATCCTTGATCTCAATTTCTTTCATTTCTTCTTCAGCCACTTCCAGGCGCTTTTCGAATGACTCATAGAAGTCGCTCAACACCTTGACCCAATCACCTTCGCCCTCTTCGACGTGGTCAAGATCACCTTCCATATTCGCAGTAAATTCTACATTCAGAATCTCTGGAAAAAATTCTTCCATCTGCTCAATGACCAACTCTCCCAGCTCGGTTGGGAAGAATTTCTTTTCCTCAATAGCGACGTAACCGCGCTTCTGAATGGTTTCCAGGGTCGGTGCATACGTGCTCGGGCGTCCTATACCCAATTCCTCCAGTGTCTTCACCAGTCGTGCTTCCGTATAACGAGGAGGCGGTTGTGTAAAATGCTGCTTCGGTTCAACCGATTCCTTTTTCAGCTTATCGCCCGGCTGAAGTGGCGGCAACAGCTTATCTTCTTCGGTTTTACCGTCGTCATTCCCCTCCACATACACTTTCATGAAGCCTGGAAAGCGAACCTTCGAACCGGCTGCCCGGAATATCGTCTCGCCTGCTTCAATATCAACGGACAAAGTATCCATAATAGCGGAAGCCATCTGACTCGCCATAAAACGTTCCCATATCAGTTTGTACAATCGGAACTGGTCTCTACTCATAAAAGGCTTAACGGTTTCCGGATCACGCAAGGCGGAGGTTGGACGAATCGCTTCATGCGCATCCTGAGCATTAGCCGATTTTTTTGAATACTGACGAGGACTTTCAGGCACAAAATCTTCGCCATATTTTTGAATAATGGCCTCTTTCGCTTCCTCTTGAGCCGAAGTAGCGATCCGTGTGGAATCCGTACGCATATACGTAATCAGACCCACAGTCCCTTCTTTACCTAAATCCACACCTTCATACAGCTGCTGCGCTACAGACATGGTTTTAGATGCCCGGAAGTTGAGCTTTCGAGCCGCCTCTTGCTGCAAGGAACTTGTTGTGAATGGAGGAGACGGATTGCGTAAACGCTCCTTCTCTTTCACATCGCGCACCTTGTAAGACGATTTTCCGATAGCTTCTAACACTTCTTGTACATCCGCTTCGCTAGAGAGCTCTTTCTTTTCGCCGCGTAGCTTATGGAATTTCGCTTCAAAAGTGCTGTCCTTAATAGCTAGTTTAGCTGTTATCGTCCAGTATTCTTCCGGTACAAACTCATTGATCTCGTTTTCCCGGTCCAAAATAATTTTCACTGCAACCGACTGTACACGCCCAGCTGACAGACCCTTTTTTACCTTTTTCCAGAGCAATGGACTAATTTTGTAGCCGACAAGTCGATCCAATATCCGTCGTGCCTGCTGCGCATTGACCAAATCCATATTGATCTTGCGTGGGGTTTTAAAAGCATCTTTGACGGCCTGCTTCGTAATTTCATTAAACACCACACGACAATCCGCCGTATCGTCCAGTTCCAGCGCATGCGCCAGATGCCAAGCAATAGCCTCACCTTCGCGATCCGGGTCAGCCGCCAGATATACTTTTTTTACTTTTTTTCGGGCATCCTTTAACTCTTTTAGAATGGAGCCTTTACCTCGAATGGTAATATATTTGGGATTAAAATCATTTTCGACCTCTACGCCGATCTGGCTCTTAGGTAAATCCCTGATATGACCCATGGAAGCCTTGACGATATATTTGCTGCCTAAGTATTTGCCGATCGTCTTCGCCTTGGAAGGCGATTCCACGATGACGAGTGAATCCGCCATAGGCTCTTCCTCCTCTCAATTACACACATGAATATGATAGACTTCCTGAAATGTGGTGAGTATAGTTCGTTAGTACGAGCTATAAATTCAACACATTTCAGGAAGTGGGGAAGGAGTAGGTATCCGCGATGCGGATAAACGCCATTTTTCCCTCCACCTATGTTTAAAATTGAATTTTGCGCATTTACTAACTAAGGATTTGACAAAAACAACTACTAAATAAGCTTGTATTTTGTGCCCGCTAGCTGAGCGATCCTTTTTTTTATGATTAACGATAACAGAACTGCGTGTAAAAGTCCAAAATCCCATGCCGTAGCATCAAGCAGTTCATCCAGTGTCATGGTTCCTTGTTCCAGCAGCACCACCACACGATTTTCCTCAGAAGTCTCACTTTCTGATGCTTTGGAGATCTTCTTAAGATTAAGACTCTGTTCTCTATTGTATGAAGAAACCTGCCTTGTACGCAAATCTGCTTCATACTCCTCAATAATATCCGAAGCCTCAGTGACCGTTTTGGCTCCTTGCTTAATCAAGTTCAGCGTGCCTCTACTCTTAGGTGACGTAATGGGCCCAGGAACAGCAAACACATCTCGATTTGCCTCCAGCGCAGCATCCGCTGTAATCAGGGAACCGCTCCTAGCGTCTGCTTCGACAACGAGTGTCCCCTTCGTTAAACCGGCAATAATGCGATTACGTTGTGGAAACATCCCGGGATGCGACCTCGTACCTGGAGGATACTCCGATACGATCAGACCTTTACTAACCATCTCTGCAAACAAAGAGGCATTTTGGGGAGGATAAATTTGATCAATCGCTGTTCCAAGCACACCAATCGTGTTGCCTCCCCGGCGTAGGGCTGTTTCATGGCAAATACTGTCAATTCCTCTCGCTAATCCACTCACCACTGTAATCCCTGCATTACATAATTCCTCTGTTAGTATCTCCGCTGCTCTTCGACCATACGCAGTAGGAACGCGAGTTCCTACCATGGCTACAGAACATGTGTGCAAAAGTGATTTATCCCCTTTTGTATACATTACCCAAGGTGGGTCAACTGTTTCCTTCATTAATAGGGGGTAATCTTCGTCCACATAAGTTACCATACCAATATCACTGGATTGAATTCGCTGATATCGTTCATGTACCCATTCTTCATCGTAACACTGTGCCGCAATGCGTGCCTGGTTGGGACTTAAGCCTATCTCAATCCACTTTTGTTCGCTAAAATGCAGTAGCTCATGCAATCGATAATCACTCGACCAAATACGCTGAATTGTTCTTCTTCCGATTCCTTCTAACTCATGTAGACCTAATAAAAGCCATCTTTCTTCCAAACTGTGGTTCCCCCATTCATGGAAGAGTGAACCCTTCCTTATTTTGTGGCACAATGAATCATTTTGCAAGCGTTTCCCTGACAAGCCTGTCTTAACGCAAAAAAAAGCAACCTTTTCATCCCCTGTTTCAGAAGATAAAAAGGTTGCTTACCTTTCTTTCATTATACACTAGCCAGCAGCAAATTTCGATGCTGATTTACAGCCTGTATATTAATGAAGAAACACGATTTAATGTGTCGTACACAGATTCAAAATACCACGCGCTTCCAACACACTTACCAATGTCGAGCCCATTTCGGAAGGAGTCGGCGCCACCTTGATTCCACAGGCTTCAAGCGTAGCAATCTTCTCTTTTGCCGTTCCCTTTCCGCCAGAAATAATGGCGCCTGCATGCCCCATCCGTTTGCCTGGAGGCGCAGTCACCCCACCGATAAAGCCAACCACCGGCTTCGTCATATTGTCCCTGATCCACTCGGCAGCCTCTTCCTCGGCTGTACCACCGATTTCTCCGATCATAATGACAGCATGAGTGTTGGGGTCCTCATTAAAGCGATGTAAAATATCAATAAATTCTGAACCTTTAACTGGGTCACCACCAATACCAACCGCGGAAGATTGACCTATACCTCTAGTGGTTAACTGATGCACTGCCTCATAGGTCAAAGTACCACTACGTGACACAACGCCTACATGACCCGGCAGATGAATGTAACCTGGCATGATACCAATCTTACACTCTCCTGGCGTAATAACACCCGGACAGTTAGGGCCAATCAGAACGGTCTTTTTGCCTTCCATAAAACGTTTGACCTTGATCATATCAAGCACCGGAATCCCCTCTGTGATACAAATCACGAGGTCCAGTTCCGCATCCACAGCCTCCAAAATGGAATCCGCTGCGAAAGCCGGCGGCACGTAAATGACGCTAGCAGTTGCGCCCGTAGCTTCCTTGGCTTCGCTTACTGTATTAAACACTGGCAGTTTGACCTGTTGCCCGTTTTCCAGTGTAATTTCTACCTCGGTGCCTCCCTTACCTGGAGAGGTGCCACCTACCATCTGTGTACCGTAATCAAGTGCACCTTTGGCATGGAACAACGCCGTTTTTCCCGTAATCCCCTGTGTAATCACCTTTGTATGCTTATCGACCAAAATACTCACGATCTTCACATCCCCTATCGTTTATTCGGCATATCGGAATGCAAACAGGCTATTGAACAAGTTCAACGATTTTTTGGGCACCATCCGCCATGGAATCGGCTGCCACAATATTCAAACCGGATTCCGCTAAAATCTGTTTGCCGAGCTCAACATTCGTTCCTTCAAGACGGACAACAAGCGGTCGAGTCAGCCCCAACTGCTTGGCAGCCTCCACGACGCCATTCGCAATGATGTCACACTGCATAATCCCGCCGAAAATGTTGACGAAAATACCTTCTACCTTCGGATCGGACAAAATGATTTTGAACGCTTCGGTTACCTTTTCCGTTGTTGCACCGCCTCCAACGTCCAGGAAATTGGCCGGATCGCCACCGTAATATTTGATAATATCCATCGTGGCCATCGCCAAACCTGCACCATTGACCATACAGCCAATATTGCCGTCCAGAGCGATATAGCTTAGATCATATTTAGATGCCTCAATTTCCTTCTCGTCCTCTTCATCCAAATCACGCAATTCCAGAATATCCTTATGACGGAACAACGCATTGGAATCAAAATTCAATTTGGCATCTAGCGCCATTACATTCCCATCACCCGTAACGACTAGGGGATTAATTTCTGCAATCGAACAGTCCTTGTCCACAAATGCTTCGTAAAGCGCCAGCATAAACTTAACCGCTTTATTTACCAACTCATTGGGAATATTAATCTCATACGCCAGCTTACGAGCTTGATACACCTGAAGCCCAATTGCTGGATCAACAACTGCTTTAAAAATCTTCTCCGGAGTAGCCGCAGCCACCTCTTCGATTTCCGTACCACCTTCTTCGGAGGCCATCAATACGATGCGTCCAGTCCCGCGATCCACGACAACGCCTACGTAATATTCTTTGCGAATATCACAGCCTTCCTCAATCAAAAGGCGTTTGACTTCTTTACCTTCAGGTCCGGTCTGATGTGTCACAAGCACCTTACCTAAAATTTCAGAAGCGAAAGTCCGCACCTCATCCAAACCTTTGGCAACCTTTACGCCACCCGCTTTACCGCGTCCACCAGCATGAATTTGTGCTTTTACGACCGTAACAGCGCTTCCAAGCGATTCTGCCGCAGCAACGGCTTCTTCCACCGTGTAGGCAACCTTGCCGTTCGGTACAGCCACTCCGTACTGCTTTAATACTTCTTTACCCTGATATTCATGGATATTCATTCTGGAATCCTCCTATCAACATGACTGCAACAAGGGCGGTTCACAAGGAAATCTATACTAAACCTACATCATTGTAACATGTTTTTAAAACGCTTTCCTTATAATTTAACCTCATGAATTACAGTATTTTGATATCATTATCATTCCCAAAATCGAATGTTTGGATATTATTGGATTTTATTTTTTAATACAAATTCACACAAAAAAAGCACCTCCGCAAAATGGGATTACCTAATCCGCAATGAGAGGTACTTTATTTCATTAGAATTTAAGGGCATTTTTCTTTTAGTTTAGAACAACTCATGTCGTAAGAATTCGCAAGAGCAACTGAAAGTACCTGTTATGATTTTTCAATTTGTACATTCGCTTGATGAACACGATCAAGCAGATCATTAAACTGAAGCAGAAGCGACCCAAATTGATCATGAGTCATACTTGTTTTTTCCTGTATACATCCTGGTACAGACAGGGCTTTATCCCGCAACGCTCTTCCCTCTATCGTCAAAGAAATCAGCACCTTACGCTCATCTTGAGTGGAACGCTTTCGATCGATCAACCCGGCATTCTGTAACCTCTTTAATAGTGGAGTTAGTGTGCCAGAATCCAAATATAACGCCTCACCCAATTCCTTCACTGTACACTCTTCACGCTCCCAAAGCACGATGAGCACCAAATATTGCGAGTACGTTACACCAAGCTTTTCCAGATAAGGCTGGTACAGCTTTGTAATCTCTCTGGAGCATGCATATATGGCAAAGCATAACTGGTTATCAAGTTTCAACGCTGCATCTTTATTAAAATTGTTTTCCATGCTGTCTAGTCACCTGCTTTCGTCATTATTTTAGCACATTATATAACAAAATACATTCTAATTGCCTAAAATACTTTACAAACAATAATTATTTTGATAAATTAAATTGTGTAAAATATAAATTGAGCGAGAGGCAGTGATTGGATTATGATGACCATTCAACAAAAAATGTATGAAACAACAGTAAAAGCAGTTGGTGGGCGTAACGGTTATATCGAGTCTTCTTCCCCTGAACTTCGTTTAGATATTGATACTCCAAAAGAAATGGGTGGCGCTGGTGGCGCAGGTACAAATCCAGAGCAGCTGTTCGCCGCAGGCTATTCTGCTTGCTTTGACAGTGCTTTAAATATGGTGGCTCGCATGCAGCGTGTTAAACATGAAGGTACCGAAGTCACAGCTACGGTCCATTTTGGCAAAGTCGAAGACGGCGGCTTCGGAATCGGAGTAAACCTCGACGTTCTGGTCAAAGGCGTAGATCATGAAACTGCGGTAAAACTGGTGGAAGGCGCACATGAACAATGCCCATACTCCCGCGCTACCCGCGGTAATATTGAAGTGAAACTGAACGTTTTGTAACTTAGAGTTAGAATGAAATTCACAACAAGCCCCTCAACCGTATTGGTCAAGGGGCTTGTTGTTTTTCCATCAAGTAACATGGGAGATGATGCATAATCGTATATACGAAATTGATATACTCATAGTATAATCAATATTGTCATAATCTTTTTTTCTTCTCCAGGTCTTTTTGCCTGGAGCTTTTTTTGTCCTTTTTTCCGTTTTCTCTCGTACACATATCCTTTGGAAAACTTTTCCGTAAAAATGATCGTACTGTATCTGCTAATTTTATCGCCTTTTTACATTTCGGATAAATTGGCGCTTGCTTTATCCATATGGCGGTATTGAATAGCTTCAGCCACATGTGAAGTCGTAATTTTCTCTGACTCATGTAAGTCTGCAATGGTGCGGGACAGCTTGAGAATTCGATCATACGCACGCATGCTTAAACCAAGTGCATCCATCGTCTGATTAAGCAGCTCCGCTGCATTTTGATCTAATACTGCATATTTACGCAGCATCTGACCGGACAGCTCACTATTCCATGAAAAAGGAAGCTTACTGTATCTGCGGATTTGTATTGCTCGAGCAACCAACACCTGCTTTCTCATGTCAGCAGACGACAGGGATTCTTTTTCCTCCCGCCAGTCCTTTGGTTGTGATACCTCAAGCTGAAGATCAATTCGATCCAGCAATGGACCGGAAATACGTGAACGGTATCGAGCTACTGCTGTAGGTGAACAGGTACAGCGCTGATGTTCCGTGTTATTGCCAAAAAAGCCACAGTGACACGGATTCAAAGAAGCTGCAAGTAAAAAATGCGCCGGATACTTAAATACAGCACGTGAACGACTGATTGTCACATGGTGGTCTTCCAGGGGCTGCCGCAGCACTTCTAGCACATGGCGGCTAAACTCTGGCAACTCATCTAGAAATAAAATCCCTCGGTGTGCAAGACTGATTTCTCCTGGTTTGGGTATGCCTCCTCCGCCCACCAATCCAGCAGCAGAGATTGTATGATGAGGCGCACGGAAGGGACGAACATGCATGAGATGAGGCGAGGACTCCTTCCATTTTCCTGCTGCGCTGTATACCTTGGTCACTTCTAGCGACTCCTTTTCAGTCAAAGGCGGTAGGATAGAGGGCAACCTGCGGATGAGCATCGTTTTTCCAGCACCCGGTGGTCCCATAAGAAGAATATTGTGCATTCCTGCTGCAGCGATAACTAATGCACGTTTGGCGTGTAGCTGACCCAGCACATCGCTGTAATCCTCCATATTACTGGCTAGTTCTTCTTGCTCGCACAACGGTATATGCTCTGCTTGAGGTAAATGGTCATAGGAATGGATTATAACTTGCTTACTGGCAGTACAATTTTGATCGGTCACTTGGCCGTCTGGGATGCCTTGTGCATGATCATTAACTGGGATAAGATCCGCCAGATGGTGTATAGCGTAAATACGTATATCCGTAATTAGACGTGCCTCGCTTGCGTTTTCCTGAGGAAGCAGCACGGAATCGAATCCCTCTCGCTTGGCCAGATCAACCATGGACAACACCCCATTTACAGAACGAATGCTGCCATCCAGCGCCAGTTCGCCAATAAACAGCGTTCGTTCCCCCACTGGCAAAACAATCTGTTCACTGGTTGTCAGCAAGCCTAAAGCGATGGCAAGATCAAAAGATGAGCCTTCCTTACGCAAATCAGCAGGAGCTAAGTTAATCGTGATACGCTGGGATGGATATTTGAATCCGCAGTTTTTGATTGCTGCTCTCACACGCTCTACTGCCTCTCGAATGGCTGAATCCGGCAATCCGATTATCGCGGTTTGAGGCAAGCCATTGGACAAATCAGTCTCAACTTCGATCAGAACGCCATCTATCCCATATAGACACGCTCCATGTAATTTTCCATACATATCAAAAAAGCACCTCTCCTCATATTGAAATGTCCCTCTCGGGAATCATTGCCTATATGAAAAAAGGTGCTTCCAAATTTTCATTCATTGCAAATATAATGTTTTAAATTTAGCTCTCAATCCTAATTTCAAACCCTCAACTAAGCTTATCTGACGACAGATTATTTGTCAATCAAGGTTAGCTTATCGGCTGCTGTAGTACGTGGTCTTGATTCCGGGGTTCGTCCAAATCAAGTTTGGACAGCACTTCAACCAGCGCAGCATCCTCCTGAACAGGAACCATGTTCTTTGGCTTTTTCTAAAATGCTATCCGCAATGCGACCGCTCCCCTTGGCAACGACAATCGGCGCTTCGCTCTCACCGGGCGTATATTTAAGGGCGACCTGCGGATGAGCATCGTTTTTCTAGCACCCGGCCGTCCCATAAGAAGGATATTATGATACATTTTCACGCATTGAAAAACCAAGTAATATCAAGGGTTTGACGATACTAAGCGGTTTTCCTTTCGGTGGGAGATCGCTTTTTTCTTTTAGGCTCTATTAAACACATTTGTGATTTTCTTATAATTTCATAAATACTATTAATTAAAAATTTATCAGGAATGATGTATTGTCGAGTTTACTTTCCACGATGATGTAACTCTAAAAAGAAGACAAGTAAGCCGTCTCCCTTTGGGTCGGCGCGAAGAGGAGAAGCCGAAGGCTTGACGAGCGTTTCCTATTGCCGTACGCGAGAGTGCGATTTCCATTCTTTATTGATTTTCTTTACCCTAACTAAAGGATGGATCATCATGGATAACTGCGTTCTCCGATAGATAAGTCTGATGAGAAATTGAAGGAACAAAAAAACTGAGAGGTCAGGACTTTTTGCTCTGTGCGCTGCCGCGAATTCGACATTTTATTTCTGCGTAGTGGCGGGAGTTTTCAGTTTTCACCCGTGAGATGTGCGTTCAGCAGGTCTGAACGATTAGAAAACCACGACTGAAAGTCGTATATTGAGGGGACTACCCCAGCCAGTATTCCCACGTACAATTACTATACCGTCGTCATGCGGAACGACGTTATGGATCGTCATGGTAGCAGCTCCTTGAAACGGCTTAACTTGACCGCCAAAAATACCAATTTCCGTGATCGAGACAAGTACCCTACTTGAGGAATTAACAAACCCAGCCAGGTTCAAGCGACTTTGGAACAAATTCGGACCTACATTGTTGAGACTAAAAATGAATGCGGTACCTGCTTTAGTTCTTAGGCGACGCGTAGGTTTCAGAATTTTTCTAGAAGAATTTACTTTTCCCATTCGAATCAACTTCCCTTCTTTTGTAATAATATAGAATATGCTAGTTTTTATAGAATCGAAACAGACAAACGGATTGGAAAAAATGACCAACTTTATCAGTAGGCAATAAAAAAAGCCCCGCGAAGTCAGGGCTATGCTCGTAAACTTGATTGAAGTGAGCGAACGAAAAACGACGGAGAGCTGCTCAAGCGGATTGCCACGCTACAAATGAAGATCAAGGAACTCCATCACTTGGCCGTCCGGAGTGCCTTGTGCATGATCATTAACCGGAATAAGATGCACTAGATGGCGTATGACGTGTAGCGTAAATACGTATATCCGTAATTAGACGTGCCTCGCTTGCGTTTTCTTGAGGAAGCAGCACGGAATCGAATCCCTCTCGCTTGGCCAGATCAACCATGGACAACACCCCATCACAGGACGAATGCTGCCATCCAGCGCCAGCTCGCCAATAAACAGCGTTCGTTTCCCCACCGGTAAAACACCTGCTCACTGGTTGTCAGCAAGCTTAAAGCGATGGCAAGATCAAAAGATGAACCTTCCTTACGCAAATCAGCAGGAGCTAAGTTAATCGTGACACGCTGGGATGGATATTTGAATCCGTAGTTTTTGATTGCTGCTCTCACACGCTCTACTGCCTCTCGAATCGCTGAATCCGGCAATTCGATTATCGCGGTTTGAGGCAAGCCATTGGACAAATCAGTCTCAACTTCGATCAGAACGCCATCTATCCCATATAGA
>NZ_JAALFM010000004.1:0-326744 GCF_011800295.1 Paenibacillus sp. EKM301P | reverse complement strand
CACGTTCCATGTAATTTTTTATACATATCAAAAAGCACCTCTTCTCATATTGAAATGTTCCTCTGGGGAATCATTGCCTATATGAAAAAAAAGTGCTTCCAAATTTTCATTCATTGCAAAAAAATATAATGTTCTAAATTTAGCTCTCAACCCTAATTTCAAACCCTCAACTAAGCTTATCTGACGACAGATTATTTGTCAATCAAGGTTAACTTATCGGCTACTGGAGTACGGGATCTTGATTCCGGGATAACATCAGGATAGCCTGCATATATCATTCCAATTACCTTCTCACCTGGTTGAATTCCCAAGCAATCACGGAACTTAGGCGAATACAGAAATGGTTTTGTCACCCAAAACGTTCCGATTCCTTTGCTCCATGCAGCAAGCATAAAGTTCTGTACAAGCGCGCTGACCGCTGCAAAATCTTCATCCCAAACCGCTTGACGCGGGTCTTCTTCCATCACCACTAAAAGCTGTATCGGGTTGTGTAAAATCCCACTTTCAAACTTGTTATCCTTACCGATATCGGCGGCAATTGCCTCTGCAAGCTTTCTCCGTCCCTCACCAGCAAACAACAGAAAGCGCCACGGTTCACGCATTTTATGATTAGGAGCCCATACCGCGACGTCCAGTAGTTCTTTAATCGTATCTACCGGGATAGAGTCAGATTTGAATCGTTTAATCGTCCGGCGTTCCTGAATTACATCTATGACATGTTCACTAAAGGTATGCTTTGTCACGTAAATCCTCCTTCACAGGTACAACGACTAGATATTCATTATAGAATGAAAATGATAACTATTCTCAATAAAATATACCTGCAGCTTTCCTTTCTGTCAACCTGTACATATGAATTCCGTCCTGCGCTCCAACCTTCGTAAAAGTTCTTACTCTTTTTTTAAAATGCATCTATAAAATGGTCCGTAACCACAGCCGTTTCATCAGATAATCGTACAGAAATCATATCAAAACGAATTGGAGCATCTCCAATTCCGTTCATATGCAAGTATACTGCGGCTGTTTGACGAACCTGGGTGATTTTACGCGGAGTAACTGATTCTGCTGGTGTTCCATATTTGGAGCTACTTCGGCTACGTACTTCAATAAACACGAGTATGTGCTCCTGCCTGGCAATCAGATCTATTTCCCCGCTGCGGCATCGCCAATTGCGGTCTAGGATACGATAACCCAGGGTTTCTAAAAACAAAGCTGCAGCATCTTCTCCCATTGCTCCTTTGGCTTTCCGTTGATCCTTGCCTCTCGTCTTCATGTCATACCCCATCACCAGTCATCTCTTGGAGCAAGCCGATCCATTTGATAAATATAGGTTAGCACCTCTGCTACCAACTGATAGAGTTCAGCTGGGATTTGCTCGTCCAAATCAAGTTTGGACAGTACTTCAACCAGCGCAGCATCCTCCTGAACAGGAACGCCATGCTCTTTGGCTTTTTCTAAAATACTGTCCGCAATGCGGCCGCTCCCCTTGGCAACGACAATCGGCGCTTCGCTCTCACCGGGCGTATATTTAAGGGCGACCGCCTTCTTCATGGAAGGTGAAGGAGGTTCCAAGGGCTCTTTCATATTTTAAGATCGACTCCTTTGTACGGCTGAGGCACATAGCTTTGTACCTCGGAAGAGGCAGGGCTGCTCTGTTCAGTCCTTACGGGCATAGGCTCGGTTCGCAACGTTAGAAGTTGGTAGCCTAGCGACTCCAGCGCGGTGCGAATGGACTCACGTCCACTGGTTAGCAGCGAAGCCGCCCAATCCTGATCATTATGAAGCTTGAGACTTACAATCCGATCTACAACCTGCACATCCACCAGCGTCGGACCAAGCCCTTTCATGTCCAAATCAAACCAAAGTCGACAGTTGGAGGCATCCAGTTCTCCGCGTTTGCCACGGCGGGACTGAATCTGGATTGTAGCTGTTTCACGACCGTCCGGTCCAATAAACGGTATAAACATATGCACTTGTGCAAAAGGCGCCGTTCGGTCTGTATTGAGCAGCAGCTGCTGGCCTGTCAGGTGCTGTACAACCTGCTGTGCCGCCTCTTTCAAAGCAGGCGGCAGGTCGTCACTGCTCATTAGCTGGAGTAGTGCCCCTTTTACGGTGTCTGCGGCCGCTGACACGGAGTCGTCTGCCGTAGCCGCTAATCCCGGCAGCGTCTGCGGCACTCCCTCGGGCGGCTCCGTACGTGCCGCCGTCCCTTGCGCGAGCTGTGCAGTCGAGCGGTGTACCTGCTGCTCGTGCTCAGCACCGAGTAGCTTCAGCACGCGGCCTACCCACGGATCCTCCATAGGGCTGATCTTCGTGCTCGTCGTAGGCTGTGAAGCGGCAGCATCTGCCGTACGCGAAGCGCCAGCCGCTGGCTGCGCTACCTCTCCCTTGGACTGATCTGGCGCAGCCGTGCTCAGTTCGGGTGGCACTGCTGCACGCAGCTCTTGCAGCAGGAGACGCAGCCGCTGGATCGGAGCCTCTAGCGTAGCAGCGTTGCCCGCCGCGGAGGGCGGCGCAGAGCCAGCTGCTGACTGTGCAGAAGGACGGTCTGCCATGACTACGTTTAAGGCAGACTTCGCTCCCGCAGGCTCTGCCGTGGCCGGAGCTGGAGCACCATCGGCATCCTTAAGCTGCGTACCTGCCACAGTAGCTTGCTGTGGTTGCTCCACTTTAGTACGGGAGCCGTTTAATGCGTCAGCAGCGTCCGATTCAGGCGCATTTGCACCAGCGTCCAATACCACTGTCGCTCCTCGTCCGTTAACTGCTTCCGGCTCTTTTGAGGCAGTCCCGTTGGCTGCAAATGCAGTAGATCCCGCCGGAGTATCCGAATCGGTAGCCAAAACACTCGCTTCGCTCACTGTAGCAGCAAGATTGGCTGCCTGAGTCCCTTTTAACAATTCCTTGCCACCTGTGGCTTGTTGTCCCGTTTCTGCCTGTTTTGCAGCGGCAGTGCCAGAGGGCTCCTTGGACAATGTAAGAGTTTGGCCTTCCTGTCCATCTGCAATCATCACAGAAGAAGTGCCTGTTGGACTAACTGACGTTCGGTCAGCGCTTTTTATTGTTGCTTCCCCAACTGAACGGTCAGTGGGCGTTCCCTGCCCTTGCTGCTTTAACACCGCTTCAAGTTCTTGCTCCAACGATGACAACAGATCATTTAAAGGAGGCCCAAACATCGTTTGGCGCAATCCATTTATGCTTTCGGCTGTTAATGGGAGTCCCCGCTGAAAGGCAACTGCCGCTGCCTGTACAAATGTGCCCAATTGCACATTACCGCTTTGCTTCGACAAGGCTTCTTGTAAAGAAGCCGCATTTTCAGATGTCAACGGCACACCATTCTTTTGCATTGCCTGTATAAGCTCTCTGTTCTGAGCTGTATCCGGCAGTCCCGCCGATTCCAATACATCTGTCAGCGCTACGGTTTGCTGTGGCATATTGGCAGCATCATTCAGAGGCTTAAGCACAGTCATTCCACTGGAAGAAGCCGGCTGTACCTGAAACGTTGCAGTCTGTCCAGGTTGAAGAGGGGTCTCCAGCTTTGCCCTAACCTGAGAACCCTGTATTTGCAACACTGCCTCGTCGCCGTCCTCAGACACCTTTAATACGACTCCTCTTACGACCTGGCCTGGCTGCATATCAAGTTTTTTCGCCTCTCCCGCCTTCACATCTCCAAGTAATCCACGGAATACAGATCCGATGTTCATATCGCCCCTCCCCTCGCTCTTCCCCTATCAAAAGGGCCTGTAATATTAGATATATTTTATATCGGTATTGTCCTGATTCATAATAAGTACCTACAGATCAAACAACGTCGGTTGCTCGGTTAACAAATTGCCCAGAAAGCTGCGTCTATGCATTTCTGTAGGCCCTAGCGCCAAAATTTGTTCTCTATGCAACTTGGTAGCATAACCTTTATGTATACCAATCCCATATTCCGGATATTTCGCATCCCATTCACCTTTGCATAGCCGATCACGGGTCACCTTGGCAATGATAGAAGCTGCTGCAATAGACTGACTGTTCGCATCCCCCTTAATGATGGATAGCTGGGGAATAGGCACATCTACCTTTTCTGCATCCACAAGTAAATAATCGGGAGACACATGCAAATCCTCAATAGCCTTTTTCATAGCTAAACGAGCCGCTTGTTTAATATTGATATCATCAATCATCCGCGCGTCTACATGACCAATTCCTACAGCGATTGCCTTCTCCATAATCAGTTCGTAGTAGGCTTCTCTTTTCTTGTCCGTCAATTTTTTGGAATCGTCTACACCCTCCAATAGCTCACCTACTGGCAGAATGACTGCTGCCGCCACAACATCTCCAAACAGACATCCACGCCCCACCTCGTCAATACCTGCAATCCGCTCACAAGATTGCTCCCAGCATTTTTTTTCATAGTGTAGCATGTCCTTTACTGCATTCTCTTTAGCTTCCATATTCAATACCTGCCCATCTTTACGTAGTTTAAGCTTCACTCATGCCGTAGCTCTAGCGATTGAATTCAGCTTACCACATACCTCTACCGTTCAAAACCCTTTTCTATATACCTTTACATACCAAAAAACCTTCCTCCTCTCCGGAGAGATGAGGAAGGTTCTTCCTTGCCACAAAATGCAATCTTCTGTATCGGGTGTACTAGGATTATCAGTATGGTGCTTCTAAACTGAATCGTCCCAGCTTGCCTGCACGCAGCTCACGCAAAATAATTTTTGACGCCTTTTCGAGATCTACACGCCCGCCACTCACAATACAGCCACGTTTACGTCCGATAGCCTCCATAACGCTCACAACATCATCTGGATTTTCTGTATCCTCAGGACGTTCGGTAAGCTCAAAACGCTCTGCCATGGTATCCCAATAATATTGGACAAAATATTTTGTCGCGAAAAAGGCAATGTCCTCTACATTTAGAATTTCTTCCTTGATCGCGCCTGTAACTGCCAGACGATAGCCGACGTTCTGATCCTCAAATTTAGGCCACAAAATACCTGGTGTATCCAACAACTCAATTTCACCGGTCTTGATCCACTGTTGCGCCTTCGTTACTCCTGGACGATCGCCTGTAGCTGCAATATTACGTCCTGCCATTCGGTTGATCAATGTCGATTTGCCGACATTTGGAATTCCGACAATCAAAGCACGTATAGGACGCGGATTCATTCCCTTCGAAATCTGCCGGTCTATTTTTTCCTTAAGTAACAGCTTGGCCTGAACCGGAATTTCTTTGAGCCCCGTCCCTGTCGAGGCATCCACCGGAAAGGCTACATGCCCCTGCTCCTTAAAGTAGGCAATCCATTGCTGTGATACTACAGGGTCCGCCAAATCTGCCTTGTTCAAAATAATCATTCGCGGCTTGCCTTGCAAAATATCATCAATCATCGGATTTCGGCTGGAAAGCGGCAACCGAGCATCAATCAGCTCAATAACCAAATCAATCAGCTTTAATTTTGCTTCAATTTGGCGGCGCGCTCTGGTCATGTGACCAGGAAACCATTGAATCGTCACCGTCATCACCCCATTGAGCGTAACCCCTACATTTACCCTTAGGCTCCTAGTTAGGGTTACGGCAGCTATGCTGCTTATTAGTTATTTCTAGTGGTTAATCCACTGCATATCTTTCACCGGCCAAAAAATGACATCAGCCCGGCCAACGACTTCCTTCAAATCAATGTATCCAATCATCCGGCTATCTGTACTATTGGAACGGTTATCGCCCATAACAAAAATATGCCCTTCTGGCACTTTTCCATCCTTAAATTTCTCATTTGGAAAATTGGTAAACTTGTTGTAAAGCTCGCCATTTTGATGTGCTTCTTCCAAAGAAGTCTTGAGATAAGGTTCTTGAATCGGCTTACCATTTACTGTAATCGTGTCACCTTCTACTTTGACCGTATCACCCGCAACGGCGATGACGCGCTTGATGAAGTCTCTCTTTTCTTCCGGGACATGGAACACAATTACTTCACCCGGTTTAGGAGCACGAAAATCATACAAAATCTCATTTACAATGACGCGTTCTCCGGTATGAAAGTTAGGCTGCATCGACGGGCCATCCACAATAAAAGGCTTAAAGAGAAGCCAGCGGATTAAAAAGACAAGCACTAACGCAATAATGATGGCCTTGAGCCACTCAAAAATCTCATTTTTTGGTTTACGCTTGGGCGTACCATCCTGATCAGTTGGCTGCTGTACAGCTCCTTGTCCTACTTCTTGTTCCATAGCTCACTGTCCTCTCTTTACGGTCAATAATCCACAGTTCCCTATGTACGTAGAAAAAACGAAAGGAGCTTGTAACCAAGCCCCTTTCGTTATTCGTTGTATTAACGACGAATTTCTTTAATTCTCGCTGCTTTACCGCGCAGTTCACGAAGATAATAAAGCTTCGCACGACGCACTTTACCACGGCGAGCCACTTCGATTTTATCGATTTTTGGGGAATGAAGCGGGAAAGTTCTTTCCACACCTACACCGTAAGAAATTTTACGAACTGTAAAAGTCTCACTGATTCCACCACCACGGCGTTTAATTACTACACCTTCAAACAACTGGATACGCTCACGAGTTCCCTCGATAACTTTCACGTGCACTTTCAAAGTGTCACCAGGACGAAAGTTAGGCAAATCTTTACGCAGTTGTTCTTCAGTAATCGCTTGGACGATATTCATCTATGACTCCCTCCTTCCGTACAGGTGTTCATGTTTCTTCTGGAAACTCTTCCGTTTCCTTCATCATCCACAGAGGACCACCGTATTACACACAACAGATGTATTGTATCATGGAGGTTACCGCATTGCAACAACAAAAAGGGATTTGACCAAACATTATTTAATTGACTTCATTATAAAACAGGTCACCGCCTGCTTTCAAATCCACTCATGTTAATAGTGCTTTATCACTTGTCCCCCGAACGGTCCGATTGGTGCTGCTCCTCAATCCACGCGCGCTCCTTGCTTGTCAGTTCAGCCTGTTCCAGCAAGTCCGGTCGACGTTCCATCGTGCGACGTAACGCCTCTTGTCGTCTCCAAGAGCCAATATTGACATGATGCCCTGATAAGAGTACATCTGGCACTTTCCAGCCCCGAAACTCAGCAGGCCGAGTATAATGGGGGTATTCCAACAGCCCTGTACTAAACGAATCTGTTACCGCACTCGTTTCATTACCTAGCACTCCTGGTAACAACCGTGTCACACTATCGATGACGACCATGGCTGGCAACTCGCCACCAGTCAATACATAATCTCCGATCGAAAGCTCATCCGTCACCAAATGCTCTCGAATACGCTCATCATAACCCTCATAATGTCCACATATAAAAATAAGATGCTCCTCTTTGGCCAGCTCTTCCGCTTTTTTTTGCGTAAAAGTCTCTCCTTGTGGACACATCAAAATAATACGCGGAGTTTTTATGTCTGCGTTATGTTCGGCATCTTCATGTAGAATACCTTCAACGGCAGTTTCAAATGCTGGTTGCTCTGATTTATCCAACAGCGCCTCCACGGCAGCAAAAATAGGGTCAGGCTTCAAAACCATGCCGCCCCCACCACCATAGGGCGTATCATCCACTTGCCCATGCTTGTTACCAGCATACTGGCGAAAATTAACCGCTTGCAGTGATACAATCCCCTTATCCCTTGCTTTTCCCAGAATGCTTGCATTAAAAACTCCATCAAACATCTCTGGAAACAGGGTCAGTACATCCACCCGCATTACAGCAGACCTTCCATTAACCGTACTGTAACCCGTTTTTCACGCACGTTTACATCCAAAATAACATCCTCTATATACGGCAATAGCAGTTCCTTACCTTTAGGCATTTGGACTACCCATACATCATTGGCTCCTGGTGTCAAAATTTCTTTTACCACACCGAGCTCAGCTCCGTCTTCCGTTACTACTTCCATACCAACTACTTCATGAAAATAGAACTCGTTTTCTTCCAATTCCCCTAGCCGCTCAGCAGAGACCTTTAACAAAGTACCTTTATATTTTTCAACATCATTGATGTTGTGATATTCCTTAAATTTCACGATAACCATATTTTTTTGAAAACGCGCTGTTTCTACAGTTACGGGAATCGGTGCTTTGTCATCTGCTGGAAAGATCATTAGCTCGCTGCCTTTGGCAAAACGATCCTCAAGAAAATCAGTTGTCGTTAATATTTTTAGCTCACCGCGAATTCCATGTGTATTCACAATTTTCCCGACATTAAACATTTGCTGCATCGTGTTCCTCCTGCATGTGATCGGTTCCGCTCCATATCATCTTCATCATGTACGAAAAAGGGTTAGGACATACATCCTAACCCACTTTCGTATATCTTTAAGATATGATGTCTACGGTAACCCGTTTATCCATCTTAACGGCTGCTGATGCAACCACAGTGCGAAGCGCCTTGGCGATACGTCCCTGCTTGCCAATGATCTTGCCCACATCCTCAGGATGTACACTAAGCTCATACACTACAAGTCGATCCTTCTCCAAGGTCTTCACGGTCACATCATCCGGATGATCGACTAAAGCCTTAGCAATGATTATCACTAATTCTTCCATGGTTGACCCTCCGTATCAGCACCTTATTTCTGTGTTTTAAGCTCATGAAACTTTTTCAACACGCCCGCTTTGCTAAGCAAGTTGCGAACAGTGTCGGATGCTTGTGCACCATCTTGCAACCATTTCAGCGCTTTATCTTCATCAATTTTTACAACCGCTGGTACTGTAATAGGGTTGTAGTAACCGATTTCTTCGATAAAACGACCGTCACGCGGGGAACGAGAATCAGATACCACGACGCGATAGAAAGGAGCTTTATGTGCACCCATACGTTTCAGACGAATACGAACTGCCACGAAAATTCACCTCCTTCAAAAAGTAGACTGTATATTGCTATCCCATAAATCCAAAGGCCTATCGACCTTTT
This sequence comes from Paenibacillus sp. EKM301P, assembly GCF_011800295.1. Lineage (NCBI taxonomy): Bacteria > Bacillati > Bacillota > Bacilli > Caryophanales > Paenibacillaceae > Paenibacillus > Paenibacillus sp. EKM301P. The sequence continues at coordinate 317,823 of NZ_JAALFM010000004.1, read as the reverse complement.
AACGGAAAGGAAACTTCATACCTTTGCCCATACTCTTCAGCTGCTTCAGAGCCTTGTTTTTGCCACCCTTAGGTCCCATCATATCTGAGAACTGCTTCATCATACGGCGCATTTCGTCAAATTGCTTAATGAGACGATTTACCTCAGCCAGCGATGTTCCACTGCCTACAGCAATCCGCTTGCGACGGCTATGATTAATCATGTCCGGGTTTTGCTTTTCCTGTGTAGTCATCGAATGAACGATAGCCTCAATCCGGCCCATCTGTTTGTCATCCACTTTGATGTCTTTCATTTGCTTCATGTTGCCCATACCAGGAATCATATCGAGAATCTGGTCGATCGGGCCAAGCTTCTTAACCTGATCCATTTGCTCCAGAAAATCTTCGAAAGTAAACTCGGCATTGCGCATTTTCCGTTCCATTTCCTTCGCCTTATCGGCGTCGATATTGGACTGCGCTTTTTCAATCAGGGACAGCATGTCACCCATGCCTAAAATCCGTGAAGCCATTCGCTCAGGGTGAAACGGCTCCATCGCATCCAGCTTTTCACCCAATGTAGCAAACTTGATCGGGCATCCCGTCACAGCTTTAACCGACAAGGCCGCGCCACCACGAGTGTCGCCATCCAGCTTTGTCAGTACAACTCCCGTTAACTCAAGGCTATTGTTAAAGTGCTCCGCAACGTTAACTGCGTCCTGTCCTGTCATGCTATCTACAACCAGCAGAACTTCATCCGGTTTGACATTAGTATGGATCTGACGCAACTCTTCCATGAGTTCTTCATCAACATGAAGACGACCGGCAGTATCTATAATAACGTAGTCATTACCATTATCCTTAGCATGCTGCATACCCTGTTTTGCGATTTCCACCGGGCTTGTCTGGTCTCCCAATGTAAATACAGGTGCATTAATCTGCTCACCGAGAATCTGAAGCTGCTTGATCGCGGCAGGTCTATAAATATCACCAGCTACAAGCAATGGACGATGGTTTTGCTTTTGCAGCAACTTCGCCAGCTTACCTGATGTCGTCGTCTTACCTGCGCCCTGGAGACCCACCATCATGATGACTGTAGGCGGTTTGTTTGCTTTGGCAAGCTTGGCCTGACTTCCACCCATCAACTCGGTCAATTCCTTGTTTACGATGTCGATAATGACCATACCTGGCGTAAAGCTGTCCATCACTTCCTTACCAACGGATTTCTCCTTTACCTTGGCAATAAAGTCCTTTACAACCTTGAAGTTAACGTCCGCTTCAAGCAAAGCCAATCGCACTTCACGCATTGCCTGAGCCACATCATCCTCAGACACCTTTCCTTTGCCGCGCAATTTACTGAATACATTTTGCAAGCGAGTCGATAATCCTTCAAATGCCATACTTTCGCACCTCCTTGTCTACCAGGGTTGTTAGTTCTTCATTTATATATCCTACAATTCCTGCAGGCGATTTACAATTTGTTGGACATGTTGCAATGTCCCCTCATCAGGCTTACCAACTTTACCGAATGCATCATATAGCGTCACATTCAGCTCCTCTAAATCTTGGAGTCTACGTTCATGCTTACTTAGCAATCCAAGCTTTTCCTCATACATTTCTAATACCTGTTCAGCACGTTTAATATGTTCATAGACTGCCTGACGGCTAATTTGGAATTCCGATGCAATTTCCCCTAAAGAAAAATCATCATGGAAGTAATATTTTAAAAACATCTGTTGCTTCTCTGTAAGTAGAGGTTCATAGAAGTCAAACAGTCGGTTAATCCGGTTTGTCTTTTCCAGCCGATTCTCCTGACTCATCGTGTATACCTCCATCGTCAAGGAAAAACACTTTACAGTTCTTTTCAACGTTCCTTATCATACATAAAAGAAAAGAAGATGTCAAGCGTTATCCCTTGTCATATAAAAAAAAGCCGATCCGCTACCCTTAAACGGGAAAACAGATCGACTTTTTTGTCCCTCTCACTCACACTCTTACCGGAGTAAGATACAGCAGAATAGCCAGAAAATGAAGTATGCTGCCTGCTAAAACAAACAGATGCCAGATCGCATGGTGATATGGAAATGCTCGCCACACATAAAAAATCGTGCCCAGCGTATACATAAGACCACCTACGAACAATAGCGTCATCCCTCCGGCGGGAACAATGGCCATCAGGGGATTCCAGGCAATGGTAATAAGCCAGCCCATTATAATGTAAAACACAGTAGACATAAACAGGAAGCGTTTGGTGAAGAACGCCTTGAACAGTACACCAAACAAAGCAATCCCCCAAATCACTCCAAACAGCGTCCATCCCAGAGTACCTCGCAATGCAACGAGCATAAAAGGGGTGTAGCTACCTGCAATGAACAGGTAAATACAAGAATGATCGAATATTTCGAACAAATCCTTCAATTTTCCTTCACGCAGGCTATGAAGCAACGTGGAATTGGTATACAGCAACAGCATTGTAATTCCGTAAATTGTAAAGCTTACGACATGCCAAGCAGTTCCTTTCATGCTAGCAAAAACAATGAGCAGCACAAGCGCCGCCACACTTAAAACGGCTCCAATACCATGTGTAATCGCGTTAGCTACTTCTTCCCGTCGGGAATAAGTATAGGTGTTTGCCATCGTTTTTTCACCCGGCTTCCTGAGTAATATTTTTTTACAAGAATTTATCCGGCATCGTCAAACCTTTTGCTTTCATTATACAGTTGGGCGGGCTTAAGCAGCAACAGGAGCACTGCTTAGTACTTATAAGCAAGCCTAATCAAACGGATTAGTTCTGCTCTTCCTCGCCAGCAGCAGTTGCTTCGACAGCCTCTTCTTGGATCAAACCGGCGAACAAGGCATGAACGAATTGTTCTGAATCAAACGGTTGAAGATCATTCACTTTTTCACCTAAGCCTACCAGCTTAACAGGCAAATTCAATTCCTGACGGATGGCCACAACAATCCCACCCTTTGCTGTACCATCCAATTTTGTCAGTACCAGACCGGTTACGCCGCTCTTCTCACCAAATAGCTTGGCTTGGTTAAGTGCATTTTGTCCAGTCGTCGCATCAAGTACCAACAAAACTTCATGAGGTGCGTCTGGAATTTCACGCTGGATAACGCGGAATATTTTGTTCAATTCCTCCATCAGATTGCTTTTATTCTGAAGACGTCCTGCTGTATCGCACAACAAAACATCTACTTGACGCTGCTTGGCAGCCTGTACGGCATCAAACATAACCGCAGCTGGATCAGAACCAGATTGTTGTTTGATAACCTCTACTCCTGCCCGCTGACCCCAAACCTCCAACTGTTCAATCGCGCCCGCTCGGAACGTATCTCCAGCGGCTAACAATACTTTTTTGCCCTCTTGTTTAAAACGGTGAGCCAACTTGCCAATGGTCGTTGTTTTGCCGACTCCATTAACGCCTACGAATAGAATGACTGTAATCCCGTCTGGATTCATTTTGAGCTGACTATTGTCATTGCCCCGCAGCAACTCAGACAGCTTTTCCGACAGTACAGGCTGTAACTCGGATGCATCCTCGATTTTGCGTTTTTTCACTTCTCCCCGCAAGTCTTCAATGAGGTTCATAACCGTATTGACGCCTACGTCCGCTCCGATCAGAATTTCTTCCAGTTCCTCATAAAATTCCTCATCAATTTTTTTACGGCGAATCATCAGGTCCGTTACTTTTTCAACAAAACCTTTACGTGTCTTTTCCAAGCCATCTTTGAACTGCTTTGTGACCGATTCCGTTTTGCTTGCGATGCTTTCCTTCAATTTTCTAAAGAAACTCATGGATTCCCTCCGTTGATCTGAAAGTATGTTATTTGATGTCAGGCAATCTCAGCTTCATCGTTGTCCAGCTTGACAGATACGAGTTTAGAAACCCCGCCTTCTTCCATTGTAACCCCGTACAGCACATCGGATTCTTCCATGGTGCCCTTACGGTGTGTAACTACGATAAACTGTGTCTGCTCTGAGAATTCCCGTAAATACTGAGCAAAACGCACCACATTTGCTTCGTCTAATGCTGCCTCTACTTCATCAAGTACACAGAATGGAACAGGTTTAACGTGTAAAATGGCAAATAATAAAGCCATTGCTGTTAGAGCCCGTTCACCGCCTGACAACAACTGCAGGTTTTGAAGTTTTTTGCCTGGAGGCTGAGCTACAATGTCAATACCCGTCTCCAGCAATCGTTCTGGATCAAGCAACACAAGGTCTGCACGTCCGCCTCCGAATAGCTTGGAAAAAACCGTTCCAAATTCGCGACGAATCGCATCGAACGTGGTCTTGAAGCGTTTGGACATTTCATCATCCATTTCACGAATAACCTGGTAGAGCGTTGTCTTGGCCTCTACCAAATCAGACTTTTGCTCATCCAGAAACGTATAACGCTCGTGTACACGCTGGTATTCCTCAATAGCACCCAGATTAACCTCACCCAGCGCAGAGATCCCGCGCTTGAGCCTTTCCACCTCACTCTGCGTACCTTCAATATCTTCCGGTATAGGGTAACGCTGCTTGGCCAGCTCATAGCTGAGTTCATAATCATCACTTAATTTTTTCAAAACATTTTCCAGTTCCACATCAAGTCGGTTTACTCCAATTTCTGTTTGGCGAAGCAGTTCCTCCACCGACTTAAGCTGAATTCGCTGTTCTTTTGTATCATTCTCAGCAGCTTCCAGTTTTTTGGATAAGCTGCTACGTGCAGCCCGTTTGAACTCCAATTGCTCTGCAGCTTCTTCCTTTTTCAAACGGTATTGATTGAGATTTTCAATCTGTTTCACGGTCTCCTGCTCATTGGTGAGCAAATCCGCTTCAATGGAAGCAAGCAAGGTCTTGTTTTGTCTTGAGTCCTTACCAAGGGTATCATAATCCCCACGCAATCTGCGAATCTGCTCTTCCAATGAAAAACGCTCTTGGTCCAGCTTGCCTTCTCTTACCTTGAGATTCGTAAGCTCTCCCTGCAGCTGCTCTTTGGCTGATTCATTCGCTTTACGCGCAAATTCGGCAGCGTGAATGGCCTGATGCGTTTTCTTCTCTTCTTCCTCCAGCGCAGCCAACTTTACCAGTGCTTCTGCACGGGAAGCTTCCAGCTCCTTGATTTCCTGGTCAAAGCCCTTTTTCTCCTGACCAGACGCTGCTACCTGCTCCAGTACATGACGAAGTTCATGCTCGAGTTGTTTGAGCTCCATTGCCATCTGCTGCTCTTCGGTCCGCTTCACATCGCCACCCTGGCGCAGTTCGTCCAGACGGGTCTGTGTCTCCTCCAACTGCCGTTTGGTATCTATTGCACTCTGACGCAATCTTGCAATTTGCTGTTCCGTATCTAGAATGTCTTGATCTAACTGATCCAGCTGACGTTTACGGCCTAGCAGATTAGCATTTTTCTTGAACTGGCTCCCCCCAGTCATGGAACCACCTGCATTGACAACATCGCCTTCCAGCGTGACAACACGATATCTATATTGGCAACGGGCCGCAATGCGATTGGCATCTTCCAACGTACGAGCAATGACCACATTCCCCAAGAGACTGCCTACGATTCCGGCATATCGATCATCGTACTGAATAAGATCTGCACCGATCCCGACAAAGCCTTCTGCGCTTTCCACAATCTGGCGTTCCCCCGCACCGATCTGACGCGGACGGATAACATCCATAGGCAAGAATGTCGCTCTGCCCAGTTGACGTTGCTTTAGAAAACTGATCGCCTGTCTGGATACCGATTCATTTTCCATCACAATATGCTGAACTGAAGCGCCCAAAGCGGTTTCCATCGCCTGCTCTAAATGCTCAGGTACTCGAATCAGCTCCGCTACCGCTCCATGCACACCGTGCAAAGTACCCTTGCGTGAAGCCTTTAACACCTCTTTAACTCCGAGCATGAAGCCGTCAAAGTCATCCTGCATTTCTTTCATTGTATCTCGTCGTGAAATTTGGGCCTCTCGTTTTTGTTCCCATTTACGAACCGTACCCTGGTTTTCTTCCAGTAGTTTTTGCAGGGCCTGGTATTGTTCACTTCCCTGAATATAGCCACTGCGCAAACTGCTAATTTCCTGTCCCAGCTTCTGAATCGCTGCTTCCAATCCTTTTTTTCGCTGTTCAAGCTCAGCTTTCTGGGCTTCCCATTTGCCGGATTCATCACTCACACGATTCACTCGGCGTTCCAACGCTTCCCTCTGTTGGTCGGTATAACGAATTTCGTTACGCGCCTGCGCCATCTGATTCATCAGCTCCAGCAGACCACCCTTAAGGCTCTCCTCTTGCTCCTGGCTGATTCCACCTGTGACGCCAATCAGTTTGGCTTCTTCGTCAGACAGTCGCGCACGCAACTCGTCCAACTCTACATTCAGCGTTGACAGCTTTTCATTTAGTTGATCCAGTTCGCTTTTGCGTTCGGAATGCCGTGATTCGCTTGTGCTGAGGGATAAGATCAATTGTTCCCGATTGGCCTCCAAATTGCGTGTGCGCTCTTTGAGCAATTCACCGTAGCCTTCACTTTTTTCCGTAGCTTCACTGTATTGCAGCAGATCCTTTTGCAGACGTTCTACTTGCTCTTCCAGTTGCCGTAATTCATTGCGGTCGCTTTCCAGCATTGCATCGTGGCGGGACACCACTGTAGACAATTGAAGCTGCTCCTGCTGCAACAAAGCTAGTTTGGAAGTCGCTTCGCTCCATGAAGTGTGGATTTGTTCAATTTGATGGACGTACATCGAAATTTCTTTGGATTTTAATTCACTGCGCAGCTCTTTAAAATGAATCGCCTTTTCAGACTGCTCCTTAAGAGGTCCAATCTGCTCCTCCAGTTCACTGACCAAATCGTGAATACGCAGCAAATTTTGCTCTGTTTCATCCAGCTTGCGAACCGCATCTTTTTTACGTGATTTATATTTTACAATACCCGAGGCTTCCTCAAAAATCCCCCGTCGATCCTCAGATCGGGTACTTAGAATTTCTTCAATACGTCCTTGCCCAATAATCGAATAAGCTTCTTTACCAATCCCTGTATCCATAAACAGCTCTGTAATATCTCGAAGTCTGCATGATTGACGATTAATGAAATATTCACTATCCCCACTCCGATGCACACGTCGCGTTACCGTCACTTCACCAAAATCCAGAGGCAACGCCTGATCTTCATTATCCAGCGTAAGCGATACTTCACCGTAATTAACAGCCTTACGAGCATCACTACCTGCAAAAATAATGTCCTCCATCTTGCCGCCACGCAGTGATTTGGCACTCTGTTCGCCCAGTACCCAACGAATTCCGTCGGAAATATTACTTTTCCCGCTCCCATTGGGTCCGACGACTGCCGTAATGCCGCGGACAAATTCCATTTCCGTTTTATCTGCAAACGATTTGAAGCCCGCCAGCTCAATGCGCTTTAAAAACATCCTCAATCTCACCTCTAACATTCAAATATGCTTGTACATCACCATTGCCTGATTGATATGAATTATCCCTATTGTAGCATAAGACTAATGTGGAAAAAGCACAGTATCGACGCTCACGTTATAGCAGTAAAGCCACGAAAAAAGAGCAAAACGCAGTCCATTCGCCATTACGGGCCGGGACTCCCCGCGGACTGCCCTTTGCTCTTACTTTGTGTCCTCTGCTTGCGTCACCCGTTCGGGCCGCTCAGGTACCGATTACGATTCCGCCAGCTTCAAACGGTTTAAAGCAACTGCCGCCGCTTGCTGCTCAGCTTCTTTTTTGGAGCGTCCTGTACCTGCCCCCAGCCGTTCGCTGTCCATATATACCTCGGCTACAAACTCACGTTCATGGGCAGGTCCGCGTTCCTCGACAATCTTGTATTCAAGCATCCCCATGTTATGATGCTGTGTCAGTTCCTGAAGCTCTGTTTTGAAATCACTCATCTGAAGCTTACCGTTTAATACAATTTGAGGAAAAATATAACGTTCTAGAAACGACCGGACGGCTTCCAGACCCTGATCCAAATAAAGCGCGCCTACGAACGCCTCGAACACATCAGCCAACAGAGCAGGACGAGTACGTCCGCCTGTCAGCTCTTCACCTTTTCCAAGCAGTACATACTGCCCGAACTCAAGCCCGACAGCAAACTTCACCAAAGAAGGCTCACAGACAATAGCTGCACGCAACTTGGTTAGTTCGCCTTCGGGCCGGTTAGGGTACTGATTGTACAATTGCTCGGACACCGTCAGCTCCAGAACAGCGTCACCCAGAAATTCCAGACGCTCATTATCTGCATGCTGACTGAACCGATGTTCGTTTACGTAGGAAGCGTGCGTAAAGGCCTGCTTCAGAAGCTGCCGATTGTTGAATTGAATATGAAGTTTCTGCTGTAATTGCTTCAAGTCTCCACTCAACGAACTGACCCCTTACGCTTCATATTTTTTTAGAATAACCGTAGCATTGTGACCGCCAAAACCAAAGGAATTGGACATAACCACATTCAGTTCCGCTTTTCTTGGCTCATTAGGCACATAATCAAGATCACAAGCCGGGTCTTGATTATCCAAATTAATTGTTGGCGGAATCGTCTGATGTTGAAGCGCAAGACCACAGATTACAGCTTCAACACCTCCCGCTGCACCCAGTAGATGCCCTGTCATCGACTTGGTTGAGCTGATCGCTACCTTATAGGCATGCTCTCCAAGCGTTTTCTTGACTGCTTCTGTTTCCGACTTGTCACCAACCGGTGTAGATGTACCGTGTGCATTGATATAATCGATTTCTTCAGGATTCAACCCAGCATCACGGATCGCCATTCTAATGCAGCGTGCTGCTCCCTCTGGATCCGGCTCTGTCATATGATGGGCATCACCAGAAAGACCGTAGCCAATCACTTCGCCGTAAATATGTGCACCACGCTTCAAGGCATGATCCAACGATTCCAGAATCAGAACACCAGAGCCTTCGCCCATAACAAACCCGTCTCTTTCGGTGTCAAATGGACGACTTGCCTTTTCCGGCTCATCGTTACGTGTGGACATCGCTCTCATGGAGCAAAATCCAGCAATACCAATCGGGCGAATCGTCGCTTCGGCACCGCCGCAAATCATAGCGTCAGCGTCACCACGCTGAATCATGCGGAAGGAATCACCAATGGCATGACTACCTGTGGCACAAGCCGTAACTGGCGATGTATTGGGGCCCTTAGCTCCGAGTGAAATCGAAACTTGACCGGAACCCATATTAGCAATCATCATCGGGATGAAGAAAGGGCTTACGCGTTTAGGTCCCTTTTCGATCAATGCATTATGCTGATCTTCCCAAGTACCCAATCCGCCAATGCCAGAACCGACAGATACACCAACACGCTCGGCATCCACATTCTCTCCGATTACGAGCTTACTGTCCTCAAGTGCCAATTTACTAGCAGCAACCGCAAACTGCACAAAGCGGTCCATTTTGCGTGCATCCTTACGATCGATATAATCCTCTGGATTAAAATCTTTAATGGAAGCGGCTATTTTTGTAGTGTACTCACTTGTATCGAAAGCTTCGATTTTACTGATACCAGATTTACCAGCCATCAGATTATCCCATAGTGTGTTCAAATCCTGTCCCAGCGAAGTGATTACACCCATTCCTGTTATGACAACACGTTGTTTCAAAGATAATCACCTCTATGTCTACTGCAAATTGTATTTTTAGATCGCACACGCTTGTGTACAAAAATAATATAGAATCAACTAAAGTTAGTAATGCCGCATTATACTCAGCCGTTGACGAAGTGAAACTAAGCAAATTCAAAAACACACGACAATTCCGTCTTTAGTTCAATCTGTATAATTAGGAGAAAGTCCCGCCTGTAACAGAACGGGACTTTTGATGACATGAATTAGGTATGAGATTGTATGTACTTCACAACTTCACCTACAGTTGTAATTTTCTCTGCATCTTCATCAGAGATTTCCATATCAAACTCATCTTCCAATTCCATAACCAATTCAACTACATCGAGAGAATCAGCGCCTAAATCATCTTTAAAAGATGCTTCAAGTGTAACTTCGGCTTCGTCGGCTCCCAAACGGTCAACGACAATGCGTTTTACGCGCTCCAATACATCGGACATCCGGCTCACCTCCTCCTTATGGTATTATACGAAAATTACAATTAAAATGCCATAGAAGAGAGTTTTCATTAACTACTCTCCATCGGGGCATGCGGATTGGCAACATGAACTACATATACATGCCGCCATCCACATGCAAAGTCTGGCCCGTCATATATGAGGAAGCATCCGAGGCCAAAAATAGCACCACATCTGCAATTTCCTCAGGCCGTCCAAGACGGGCCAGCGGAATACCGCTAAGCATATTGTCACGCAAATCATCAGCCAGCACCTGCGTCATTTCAGTGTCAATGAATCCAGGAGCCACACAGTTGACTGTAATTCCTCTTGAGGCAAGCTCTCTAGCAGAGGATTTAGTAAGTCCAATCACTCCCGCTTTAGCAGCAACATAGTTGGCTTGTCCTGCGTTACCAAGTACACCAACAACGGAAGAGATATTGATAATTCGGCCGGAACGCTGCTTCATCATTGGACGTGTCGCCGCTTTGAGACAATTAAACACACCCTTGAGATTCGTTTCGATCACCTGATCGAATTCCTCTTCTTTCATCCGCATGATTAAATTATCTCTTGTTATGCCAGCATTATTCACCAGGATATCAATCTTGCCCCAAGCGCCGACCACATCCTTGATCAACTGATCAGCTTCTTCAGCACGTCCCACATTAGCCTGAACTGTAATAGCTTCCACACCTTTGGCACGAATCAGCTCTGCTACCTCAGTCGCAGCCGCTTCACTACCAGCATAGTTTACTGCAACATTAGCGCCTGCTTCAGCCAGCGCCAGTGCGATACTACGGCCAATTCCGCGCGATGCTCCCGTAACCAGCGCTATTTTTCCACTTAATGCCTTAGACATCATTATCCTCCCTTGCAAGTATTTAACCCGTAAAGGTAATCATTAATACTTTTAACGGGCTTCTAGGGCTTCTGTTATAGAAGCAAACGACTCCAGGCTACTCATGTTATACAGCTTAACCGTTTTGTCAATCTTTTTAACCAGTCCGGTCAAAACACTTCCCGGTCCGAACTCAACAAAGGTGTCCACCCCTTGTTCCAGCAGCCATGCTACGCTGTCTTCCCATAGTACCGGGGAATAGACCTGTTCCACCAACAGTTGGCGAATTTCACTTCCCTCACGTACAGGTTTTGCTGTCACATTGGTCACAACCGGAATCTGGGCTTCGGCAAATTTCACAGTCTCCAATTTATCGGAGAGCTTATCTGCCGCTTCCTTCATCAATGACGAGTGAAAAGGTCCGCTGACCTCCAAAGTAATAGCACGCTTGCCGCCTGCTTCCTTCACACGTTCAGCGACGGCAGCTACGCCCGCCTGTGTACCGGATACAACAATCTGTCCGGGACAGTTGATGTTGGCCAGTTCAACCAGTTGACCAGATTCCGTAATATCACGGCACAATGCTGCCAATGCTTCACGATCAGCGCCCAGCACAGCAGCCATCCCGCCTTGTCCATCAGGAATGGCCTGCTCCATAAACTGACCACGTGCACGAACAGTCTCAACTGCATCCTCAAATGTGAGAACACCGGAAGCCACTAGCGCACTGTACTCTCCTAGACTGTGCCCAGCCACATAATCAGGGCGGATGCCCTTTTCCTTGAACGCTTCATACAACGCAATACTCGCCGTTAACAGCGCAGGCTGCGTATTGGATGTTTGCTTCAAGGCTGTGTCAGGCCCTTCAAAGATCAGTGTGCTTAGCGCGAAACCCAAACGTTCGTCCGCTTTACGGAATACTTCTGTTGCAGCCGGAACTGCTTCATAAGCATCTTTAGCCATACCTACAGCTTGTGAACCCTGACCGGGAAATATAAATGCCGTTTTGCCCATCGTGCATGCACCTCTCTGTATCCAATGCTTCTTCTGTAAAACACCAGACAAATTCAATATTATATCAAATCTTCCACTTAATTACCAGATAAGAACCGACGCACCCCAAGTCAAACCGCCACCAAAGCCCACCATTAGTATACGGTCGCCTTCCTTCATGCGGCCTTCCTCAGCTGCTTCCACAAGAGCAAGAGGAATGGATGCTGCGGATGTATTTGCATATTTATTAACATTAATAACTACCTTTTCCTCTGGCAAATCCAAACGTTGCATTGCTGATTGGATGATTCGGATATTGGCCTGATGCGGAACGAACAGATCGATGTCGTCCTTGGACAACCCAGCTTTTTCCAACACATCAACCGTTGCTGTTCCCATAACGCGAACCGCGAACTTGAACACTTCGCGTCCATTCATGTAAATATAGTGCTGTTTATTTTCCAGTGTGTCTGCACTCGCAGGCAAACGTGAGCCCCCAGCTTCCAACTTGAGCAAGGTGCCTCCAGCGCCTTCAGCCCCCAGATCAAAGGATTGGAATCCTCTACCTTCAGGTACTTCACCAATCACTACAGCTCCTGCTCCATCTCCGAAAAGCACGCAGGTGTTGCGGTCAGTATAATCTGTAATCCGGGAAAGGCAGTCTGCACCAATGATTAACGCATTGTTATAAATACCTGTCTTAATGAAGCTAGTTGCGGTAGCCAGCCCGTACACAAAACCCGAGCATGCAGCAGACAAATCGAAAGCCGCTGCGCCTTTGGCCCCCAACTTGTCCTGAAGAATGCAAGCAGTTGACGGAAACGCCATATCTGGTGTAACCGTAGCTACTATAATCAGGTCCAGATCTTGTGCCGTCATACCCGCAGACTCCAACGCCTTAACTGCTGCTTCATAAGCCAAATCAGATGTAGCCTGTTCAGGAGCAGCAATATGGCGCTCCTGAATCCCTGTACGGCTAACAATCCACTCATCACTTGTTTCAACGATTTCTTCCAAATCTTTATTGGTCAGAATTTTCTCAGGTACGTATTTCCCTGTTCCGATAACACCAACCGGCCGTAATTTATTCATATCGTCACTCACTTCCTGCTGATTTCCTTGGATATACTTTCCACCAACCGGTTTTGCAAGGCCGTACGAGCCTGCCTTACCGCATTTTTGACGGCAATGCCATCAGACGAACCGTGACTTTTTAAGACGAGTCCGCTCAACCCCAACAAAGGAGCCCCGCCGTGCTCTTTATAATCGAGTTTCCCTTTCAGCCCCCGAAGTTCAGGCATAATCAAGGCTGCCGCAAGCTTGGTCTTTAAGGATTTGGTGAACTGCTCTTTAAGGAGAGAAAATATCGCTCCAGCTGTTCCCTCTAGCGATTTTAGCATAATGTTTCCGGCGAATCCGTCGCACACCAGTACATCACAATTTCCGGTTAACACATCTCTGGATTCAACATTCCCCACAAAATTGACAGGTAACTGCTCGATAAGAGGATACGCCAACTTTGTTAGTTCATTGCCTTTTCCTGCTTCAGTCCCAACATTCAGCAGACCTACCCTTGGAGAAGCCACTCCGTGAACTTTCTGACGGTACAAGCTCCCCATCAGTGCGTACTGGGCAAGATGTTCAGGCTTAGCATCCATATTGGCCCCCAAGTCCAGCGCCAGAATACCTTGATCATCAATCGTCGGTATCATCGGCGCAAGAGCCGGACGCTCAATGCCCTCCATTCTTCCAACCACTAGCAATCCTGTAGTCATTAGAGCGCCTGTATTACCTGCGGATATCATGGCATCCGCTTCGCCTTCTCTAACCATTCGACCCGCTACGACCATGGAGGCATCCTTTTTACGCCGCACTGCCTTTACAGGTTCGTCCTGCGCATCTATCGTTTCGGACGTATGGCGAATGGTGAGGTTCGTCGGCAGCGCCCTCCCGTTCAAAACCGCTTCAATCCGTTCCCGGTCACCAACCAGCGTAATGTCTGTATCCTTCCATTCCGCCGCCGCAGATAACGCGCCCTCTACTGTCGCCTCAGGAGCATTATCTCCTCCCATGGCATCAATGGCGATCCGCATGCTGACTTCCTCCTTCGCTATACTCTTCCTCCGTGGAGCGATAAATGACAAAGTTGCCTTGGAATACCATTTCTTCTCCTACGTAAGCAAACACTTCCACTTTGGCCTTCCCTTTTTGTTCTGGATTTGAGCGTACATATGCCTTGGCAATACATTTTTCACCCAAATGAACCGGACGAACAAAGCGAATATCCGCTGAAGCGGTCAATGCTATCTCATCGTTAATTACGGCAACGGCCAATGAATTGGCCTGTGCAAACACATAATGTCCTCGCGCAATGCCTGTACGTGAAAAAGTATGTTCCTCTTTGATTTCAAAAATCGAAATACCACTTCGATCCAACTGGAGATCAACGATGTCCCCAATTACTTCATGTAAAGGCAAGGAACGAACCTGATCGTAGGAGCGCTCAGCCATCAGCTTTAGCCGCTCCCGTAATTCTGGGATTCCCAGTTCCATCCGGTCCAGCCGAATGGTCTGAATGCTTACCTTCAGCTGTCTTGTCAATTCCTGATCCGTCACGAACGGATTATCGTCAATTAATTGAGTCAGCCGTTGCTGTCTCTGTCTCTTCGGCAAACGTTCGATATCAGTGACGCCTCCTTTCCCTACAGTAAACTGCCGTTCAGCCGACAGTTCAGGTTACTTCACGTTCTAACGGCTAAACTTCAAGCCGGTTTGTCTTCTTGTATGTATAAAGGAACCCCTTAGGCCCTTCTTTCTTAGAACCTGGTACTAAAACAGTATATAGCATGCTGACGCAAAAAGAAAGCATGCTGATAAAAAAAGTAGCGCCTCACTGTAGTGAAGCGCTACTTTCTCTGCGAATATTCCAAAGAATCCGCTTATCGGACATTATTGAGAGATGATCTCTCTAGCTTTGTACGTTCCGCAAACTTTGCACACATGGTGAGCAAGTTTCAATTCGCCGCATTCGGAGCATTTCACCATACCTGGTACTTCCAGTTTAAAGTGAGTACGACGTTTGTCGCGACGAGTTTTGGATGTTCTCCGTTGAGGTACTGCCATTATTCCCACCTCCTTAAACAGATCAACCCCGCATGACGGGTATGACTTCTTATCTCATTCAAGACCGAAAGAAAATGCCAAAAGACAATGATCTTACAGCCGGTGAATCAAGCCTGCAACATCCACGTATCGGTTCAATAACTTCCCGGCACAAGCGGATGATGATTTTTTTCAGAATTGAACTCAATTCTCATTTAAAAAAATCCTTAAGCCCTGCCAGACGCGGATCAATCTTTTCCGTATCACTATCGTTACTGTCGTCGGAGCCAAGGCTCCAGTCTTGTCCGGCCGCTGGCGCGATCCCCTGACAATCCTCACTGCATATAGGCGCAAACGGCACATGCAGTACAAACAGTTCTTCACAATACGGTGCAATGTCGAAGGAATCCTCCGTCACTGCGATAAAATCGCCATCTTCATCCTCCTCTTCAACATTTGAAGATGAGGTTTGCTTAAACCGTTCACGAAATTCAATATTCAAATCCTCGTGCATCGGGCTCAAACAGCGGGAGCAAAGCATGTCCAGACCTGCGGTCAACGTGCCTTCCACACTCATCGAGCCTTGACCCAGACTAACGGCGACCAAGTCGGTCTCCAGCGGGGAAACGGCTGTAACATCAGCACGATCATCCACCAATTCACTCACATTAAGAGATTCACGGATAGGAAAGGGACCGTCACTTGTTGCTACTTTGCGAAAAAATAGTTGCATCACTATCACTCCAAACAAACAAAAATTATTATACCGACTGATCGAGTCGTTTGTCAACACCTTTCACTTTACACCACTTACAAATCCATCGATTTTCCAATGGTTCGGCAAGATCTATGCGGATGCAAAAATGTGTTGTATTTATCATGTACCTGTGAGTATTCGTACCCCCGCCACTCTTCGTGTACAATAATGCGAGTATAAAGCTTTTTGCTCCAGGTCTCAATGGTCTTGTTCAAGTGCATGATGAAATATCAGATAGCTGCCCTGAAAACATGCATTCGCTAGTAGTAAACCACTCATTCAAAATAGTTATCAAATAAGCTACTTCAAGAAAGGAGCCGACATACAGTCTTGAAAACACTCGGTATCATTGTAGAGTATAATCCCCTGCATAACGGACATGTCCATCACTGGAAGGAGTCTCTTCGTATCACTGGTGCACAGCGAACGGTGGCTGTGATGAGCGGTCCCTTCCTTCAACGAGGCGAACCCGCGATTACAGACAAATGGTCACGCACCGAAATGGCACTTGCTATGGGCGTAGACCTGATTCTGGAGCTGCCTGTGGCCTATGCTGTCCAGCCCGCAGAATGGTTTGCCCGCGGCGCGGTGACCCTGCTCTGCGCGACGGGCATCGTCGACGCGCTCTGCTTCGGCAGCGAGAGCGGAGATATCGCCCCGCTGCACACGCTGGCCCGCGTGCTGGCGGCAGAGCCGGCCGAACTCAAGGCCGGCATCGCCCAGCGCCTGAGCAAGGGCGCAAGTTATCCTGCCGCCTACGCAGGAGCCGCAGCCGCGCTGGCAGCCGAAGGAGCGGACGGTGCTGCGCTCGCCGCTCTCATGCAGCAGCCCAACAATACGCTCGGGCTGCATTACTTGATTGCGCTGGAACGGCTGGGCAGCACAATCAAGCCCTTTACGGTGGCCCGCACGGGATCGGGATACCATGAGACGGTGGCGCCTGCGGACGGAGCCATCGCCAGCGCCACGGCCATCCGCCGTCTGCTGCTGGACGGCGGGCCGGAGGCCGCGTCGCCGTACGTACCTGCGGCGACCCTGGAGATTTTGCAGCGCGAGTGGCAAGAAGAACGTGCCCCGCTGCATTGGGAAGCGTTCTGCCAGCCGTTGCTGAACGCCCTGATCACGCGTAGCCCGCAGCAGCTGGCGGAGCTGCACGAGGTCACCGAAGGGCTGGAGCATCGCCTACAGCAATCACTGTACACGCTGCCTCATCCCTCTATGGAGGCCCTGTTTGCCGCTGTCAAGACAAAGCGCTATACTCGTACAAAGCTTCAGCGGATGTGTACACATATTTTGCTGAATCATGCCAAAGCTGATATGACTCCCACTGAGCTGGCGAAAGGTCCCGGCTATATCCGCGTGCTCGGCTTTAATAGGGCTGGACGCGAGTTGCTGGCGCGAATGAAAGACACCGCCACCCTGCCAGTATGGGTCAAGCCGTCTGCCGGATCACATGCCCATCTGGACTGGGATACTGCCGCAGCCGCCATACATGCAGCCGGGATGCCGCGTCCCGCCATACGTGACATGTATGCTGATTACTTGCGACCGCCCCTTATGGTTTAATAGGCAGCTTTTCCATATAATTCAGCGCATCGCCAAGCTTGCGAACCGGGACAAGCTTCATCTGGGTTCCGATTTGCTCTGCTTTGGCTTTGGCCTCTTTATAATTATCCGCCGGGACGAAAAACAATTCCGCACCCTGACGGTCAGCAGCGACGATTTTATACTTGGCGCCACCAATCGCTCCAACCTGACCGTCCTTATCAATAGTACCCGTACCGGCTACACGATATCCCTTACTTAAGTCACCTGGCGTCAACTGGTTATAGATTTCCATAGTAAACATCAAACCTGCCGAAGGTCCGCCGACATCCGTGGATGTAAAATGAATCGTTTTACGTCCATCCTTTGGCTCTACCTTCTGTACTGTAGCAATACTGACACCAAACCCGGAACGTTGTTTTCTCGTCTCACTGTCCGTGATGGTTGTTAATGGAGCTTGCACTGCCAGCAACTTTCCATCGCGCTTTAGCTTCACTTTAGCCAGCGTTCCGGGTTTCTCATCCTCCAATGCCTTCCGAATGGAATGATTATCAGTTACCCTCGTACCGTTTAACTCTAATATTTCATCTCCGGGCTCAAACACGCTGTTCGGTCCCGGAACCTTAAATACATACACATAATTCGGCACAATGCGATAGGAAACATGGGCACGGGTATAGGCAGCCTCCATCGCGGAAGATTGGGAATCCCCCATATACCATACCTGCTCTGCTGCATATTCATCTTCACTTCTGCCATGCAGACGATCCTCTTTGCGCTGAATCTCCGAGTTGCTGTCCAGTTTGGACATAGCTAGCATGATGACATTGGCATATCGCGCCGATACCGTCGTCATCATAAAGCTCCCCCGTTCGTTGCTATCACCTTCCTGTACTTTAACCATCGGTTTGATCTCGTTTGCCCCACCTGGTCCATAGATCAGATAAGGGGTTGGCATATAAACCAGCACATAGACCATTGCAGCCAGCATTAAGACATAACCGGTTGTAAAAAAGGCTCTTTTCCGGTTAATTCGCATCATTGCTTCTCCCCCTTGCAGCCTAACTTCTCTTATCTTACCCAACCTCTGCACCACCTGTTCTCAAGCCTTTCAAAAAAGCATACATTGTTTACGACAACATGTACGAGCAACCTATATCCAGACAATGAAGGTGAATAACGCTGGAGACAGCATCCGACTCTCCTTAGTATATTTATGAGAGGTGAAATCTTTGATGCAAAAGGAAGCCCGCCCTGCTCCTTACTGGACAACCTTGCTGCTTGGCCTCGGAGCCATTTTGCTTGTAATGGCTATTGTTGCCTCACCAGAAGAAGTATTTCAAGCCTCTACCCAGGGACTTAAATTATGGTGGAGCATTATTTTCCCGGCCATGCTGCCTTTTTTGATGCTATCTGAAATGCTCATCGCCTTTGGTCTGGTACATGGTCTAGGTGTTCTGCTGGAGCCGTTCATGCGATCCTGGTTTCGGCTGCCAGGACGAAGCGGCTGGGTATTGGCCCTCGGTCTAACTGCGGGATTCCCGGCTGCTGCGGAAGCGGTACGCCAATGGGCACAACAGGAGGATATGACCGCGCTTCAGCTTCGACGTCTGACCGCTATCGCTCATTTCTGCAATCCGATTACGATCCTGCTCGTCATTGGCACAGGACTGCTGCACAATGCTGCTGTAGGTGGGCTGTTACTTGCCGTTCACTGGATTTCCGGGCTGCTGGCAGGCTGGATCACAGCCAGAATACCTGATTCGTCCAAAAAATCGAAAAAACGGGAAACGCCAGCTGCCATCCGGCGCGCTTCTGTTTCCCGCACTACCACCTCCCTGATCCGATCCGCATGGGAAGCTACCCGCTCTGCCAGAGAACGGGATGGCCGCAGTTTTGGAAAACTGTTAGGCGAAACCGTATCCCATGCTGTACAGATGCTGATGGTGACAGGTGGATTCATTATTTTCTTTTCCGTACTGATTCGGCTGCTGACCTTATACTCAGGTCAAGGAACGCTTTCTATGGTGTGGCCTGCTTGGATGGAAATCCATCTGGGTTCCTATGAAATCAGCCGCCTGCCCTACGATCTCCGTACACAAGCAGCGCTGATCAGTGCTGTGTTGGGCTGGGGCGGCTTGTGCGGCTGGCTTCAAATTACCGCCGTCACCAAACCTTCCGACAAGGGCATCACCTTCACCTTATCACGAGTGCTACATGGGATCATTGCTTTTGGACTAACCTTGGCGGCATGGACTCCGCTTAGCCACATTGTCAGTAATACAATTCCTGCTTACGTCAGCCGCAGTTCTGTATCTTCTTTTGCCGAAAGTGTAAATGATTCCGGATCGCAATCTGTCATGGCCGGAGCCAGCAGCTTATTAACACAAATAGTAGGAACATCCATGTACCCCTGGCAACTAACCGTACTGTCCGTTGTACTTCTGAGTACGATTATACTTGCTCTGCTCGCCGTTTCCTTTATGACTTCATGGTGGAGCCACCGCGATTCGCGCTAACCTTGGCACGCAGTGCGTCTTCCACCTCTGGTGACACCAGATCTACGACCTTGCCATCAAAATGCGCAATTTCCTTCACCATACTGGAACTCAGATATGAATAAGCCGGGTTGGTCATCATAAAGATCGTTTCCGCATCCGGGTTCAACTTATGATTTGTAGAGGCTAATTGGAGTTCATATTCAAAATCGGTCACTGACCGAATTCCTCTGACAATAACCTGAGCCCCTTTTTGGCGTACATAATTGGCTGTCAGATCACGGAAGCTGTCCACTTCAACGTTTGGAATATCGCGAGTTACCGTACGTAGCAGCTCCATTCGCTCCTCAAGTGAAAACAGCGGATTTTTACTAATATTGTTAAGAACCGCGACGATCAGTAAATCAAACTGTCGGGCCGCTCTTTGAATAATATCCTGATGCCCCATCGTCACGGGATCAAAGGTTCCCGGATATACGGCAATACGTGGTTTGTGCTCAATCATGATGGTCCTCCCCGTCTGATTCGGTGATGCCGAATTTGACCCCTTCGGCTTCTGTATGTTCTTCGGCGTCTGACAAAGCATCATCAAAGTGATAAATGGATAACGCTGTTTCACCATAGACCGCTTTTCTAACCTGTTCAAACGGTCCGAAACTTATCGGATACTCATGTCCCGATTCATACTCCAGCACGATGATTGCACCTGAACGAAGCAAGTCCAACTCGGCCATACGGCTCATCAATTCATCCCCGTGCTTGAGACGATAAGGCGGGTCCAGAAAAACAGCATCAAAAAGAGCTCCACGTTTTGCCAGCGCCTTAAGCGCTCGTCCGGCATCATTGCGGAACACTTCTGCCTTTCCTTCCAATCCAGTTTTTCGCAAATTTTCTTTAATGACATCAATGCTTTTGGATTCCATATCAATAAAAACTGCCTTGTCCATTCCCCGACTAAGCGCCTCTATACCCAGGCCGCCACTGCCAGCAAACAAATCAAGCGCGACTCCTCCATCAAAATAAGGACCTATCATGCTAAATAGCGCTTCCTTGACCTTATCCGTGGTCGGTCGCGTCCCGGTGCCGGGAACTGCCTTTAACGGCCTTCCTTTGGCACTACCCGATACCACTCTCACGCTGAAACTCACCTATTTTCTATATGTGTTCATAACCATATAAAGATTATGACGTTATCGTACCACATGCATCGCCGTTTGAAAAACTTAGTGATGAAGCAGGTATAAAAAACCATCTCCTGGGCATCCTTAGGATATCGGCATTCAACCAATGTCGTAGACAACCGCGGAGAAGACTTACGTTTCCCCATAAGCTCTTCGTCCGGTTTCTCCTCTCCCATTCGGGCGCTCTTTCGTAGAGCGCCTGTTTTTTTTGCATAAAAAGAAGCTGCTTCATAGCAGCTCTATGTATTATTTTTTCTATTCTGCATTTTGCTTATTTCAGCAGTTCCTCGGGTGTATCTCCTTGATAAACATACACATAACTTGCCACTGATACAGCAAAAGTCGCGAACATAGACAACGATGTGGCTAACCCGTATACTACTTTTTTCATCATTCCACTCACCTCCTTCCCCGGATTAATGTTAGGCTTTGAACCAAAAAAGCAACAGCCACTACAGAAGAACCTATTACAAAGTTAGTACATACAAGCAAGGAAGATAACAATCGCAAGAGGGGATAAAATCGCACTGGAATGCGCGACTGCTTTTCAATTCTGGACGGGGCAAAGCATAAAACAAGAATGAGAGCGATTCCGGTAAACAGGTTTGTCAACCCATTATTTAAGGAAATGCAAGATATGTATGTAAAAGCTACAGAGGTCACCAGCACACATGCCATACCCGTTTTCAAGTGAATACCACCAGATACTTGGCGCAGCAAGGCAAAAGCGACGAGAATCGTTACAGCTTCGACCATCCGCCCCGTGAAGAATGAGGCGAATAGTGTCAACACGATGATCATAGACGCATTCAGAATGAGAGCAAGTGCGTATTTAAGTACTGCGACGGAGGCCGGATGATCAGGCACAGTACGTTTAATCTGGTTAGCAAGTTTGAAAGCCATCGTTTCAATCATCTCGGTATTCCTTTCCGACTGCATAGTAGATAAAAAATCCCGATACCAGTGCAAAAAATATCATACTCAACCATACCTCGCTATAGTAAAGCACAATAGAGGTTGAAACGAGAGACAGAATGATCAGTGTGATGACAATGCCATATTCCTCTTTGAACTTAAGCTTTTTGAAATTTGGGGAAAAGCCGATCTCTTTTCGATACAATATAAATGAAATAAGTAGTCCTGTCGCTGCGCTAACCACTTGTAACAGATAGCCCTTCAAGGATCCGTTCTGCAGTTCAGCAACCGGCAGGTTACCGAACATAGCTTTCAGGAGTACCGACTGAATAACGGCATATGCAAAATAACCGGTAACTGTCATAATACCTGACCAAACAATCGGAATCTTCACCACCGTAGCAAGTAAAAAAATAAAAAGCAGCATATTAATGACAGGTACTAAATAGGAGAGTGAAAATTCCTCTCGGAGCAAATAGCTTTGCAGGTTCATAATCAGATTCACAAAAATAGCCTGCCATAGATAAGGAGTCATTCTAACTTTAAAGATACTGAGAATCAGCGCAAAAACAGCTACTCCTTCCAGTGTAGAGAAAAGTAAAAAGCCAAGTGGCTCCAAAAGCATACGTGCATCTCCTTTACAATTCCAACAAACCTCATCGGTGTATTCAAAAACTTGGATGTACATCGAATATAAAGGGCTGGGAGCTACTTTTCAAGGGGTCTTTTCAATAATTTCGTAGATTTATTCAAGCACTTCAACCAAATGTTATCTGATGCTGCTTCAAGTTGCAACTAAGCAACACTTTCTTTGACCGAATCTTCCTGCTTGCGTACAGATTTTATACGTGATATAAGCTTTTTCCCCAATCGGATGCCGGGCTGTTCTATCCACGTGTAGGTAAACCAGGAAAGTCCAGCGGTGATTAGCAACGTCATGATGAACATAAGTGTGAGGCTGACCAAAGGAGCAAACGGTAATTTAATCTGTATGATTAGCCCCAGGACCAGCATATGCGTCAAATACATGCTATAGCTGAGGCGGCCGATCCATGACCACACGCGATTAAGTAGCCATTTCGGCTGCCAATGATACAAAGCATACGCCCCTAACAGCAAGCCAACACCTATGAGATAATCCGTCATACCTCCAAAAAACGCAAACAGCACAGTAACAAGCAGAAGCCCCCCACTGAGCGGGTCTACACTTTTCCAATGACGCTCGTCTTTCCAAATGAAAAACAACAATATCCCCAGCCCAAAGACAGGCAACTGATTCGGAAACCATAAATACAAATAATGCCCCCATAAAGATTGATCACTAATCAATGGATATTGAGCAAACACCGTATTTAACCCGAAGCTTGCCACAAGCACCATCACGACAAACCAAGTCGCATGGCGAACCGATTGAATCAACTTAAATAAGAGGGGGATAAATAGATAAAACATACATTCCACCGCAATGGACCATTCCACACCGATAATGCTGTTGATCCAATACGGATTGAGACCATTCAAAAACAGAGCATGGGCTGCAATATTAGTGACAGTAACTCCCTCCTGATCTCCAAGCCAAAATCGCGGACCTGTCCCATTTACAACTAAATAGATTCCTAACATTATGTAATACAAGGGTGCAATCCGAAAAAAACGACGCAACAGGTAGGCCACCATTCCTTCTCTCTTGTCACTCGAACGCCTGCTCAGAGATAGAAACAGCGTAAAAGCGCTAGCCATATAAAATAAAGCGACTCCTTTGGCTCCTATGCTCAAGCCTTTTTGCAACCAACCGTTTAATCCGTCCACATACTGACTGACATGCACAAGTAACACTCCGATAATCGCCAGCGCCCTTAGCGTATCTACAAATTGCAACTTATCTTGTTCCATCTTCCCCTTGTCTTCGGGCATCGTATCCCTCCATAACAATTCTTAATGATACGTTTTGTATCCATAATACACAAAATGTATCACCCAAGTAAATATCCCCATTATGTAAAAAAACACTCTCCGACCGCACCAAGATGCGGTCAAAAAGTGTTGATTTTATCATGCTAATGAGTATTAATATGGCTTTATTTGTTTAAATGAAAAGGTACGGTCGTTACGATGACGTCTTTGTAATTGATTAAATAAGCTCTCATCAGCAAACTGGTCTGATTGTGCAGTATATTTTCCCACCAGTGTTTAGTGATAAATTGTGGAATGAGAACTGTGATATGGTCCTCGTCTGCCTTTTTCCACTCTACTGTATCGATGAACTTGCGGAGCGGATTAATGATGCTGCGATAACGGGATCTCAGCACTACTAAACGTATACCTACATCCCACTCTTCCCACTTCTGTTCCATTTTTTGAATCGCTTCATCATCCACACCCACATATACAGCAACCACATTGTCCGACAATGTTTTGGCATAGCTGATGGTATTCATAACGACTCGTGTAATGCCTGCCACCGGAATAATAATCGTATTGCCCTTGACCATAGGTTTGTCCTTCGTGATATCAATGCGTAGTTGTTCAGCCGTATTTTTGTAATGTTTGTTGATCTTCATAAAGAAATACAGTACCAAAGGCAGGAAGATAAAGACTACCCACACCTGGCTAAACTTAGTGAAGATAAAGATGAGCGTAATCGACAGCGTGGTTAGCATCCCAACCGTATTAATAGCCAGCTTGACGACCCAGCCAGCAGGTTTGAGCCGAATCCATCGAATCATCATACCAAGCTGGGACAGGGTAAACGGGATAAATACCCCTACAGCATAAAGCGGAATGAGATTTTCGGTATTGCCACCAAAAACGATGACCAGCAATGCCGAGAAGATACTCAAAAACAGGATACCGTTAGAATAACCGAGTCGATCTCCACGAACCATAAACATATGCGGCATATATTTGTCCTTAGCGAGCATAAAAGCGAGCAACGGAAAGGCTGAATAGGCTGTGTTGGCCGCCAAAAACAAGATAAGCGCCGTCACACCTTGAATGATGTAGTACATCACACCGCGCCCAAAAGTGGCATTCGCAATTTGCGAAATGACTGTTTCTTGCGGATTAGGACGAACACCGTACCAATAAGCCAGCAAACTAATTCCGATAAACATACAGCCGAGAATCAAGCCCATCATCATCAATGTAGTTGCCGCATTTTTGGCAGCAGGCTTGCGGAAGTTCGGAATGGCATTGGAGACAGCTTCTACACCGGTTAGCGCCGAACAGCCCGAGCTGAATGCTTTCAGTAAGAGAAACAGACTGACGTTGGATACCGTAGCTCCAAATTGCGGCGCCGCCGCATGGGCTCCTCCTGCCAGATAGTGAATGATACCACTAATAATCAAAACAAAAATGGCAACAACAAATAAGTAAATCGGTATCGCCAGCACCGAGGCAGATTCCGTCACCCCGCGCAAATTCATAATAGTCAAAAAGATAATCATCACCAAAGCAATTGCGATCCGATGATCATGTAACGATGGGAACGCCGATGTAATGGCATCTGTACCTGCCGATGAGCTAACAGCTACCGTTAGAATATAATCGACCAGCAGAGAGCCGCCTGCAATCAGACTTGGACTCTTTCCCAAATTGTCCTGTGCGACAATGTAGGCTCCCCCACCACCAGGGTAGGAAAAAATGGTCTGTCTATACGACAGGATCAGGATGATAAGCAAACCCAACACCGCAATGGATATAGGGATGGAATACCATAGGGCAGCGAAGCCCGCTGTAATTAAAACCAGCAGAATTTGCTCCGTGCCGTAAGCTACAGAGGACAATGCATCTGAGGACAGAATGGCCAGTGCCTTGAGCTTATTCAGTTTCTCATCTTCAAGGGCCGTCGACTTTCGCGGACGACCGATTAATAACCTTTTGACTTTACTCAGCATTTCGTTGACTCCTTCTTTGGATGAGGGTTTTGCAAAAGAACTATGAATCGTATATTTATTATGTCACCTGCACATCAGATTGATGAAACAAATGAACTATTATTTTATACTCCCTCATCCAGAAAAAAACAATAAGGAATGCTCCCTAAAAAGAGCATTCCCGAGTAAGAAAGAGTATTTTGATAAAATACCCTTATGTATACAGTATTTTGAACCTTTCAGGCGTAATTCCTTCCGCTCGGCGGAATGTTGCCACAAAATGACTGACATCTCGGAAGCCTACGCGCTCCGAAATCTCCTTCACCGTTAATTGCGGATACTCCGTCATCATTTCCTTCGCCTTCCGCAACCGAATTACAATCAGATAAGCATACGAAGTCACACCGAACGCTTGCTTAAACAATGTATTTAAATGACGAGCGCTGACATTCATCATCACGGCCATATCCCTTAAACCCACATCTGGGCTGGCATAATTTTGCTCCATAAAGGTCAGTACAGGGGTTAAACGTTCCACATTATGAGAAAGGGAAGGCATCGAGCTATGTTGTCCATGTTTACGCAGCAGAGTCAGAAAACGGTACATATTGGCCGAAGCATCTAATCCAGACAAATCACGTTCACTAACCATGGAGTGTAGCATGTTTTCCCCAAAGCTGTGCAGCTCGCTATCCGGGTCCCAATGATACCCTCGCGTATGCTTCAATCCGAGTGCAGTCAATACAGCAGCGGCGATGGGTCCGTCAAATGTGATGTATAACGTTCGCCATACCTTGGTCGCCCGTCTGTATGCATGGGCTTCGCCTGGCAGCAGCAGGACCCCGGACTGCTCGCCCAAACGGAAGGTCCCCCCTTTATATGTAAACATCCCCTCACCAGACACTGTCTGAATCCAGTGAAAACATGGATAGCCCTCTGGACGGGACACATCCTCCTGTCTGCTATTAAATCCGATACTTTCAATAAAAAGAGGTAAAGAGTGCTCACGAGTAGTCAGGAAAAATCGCAAATGATGGGGAGTCAAAATCATAAAAAGCACCTCCGGCGTATGCGGTATTTGTGTCTCATGTAGATCCATATTGTTATATACATGTTCATTTTATTATATTTAAAAGCATTAATTTGTATTATAAGATAGGATTATTCTTATATACAGAGGTGATTGGCATGATAAGCAGCAAACTTCCTAAAGTATTTTACGGTGGGGATTACAATCCTGAGCAATGGGATGAGGCCACGCATCAGGAGGATTTACGGATGTTCAGGCAGGCCGGCATTGATATCGCCACACTCAACGTTTTCTCATGGGCTAAAATTCAGTCTGATGAAATCACATATCATTTTGAGTGGCTAGATCAGCTAATTGATAATCTTTATGAAAGCGATATCTTCGTTTGTCTAGCTACTAGTACGGCAGCGCACCCTGCTTGGATGGCTACCCGTTATCCCGACATTCTTCGGGTCGATGCTGACGGGCGTAAGCGAAAATTCGGTGGACGCCATAACTCTTGTCCAAACAGCCCAACCTATCGGAAATACGCGGAGCAGATGGCTGACCGACTTGCAGAGCGATACAAAGACCATCCCGCGATCCTCGTGTGGCATGTTTCCAATGAGTATGGCGGGGATTGCTATTGTGAAAATTGTGCCGCAGCGTTCCGAGTGTGGCTCAAACAAAAATACGGATCACTGGAAGAGCTAAACCGAGTGTGGAATACTTCCTTCTGGGGTCACACCTTCTATGATTGGGATGAAATTGTACCTCCAAATAATCTAAGCGAACATTGGGGAGAAAATCACTCCACATTCCAGGGTATATCCCTCGATTATGCGCGCTTTAATTCAGACAGTATTCTGGATTGCTACCTGCTGGAATATAACGCGATAAAAAAACATATTCCCGATGCCGTGGTAACAACCAATCTGATGGGATTTTTTAAGCAACTGGATTATTTTAAATGGGCTAAGCACATGGATATAGTATCTTGGGATAGCTATCCCGGAGCTAATACCCCGATAAGCTATACGGCGATGGCGCATGATCTGATGCGCGGCTTGAAGGATGGGCAGCCCTTTATGCTGATGGAGCAAACACCGAGCCAGCAGAATTGGCAGGCGTATAATTCACTTAAACGGCCTGGTGTTATGCGTTTATGGAGTTATCAGGCTGTAGCACATGGCGCGGATACGGTCATGTTTTTCCAGCTTCGCCGCTCGATCGGTGCTTGTGAGAAATTCCACGGGGCTGTAATTGAGCATGCCGGGCATGAGAACACACGTGTATTTCGCGAGGTGGCACAGCTTGGCAGCGAGCTTGGTGCTTTAGGCAACACGCTGCTTGACGCAACTGTTCATGCCAAAGTAGCTATTTTGTTTGATTGGGATAATTGGTGGGCTTTGGAAAAATCAAGCGGCCCTTCTGTCGCCTTGAAATACTTAGATCAGGTGCATAAGTATTATGCTACCTTCTTTCGGCGCAACGTACAGGTAGACATGATTTCTGTGGATACAGATTTCCAAAAATATGATCTCATTATCGCGCCTGTACTCTACATGGTCAAGCCGGGTACTGCTGAGAAGCTGGAACAATTCACAGAGCGTGGCGGCACCTTCCTAACAACCTTTTTCAGCGGCATTGTAAATGAAAACGATCTGGTCACAACCGGAGGATATCCTGGTAAGCTGCGTAATCTGCTCGGGATCTGGGTGGAGGAAATTGATGCGCTTCTGCCTGAATCACACAATCGCATTATATTGAAAGAAAAAGTGGGCGTATTAGAAGGTGAATATAAATGTGGGTTGCTCTGCGACTTGCTGCATAGCGAAGGAGCCGAGGTGCTGGCGGAATACGGCGATGATTTCTATCAGGGCAAGCCAGTGCTGACACGCAATCGTTTTGGTGAAGGTGAGGCGTGGTACGTCGCTTCAGACCCTGAGGAACCTTTCCTTGATGGTCTGCTGGGCTACATTTGTGAGCAAAAAGGGATTTCATCCCTGCTGCGTGCTCCTGCGGGCATAGAAGCCACTATGCGGTCCAAAGATGGAAAGTCTTATCTATTTGTTCTGAACCATAATGCCCAGACACAGCAATATCATCTGGATGACCAAAAAGGAAAAGAGCTAATCAGTGGGAAATTCCTGGAAGGGGATATTTCTATTGAAGGCTATGGCTTTCAAGTACTGGAGCTATCCTAATGATTCAAATCTGACTTATACCATTCACTTTACTGCATGAAGGTAATTAGTACCAAAGGAGTTAATCATGAAACGACTGCTATGGATCGGCAGCTTGTCTTATTTTTTAATTGGTCTAGCCCATGTGGTTGTAGGCTCCCTACTGCCCGTGTTGCTAGAGCATTACGATAGAAACTATACAGATGGCGGAAGCCTGATATTCGCTCAATTTTCCGGCTTTCTGGCTGGAGTCCTACTGTCACCGTGGCTTGCCCGGACTTTTGGCAAACGCCGAAGCCTGATATTTGCCCTCCTCCTGCTATGTGCGGCTGAAGTGCTATATTCACTACTGCCGCCTTGGGGCTGGCTATATGCCGTCGGGGCAGTAGCCGGATTTGGCTTCGGCATGGTAGAAGCAGTCATAGGTACTATTGTTATTGGGGGTATTACCCAAGGAACGGGCGCGGCTATGAGCCGTCTGGAAGTCTTTTTCGGGATCGGCGCCTTAGCAATGCCGGCTATCGCCAGCCAATTCATTGCTCTAGGTTGGTGGCGACTGGCATTCCCCATCATCTCCTTGTTTGCAGCCGTAGCCACTATAGCCTGGCTGCGCGGGTCCTTTGGCACAATGGACGCTCTATTGGACGAACAAGAACACCGAGGTGACTACCATAAGCGTGCCACTAATTCACTGGAGTCACCTACCGTAAAGGCTTCTAAAAGCAGCCCTATAGGCAATTGGAGGCTCCTTGCATTATTTATCGTTTTTTTCTTTATCTACGTAGGAACAGAGATGAGTCTGGCCAATTTCCTGCCCTCCATGTTCATCGAGCGACTCGGTCTCACACAAGCCGAAGCAGCACTCAGCGTCACCTGCTTTTGGTTGGCAATGGCCTTTGGACGGTTGTTCACAGGCTACATTGCCGATCGATACGGCTACGGTGTCTTTGTCGCTCTGAGCTCACTGGCAGCGACTCTGCTGCTGTGTGTGTTCCCGTTGATCCAAGGCACTGCTGGTGCCTTTGTCCTTATCGTACTGCTGGGACTCGGCATGTCAGGCATCTTTTCCATCGCTCTTGTTTTTGCCAGCAAAATGATGCCAGGTACAGAAGAATCGACGACCAGCCTGCTTATCGGTGCAGGTGGAGTCGGAGGGGCCCTGCTGCCCCTATGGCTTGGAAACAGTATGGATCGTGGAGGGGCAGTTGCTTCAGCTTGGTTACTGGCAGTATTTGCTTGTATCCTGTGCCTGCTTGGCGGTATCCTGTACGCCCTATATGTGCGAAAAAAGCGGCTTCAAACCGCTTCATCATGATATAAGCTACTACTGGCACCCCAAAAGTATCCTTAGTTGACAACCAAGGATACTTTTGGAGGTGCTTTTTACATACTAGACGAATGTACCTTGTACAGAAGCCTGTTTTTAGTCAAAATAGATCGTTTCCTATGAAACACAGGACAGATATCTATGCCTCCTCTAGATGAATGGAGTACTATACAACAAACCATATGGAGGTGTTTGTATTGGGTCGTCCAAAATTGAACCAAAAAAAAGGCCGTAAAAAAGATGTTTTCGTTCGTGCCTGGTTTGATAAGCTAGAAAAAAAGTTTGAGGAAATGCCCCCCAAAAAAAGAAGCCGCTCGAAACGGAAATCGTTTGGTAAAGACATCATTGTCAAAAAGCAAGTTGTACGTGTGAACATTAATCATGATGCTGAAGGGGATTCCAGAACCACAGGTGATATAGCGCAGTTCGGTTACATTTATAATGTGAGGCCCCAACTCGTTTCGATTGAAGGGGAGGTCATTTTCGATACGAACGGCATACTTACACCTGGGATTGCTCACCTTCCAGGGACTACACAAATTGCTGTAGCCGATGCAGGAAAGTATGAAGTCCGCTTTTCGGTGTCGGGTGTGGAACCTAACCAATTCGCCATCTTTATTAATGGCGTACTGGCTGAGGGAACCGTGTACGGCTCAGGAGCGGGAACACAACAGAACACCGGGCAAGCCATCCTCGCCCTGGCATGCGGTGATGTCCTTACTCTGCGTAACCATAGCTCTACTGCTGCTGTTGCCCTGCAAACACAGGCCGGAGGAACTCAAGCCAGCATAAACGCCTCTGTTCTCATTAGAAAATTGGGATAGGCTTAGACTCATGCAAAGCCCCAATATACTAAAAAGGGTTTATCCATCGCACGAGGATAAACCCTGAATACTTTTTAAAAGGCGATAATGATCCCTTTGTCATTGGCATACATTGAACTAATTCCCCTGGTGGGCACAATATGAATATCTTTAAATTGATAGCGGTTCTTCAAGGTATTCATTAACTTTTGCGCCAGTCCGGGATTATTGCAATGAGTAATAACGATGCTTTCTCCTTCGGTACTTCGACCACTTTTTTCAATGGTATCTGCCAACTTTTCAATGATTTGATTTTGACCACGGGCTTGAGTAAATAATGCGATGTTTCCGTCACCATCTGAACCTAAAATGGGCCTGATATGCAAGAATGAGAGTATCTTTCCAGTAATTTTATTCATTCGTCCGTTCTTGACCAAATTATCCAAATTCTCTAAAACAAAATAGGTTTTCATCTTGCTGATAAAGCTCTCCAGGGAAGAGATAATTTCGCTTTTATGATATCCTTCGTCGATCAGCTTGCGTAGTTTTAAAGCTAACAAGAGTTGCCCAGCCGATGCGCTTTTCGAATCGAATACATGAACATCCGCTCCCTCTTCTTCCGCCATATCCTTTGCTACCAACGCACTGGAATACGAGCTGGACAGGTTGCTGGATAATGTAATGGCAAAAGAAGTATGCGCGCCTTGAAAGGCTTCCTTATACAGCATAGGTGATGGTGATGCGGAACCAATCTTGGTTGTACAGGCTTTCATTTCTTCCATAAACTGAGGCAAGTCCAATGTGTCATCATCTATGAAGCATTTTTCACCCAATGTCATGTTTAATGGAATCGTAGTTACTTGCATCTCTTCTTTAAGCTCTGTCGTTAAGTCGCAGCAACTATCTGCTATGATTTTATATCTCACCCAGTACACCCTCACATTATGTTATTTTTCACTAGAATCCGCATTCATCATATTCAAGGAAAGCTCAATTAACTGCATCAGGCATTTCCATTGCCACATCGCCTTTTTCCTTATTCCCGTAAGCGCTGCCGTAATTCTTATTCTGAATACATGCAGGTAATCACTGAGTAAGGAAAATTAATTTCATTATCTCGACGTTAAACTAAATATGGATACTATGTACTATAAAGAATTGCCAACGATAATAACAATGAAATATTTGTGAATTATTATACTTTCCCCCTACACCTTCAGAGGTCTCTTAGCCCAAAACAAAAAAATTCTTTAATCTCATTCATCGACTCGTTACAATTAAATAGTATACTCCAATATTTGCGATAAAATAAACCATGCTAATCTCTGTGATAGTAAGGAGTCTTCAAACTATGCTTAAGCTAATCTCCAAAAAAAGCTTCATTATATGTATTGTTATCCTGATCGCTTTAACGGCATATTTCACAAAAGATCTATGGACGGAGATGTCGGTAAAATCAACGGATCTATCGGAATTGACAATAAACCATATTCCACTAAGCAAGAATATTGCGGAGATTGATTTGACTGCTTATAGAAAGAATCCGGATTTTAACGATAAACACACGAAAGATGCCGATCACAGATATTTTGAAAATTTCTTGATTGTCTATAGCTCTAGTGGAGAGATTATGAAACTGCAAACCTTGTCCGAGAGTGAATTTTCCAGTATCGATGGTCACAAGCTTCAGAAACTTGATGATGTAAAAAATAAATTGGGTAACCATTTCGTGGATCAAAGCTACGACTCCGCCCAAAGCCTAAACGCCTTAGTATATTATGACAAAACAAATCATACAAAGGCTAGTTTTGTATATCCCCATAATAACAAGCAGGATCAGATCGTTGTCTGGACTATATTAGAAAAGTATTAGCACTTATAAGAAAAGGCCAACCCTCAAATGCTGGTTGACCTTGTCGTTTAAAGAATGTCCTACGCTTCTGAACGAATATGAACTAACTTTACAGCACTGTTTTAACCGTGTCTTGTACTTGTTTCAGCAATCCTTTATAACCGTCTTCATCAAGGTAGCCGATACTTCCAAGCAGCAAGTGGCCAACCGATTCAATTCCAACGAAATCAAAAATTCCTGTATCTGATGTGAGCTTCAATCCTGTGGTCATACCGATTTCATCGTAGATCGCGTTGGGAGTACCATGTGTATTCACGATAAACCCTTTTTTACCTGTAAGCAGCTTATTAATCCCTTCTGTACCAGCCGTATAGGCAAAGCCGTATGCAAATACACGATCAACATAACCTTTCAAGATCGCAGGAAGTCCTGTCCACCAAATGGGCGAAATAAACGTAATCGTATCGGACTGCGTGATATACTCCTGCTCTAATTTGATATCAGCCGGTGTTTGTCCAGCTCTCATCGCAGCAGTATCCTCAGGTTTTAATACCGGTTGAAAATTAAGAGCGTATAGATCGCGTACAACGACTTCGTCACCTTTTTCCTTCAAGGTGGTTACAACCGTTTCCAGTATCGCGTGATTAAAGCTTTCAGCGTTAGAGTGAGCATAGATGATAAGATGTTTCATTTTCATAACCTCCAGATGTTTTATTGTTATTTTGGCATTTGTATAGATATCTATACATTTGTTTAAAAAAATTTAAAACCTGTTTTTTACATGCTCCAGCAGATATTCCAGTTGTTTTTGTTCCTCGTCTTTGAGACCCCCATAGATGGTTTCTTTTAATTTATAGGAGATCGTCTCAAATATAGGCTCCAGCTCTTTTCCCTTTTCGGTAAGATAGATCAGAGTAAGCCGGCTATCCTCCCTTTCTTTTTTCCTCTCCACATACCCCAATTTTACTAGCTTGTCGATCAAAACAGTGACTGTGGGCTGCTGACGAGCAATTTTTTGCGTCAATTCCTTAATCGAAAGTCCATCCGTTTGATACAGAAACATCAGTATTCCACCATGGGTAGGTACAATTCCTTCAACTCCATAGGATTCGAGCTCAGATACAATTAATTTATTGATCGAGTCCCTAATGGTTCCTACAAGTGCAGCTGCATTATTTTTTAACATACAAGCATTATTGCATAGACATCTATACAAATCAAGTATTCAGTCAGTCTGATCGGATTTTCACGTATGAAATGCTTCAAAGAATAAGATTTAAGTCTGTTATAATAAGAATGCAAAGGGCCGTCCCTGGTGTTCTTAATCAGTTCCTGGGACAGCCCTTAAAGTATATAACAAAATAATAGCAGTATGATTTATAGAATTTTCTTAAACATTTCGATAACTTGTTCTTTGCTAGGTATGAACGGATTGCCCGGAGCACAAGCATCCTTCATGGAGTTTTCGGCAAGCAAATCTAAATCCACCTCATTTACACCTAGTTCAGAAAGTTTGGCAGGAATCCCTACTTCCTTCGACAGGTCTTTGATTCTTTGAATTACATAGTCCGCGCATTCTTTATCCGTTTTCCCCTTATCTTCAAAACCGATTACCTTAGCGATGGCACGAAACTTCTCTGGTACATGCTTGGCATTCTCCTCCTCCACAATCGGCAGCAGCATGGCATTGCAAACCCCATGAGGCAAATCGTATACGCCGCCTAGCTGATGGGCCATAGCATGGACGTAACCCAACCCGGCATTATTAAATGCAAGTCCTCCCAAGAAAATAGCGTAAACCATTTGTTCACGTGCTTCTATATCATGACCGTCGCTCACTGTACGGGCCAAGTTGTTAAAAATAAGTTCTACTGCTGCCAACGCGGTCGCATTTGTAACAGGATAAGAACCCGGAGTAACCAAAGCTTCAATGGCATGAGTCAAAGCATCTAGTCCTGTAGCTGCCGTTAATGCGGCGGGTTTGTCTACCATCAGTTCAGGGTCGTTGACTGAAATCGTAGCTACGCTATTCTTGTCAACCATAACCATTTTGACTTTGCGCTCTTCGTCCGTAATGACATAATTGATTGTAATTTCTGCGGATGTTCCTGCCGTTGTATTAATGGCGACAATGGGCAGCGATTTATGCTTGGATTGATGAACGCCCTCATACTCCGTTATATGTCCCCCATTGGTAGCAATAATGCCAATTCCCTTGGCCGTATCCTGTGGGGATCCTCCACCAATAGAAATTAAAAAGTCGCAGCCGTTGTCCTGTAGAAATTGAACGCCATCATGTACGTTTTTACAGGTTGGATTGGGCTTGACCTCATCGTATACTACATAGTTCAAGCCAATATCATTCAGCAAGGATGTGACCTTGCCTGCAATTCCACTCTTCATCAGAAACTTATCGGTCACGACCAGTGCTTTGTTTAAATGTAGTTCTTTTATATAGGGTCCAACTTCATGCAAACAGCCTTTTCCCATCAGATTGATAGATGGTACAAAAAATACATGTGCGCTCATAAAAATCTGCCTCCTAAGGATTCACTTTTGATCCCTCGCTAAATACAGAACTACTCTAAAGTGAAACATTTCACATTTGTAATTCTATCTTTATTTAATTTTGATG
Organism: Paenibacillus sp. EKM301P; assembly: GCF_011800295.1. Classification (NCBI taxonomy): domain Bacteria; kingdom Bacillati; phylum Bacillota; class Bacilli; order Caryophanales; family Paenibacillaceae; genus Paenibacillus; species Paenibacillus sp. EKM301P. Next base: position 282,256 of record NZ_JAALFM010000004.1, on the reverse strand, counting down.
TCAACATAAAAACACAGATATGACTTTGTTTTATTTTTGTTTATTTTGGTTTTTGAATTAATCCAATAATTGGTACACAACTAATCGGAGGCAGTCTCGTACAACTTAGATGAACAACTTAACAACGAGGTGATGACAGCATGACAATCAACAAGAAAGTAGGGCTGGCTCTGCTGGCCGTATCACTGCTGCAAGCAACCCCGTCTTACGCCAAGTCGGCGCCGCTAACTCCAGTAACAACCGTTTATGTGGATGACCGCCCGCTTGAGCTTACTGCCCAACCGCTACTGCTAGACGGGACAACGCTCGTCCCTATGCGTCAGTTGTTTGAGGCGCAAGGAGCTGTGCTTTCCTGGAACGGAGCCAGCAAAACCGTAACAGCAACCAAAAACGACACGACGCTGACCTATCGTATTGGAGAAGTTGCTGCCACCCTCAACGACAAAACGCTGTCCCTGAACGTTCCCGGACAGATTGTTAAGGGCAACACAATGATTCCACTGCGTTTTGTGAGCGAAGCACTCGGGAGCACAGTGAAATGGGACGCTCTAACCCGAACGATCCGAATTGCCTCTAAAGAAGACTTTTTCACAACGATTCTTTCTGGAGTCAACTTGCGCAGCAAACCAGATTCATCAGAAGCTTCTCCTTCCCTGCGGCTTATTCCAACCGGTGAAAAGGTTCATGTCATCCGCGAGGTTAATGCTCTCTGGCTGGAAGTACGCACTAAAAACAACCTGACCGGATACATATCGGCTAAACCAAAATACAGTGATTACACCAGCACTTCTCTAGCAGAACGGCAGGGTGATGAACTGATCGCCTACGGGCAAAAATTCCTTGGTACCCCTTATAAATTCGGCGCAGCAACCGGACAGACAGCGACCTTTGATTGTTCCTCATTTGTAGGGGAAGTGTTCCGACATACGCTCTCTATCGACCTCCCCCGTGTCTCTTACGATCAGGCAAAAGAAGGCCGGGAGGTGGGGCTGAACGAACTGCGCAAAGGTGACCTGCTGTTCTTCAGTGCGCGTGGGCTGGAGATCGGCCATGTGGCGATCTATGCAGGGAACAACAAATTGCTGCATACTTTCTCCAAAGAGCGCGGCGTTCATTTTGATACGTTTGACGATAAATGGAAGAAACGTTTCGTAACAGCCCGTAGACTGTTTTAAGACGGACTGGATAGCCAATAACAGTAGCTAATCCAGTACCACATTCAATTTTTTCTGTTTGCCTTTTGCCGGACGCCTCCCTTGCGGTTTGCGTTCAGGCGGCAAAAGGATTGATTCGTTCCCCTTATTCAACACGTAATTCGATCCTCTTCTTTAACACTTTCTCTCAAAATCTTGAATATTCCATCAGATCTGCTTAAATAGGTTTAATAGCTTGTGCAGAAAACACGAATATGTATGCTAATGATGGACAGGAGGAATCGTTATGCAATTTGAAACAGATCGGCTCATCATTCGTGATATTTGCAGATCCGATTGGGGAAGTATACATACCTACACGTCATTGCCCCAAGTTACTAGGCACACAGCATGGGGACCCAATACAGAAGAAGATACAAAGGCATATATAGAACAAGTTCTAGTCTCACAGCAGGAAAAGCCACGACAAGACTACGAACTAGCTATATGTCTGAAAAACACTGGAATTCTGATCGGCGGTGTTGGTATTCATGTCAAAGATACTAATGCAGAAGTGGGTTATATTTTAAACCCAGATTATCAAGGAAAGGGTTATGCAACAGAAGCGGCACGAGCCCTGCTAGGATTTGGATTTAGTACACTTGATGTCCATCGTATTTATGCAACATGTCGTCCAGAAAATAAAGCTTCTGAGAAGGTTATGCAACAGATCGGAATGCAACGTGAAGGTATAATGCGAGAACACTGGTACTACAAAGGCGAGTTTCATGATTCATATTTGTACTCTATTCTTGTTGAGGAATTCCTCTGAACGATACAATTTTGATTTTAGGAGGGAACTTACATGGAAGCTTTTGCAGAATATTTAGCGCATATTGATAACCCGCAACATCAAGCCCGAACGGAAGAGGTTTTAGCTTGGGTAATCAAGAAGTTTCCAAATTTAATGCCAAAAATTGCGTGGAAACAGCCTATGTTTACCGATCACGGCACATTTATTATTGGCTTTAGCATAGCCAAACATCATTTGGCTGTTGCCCCTGAAAGGGCAGGGATTAATCATTTTTCTGATTTAATTGTGCAGGCTGGCTATAATCACACCAAGCAGTTGATACGTATCCCATGGGATAGTGCAGTTGATTTCTCATTACTTGAGAAAATAGTCGAGTTTAATATTTTGGATAAGGCCGACTGTTCAACCTTTTGGCGGGAATAAAAAAATAGGATGGACCAATGCAACTAACTCATCTGCATATTCCCAAGTTGTCTTCAGTCACTCAATGTAATACTGATATTTCTCATGCTCCTCCATACAAGGAGGAGTCTTTGTACATACGACATTTTCACAAGCATCAATCTAAACGATGTATACTCTTCCATTCCCCCACCCACATAGAAAGCTATCATTCTTCGAAATCTCATCATGCTAATGCCCCTGAAAGCGCCCCTATGCTATAATGTGGAAAGTATGGATAGCTACATATACAGGAGGATTGGAGCAGAATGATTGGGAAATTTTTGATTTTCTCTCTACTGTGGAGTTTGCTCGGTAACCCGTTTTTGGCAATGCTCGTACTCTTAATCTTGATCTATATATTGGATCGCAGCTTTGTCGGTGTATTGCCCAGCATCAGCAAACCGTGGAAAAGAAGACGCAATGCAGCACGATTGCGTCAACAGATTGCGTTAAACACCAACGATGTGGCTGCCAAGTTTGATTTGGCTCGAATTTGGATCGAAAGCAAGAAATACTCGCAGGCTTTGGAGCTACTATTGGAAATTCAATCCCGATATGAAGATTCAGCAGACTATTGGAACGCGCGGGGTACGGCTGAGGTACACACAACCCATCTGGAGGATGGAGAACAGCATTTACTCAAGGCCCTGGACATTAACCCGCGAGTGCAATACGGTGAGCCCTATTTGCATTTAGCCGCTGCTTTCAAGGAACGTGACGTAAATAAGTCACTACACTATCTACAGCAATTTCAGGAGATCCAGTCTTCTTCTAGTGAGGGCTATTATCTGACAGGCCTAATGTACCGTATGCTGGGACGCAAGGATGAAGCCAGCGCTGCATTTAACCAATCCATTGCTGTCTATCGTTCTCTGCCCAAATACCGCAAACGAAGTGAGCGCAAGTGGGCTGCTCGTAGCTTATTCCGTAAATTAATCGGCTAAACCGCACACTGAAACGCAAAAAAAAGAGGCTTATGATGGTCAGTTCCTACTGGCATCATGAACCTCTTTCTTTCATATACTTTGTCCGATCCGAAGCATCCGCTCACACTCATCGTAACGGCGCATAACCAAGTCGATTCAGTTCTTCCGCAATCACGCGATAACCACGGCTGTTCGGATGTATCCGGTCCAGCGAAAGCAATGCCCGTTCATTGCCTTCGAACGCGGGATAAATGTTCGCTACCCGGTAATTGGGTCCACCCAATGTATAGAGAAACGAGTTGAATTGGCGTACATATACTCCCGCCTCTCTTATCCCTGGAAAAGGATTATATAATCCCACCATTCGGATGATAAATGGCTCACGCTGACCGGACTTTATTTGATACAGGGCATGTACAATTTGGCGTACATGTTCTTTGGTATGATTCAGTGCTTGTGGAATGGAAGAACCTGAAGAGCCTGGGCCTCCAGCAAGTGTACTGATATATGGACGTAGATCATTGCCGCCGATCGTCACCGTTATGAGTTCAGCCCGATTGATTGCTGACCGAAAAAGCGGATTGTTGCGAACCATAGACAGCAGCTCCTGCGATGTCAGTCCGTTGATTCCCAGATTCTCGTAACTGACTGGTGTACGGAGATATCTTTCTGCCATTTGCCGATAGACAGGTACAAAGCCGCCACCTAGCAACGTCCCTGCACCTGTCGTTAAAGAATCTCCAATCGCTGTGTAGTGATACGCCAATGAACCCCACCTCCCTCCGACATAACATATATTATGTAGAAAAAAAGGAAGCGGGACCCGGAGATTCGCTTATTCTTCGTCTATTTCATATACACAATGAAATTGCCCACCATCTGGCAAATCCTCTGATCCATATACAGCAAACCCCACGTTGCGGAAGAAATCTGCCCCCTCCGCATCTGTATCCACCATAAGTCGCTTCGGGCTACGCTCCTTAATAAGCGTAAGCAACATCCCTCTGCCGTAGCCTCTATGACGATTTTCAGGCAATACAGCCAGATGATGGAGCACAATCGTTCCATTCTCCCGCTCCTCAAAACCGACAACACCTACAATAAGTCCTTCATCTTCCACACCGAACAACTTCCATTCATCCGAGGCTTGATAAGCACGCAAAGCTGCCTCTCCGCGTTCAGGATGATCTAGCACGGCGTAGGTAAGCAGCTCCAGCACCTCCTCACGAGCTGAATCTGGTTTTATATTTTTAAACATCGTTAGTCGTCTCTCCTTACAATCTGAAATGAGATTACACTTTAATTTTCCACAATAAGCAACGGCCAGTTATCTAGCCACTGTTTTTCAAATACACGCTGACGAAAAGCCGTAGTGTGACGGAACAATGGGCTTTGACGTACCCGCATATCCAGCAGATCTTCCAGCCCATGCGGACAAATGACCTCCATTTGATCCTTGGCATTCAATCGAATGGCTACAGCAGTTGCCGTCTCTGGCCAGCGACTCATCGCATCCTCTATCGAGGAATACGGAGCCTCCCCATTGCGAATATGCATCCGAGCTTGATTTTTGACAGACCAGTTGCGTCCCGCCTGTTTACGATTCAAGGACTGCTCCAGAAATTCATCTCGTTCCTCTAGCGTATTTTTGGGGTCAAAATAAATAACATCGATATCGTTTAGTGGTGTAGCTGTTGTATAACCATGTAGCTTGTCCCACACACGGTTGCGTACATAGCCCGCGGCTATACAACCTTGCGGAAGCTTCAGCTCTCGCACATAGCGCAAGTCTTCCAAGACCTGTGGATCATTCATATATTGTATGATTCGTAGCACATTTTCTTCCGACTTCATCCTGTACTCAGCCCCCTTTTTTTATGATGACAGTTGCTGCACAGACTCTGCTCCTTGAGCCGCGAATCGGGCTGTACGCTGCGCCAAACGGCGGCGTGCGACCAGCAGGAAGGGAATACCGATCACAACCGACAGTGCAACCGGAACAAACACGGCAAGCGGTGCCGTTTGACCATAGACATCCAGCAACCAGCCACCAAATAAAGGAGCCAGTACACTACCCAAATTATTAAAGCCGATCGTACCGAAGTAGGTCCCTTTATATTGAGCATCAGCAATTTGATCAATCAGTACGTCCAGCATCGTGAACAATAATACTTCGCCTATTGTAAACAGCACCATATCCAGTATAAACATCCAGCCTGAGTTTAGCATACCGCACAGCAGCAAGCTGACCGCAATACATATATTCCCTGCTATTAAGGAATTCACTGGAGAAAAGCGGCTTGCCAGCCGCACCAGTGGATACTGAAAAGCCAATACGCAAACCGCGTTGACCGTTAGCATGTATGTAAACCACCGGGTACCTTCCTCGAAGGACAACGATAAAAATTGAGGCATTGTCGAATTGGAATGGGCATAGCCCATTACGCAGAATACAGTTCCCAACAGAATCGGCATAAATATGGGATCTCTGCTGGCTGTTCGGAACGCCTCGCCTATCCGCAGCGGAGCCTCTCCCGCTGTTGTGCCTACATGCAGATCCGATGCATACCGAGTAAACTGGATCAACAGCAGTACCCCGTACAGAGCATACACACCAGCGGCTACCATGAACGGCGTACCTGTAGATGCCGATCCCAACATCAAACCAAGCAGCGGTCCTGCCACCACACCAACATTAATCGCCGCATATCTCATGTTATAGACAAGCAATCTCTTCTCCTTGGGGGTTACATCGGATAATAGCGCCCGCGAAGTTGGCTCGAACAAGGATCTGCACAGTCCATTCAGAGCATTAATAACAAAAAAGGCCCAAGCCGCTTCTGCCAACGCAAAAGCGACAAATACAAGCGCCCAACTCGCGATGGATACCAGCATGACCTTACGTCGTCCGATCCGATCTGAAATATATCCACCGTAAAAGCTGGCAAAAATGCCAACCAGCGAGCTGACCGATACGATCACCCCCGTATGAAAGGGGGTGACCCCCAGACGGGTGGTCAGATAAATAGACAAAAATGGGATGCTCATAGAGGTCGCCATCCGACCAAAAATCGTACCCGCTATAATTGTCCAGGCCAGCGGGTGAATGGAACGCAGCTGTTCTTTCATATATATATTTTAGTTCCTCCTTCTAGGTACAAGTCTAACAAGGGGGAGACAGTCTCGACTGGTGAATATAACGTTCCAGTTCTAAACACGTTGCCTGATAGACAGACTGGAGCGCAGACAACTTCCCTTGTACATTCTCAAGTCGGTTCTCCCGTGCAAGCTGTTCAATATCAGACAGCAATTTGGACAAACGCCCGACACCCAGACTCACGCTGCCTGATTTCAACTCATGAGCAGCCTCTACTACTTTTGTGGCTTCGCCCGCAGCAACCAGTTCTTTTAACTTGTTGATTTTGGCAGGTGTATCACTGGTATACATTTCGACCAATGACTCAAGTAATCCCGTGCTACCATCCTCGTCCAGCAGCATGATCTCACGAATAACATCCTCATCCAAAATAGGCTCAGATTCCGGAATGGATAGCCATTTGGCCAGCTTTTCTGAGAGATTTTCAATCGTCACTGGCTTCATCAAGTAATCGTTCACACCAATCTCCCGCCCACGAGCCTGGTCTTCCTCGGACACATTTCCGGTCAAAGAAATGATCGGCACAGGCGGCTGTTGGTTTTCTGCTTCCCACTGGCGGATCGCTTTCGCCGCATCGTGACCATTTAGCAAAGGCATATGATGATCCATTAGAATGCAGGCGTAGGATCGTTCGGAGGCCGCTCTTACTGCAGCTTGTCCATCCTCGACAAAGTCAATATGCTGGAATCCCAGGTGGTTAAGCTGTAATTGCACTACTTGACGATTCACCCGATTATCCTCTGCTACCAAAATAGCTTGAGAATGACTATGCTCACGAAGCAACTCGCTACGTACCGTCAATTCACCATTTTCATGTTCCTCTATTTCAACTGCCTGTCCTGATGCCTTCCTGAAGGGAATTTCAAACCAGAACGTGGAGCCTTGGCCTTCTTCACTAACGACCCCAATCTCTCCCTGCATAAGTTTCACAAATGAGCTGCATATCCACAGCCCCAGTCCCGTTCCTCCATATTGGGAGGCGCTGCCTTCACCAGCTTGCACATAAGGCTGAAACAGCTTGTCCTGATCCTCCGCTGAAATCCCGATGCCCGAATCCTGCACCTCAAAACGAACACGTTGGGAATCCTTAGTTTCCTCAACCAATTTTGTCCGAACAACAAGGTTCCCTTCGCTTGTAAATTTATTTGCATTGTTCAACAGATTGAGCAAGATCTGCATGATCCTTGCCGAATCTCCTTCGAGATGCTCTGCCACGGCACGATCAGTCTCTATACTCAACTGGTTGCCCATCTGATAAATTTGCGGCTCCAACAACTGGGCAACATGGCTCATAATCGCCTGAACTCTGACATTTCCGATCTCTAACTCCATCTGTCCTGCTTCTACTTTGGATATATCGAGCAGATTATTAATCATGTTTAGCAGCAGAGAGGCCGACTCACGTATCACACCGATGGCCTGCCGCTGATCTGGAGACAGTTTGGATGAAGCTAACATTTCGATCATCCCCAGAATTCCGTTCATTGGCGTTCTAAATTCATGACTAACCACGGCGAGAAAAGTGCTCTTCAGGTCATTAGCCCTTATCGCTTCTTCCTTTGTCCGCTTTAATTCCGCATTGCTTTTGGCAAGCTGACGCTGCAGATTGACCAGTTCGTTGTTCATTGCTGAAAATTCATTCAGCAGCTTTTCTTCCTCAGCCTTGCTTTTCAGAACCTCATCCGTTAATTGTTCGACCGTTCTCCGCAGGACAGCCATTTCTGCTGTCGGTTCCTTCATATTAAAAGGCCCCCTTTACAAAATGACTTACGGGTTGCCAACACTAACATTATCTCTTGAGCGAAAGTATGTCCTCTGCTACCTCCAGCGCTTCCTCCGCACCTGGTGCATATCCATCCGCTCCCACTTCCTGCCATAAGTGTGAATCAAGATTAAAGGGCAATCCACCGACCATAATTTTCACATGACTTGTAGTTGTATTTTGGCGGATCACAGTAATCAGCTTTTTCACCAGATGGACATGGTAAGCCATGGTAGCTGAGATAGCCACCACATCTGCGTTGTAGCTCACAATGGCCTGAAGCAGACTCCGATCAGGTACATTGGCACCTAAATAGTACGTATCCCAGCCATCCATCTCGAAGATATCAGCCAGCATACGCAGACCTATTTCATGCTGCTCGCTGCCTACACATGCTGCTACGAGGCTGCGTCCCTTATTTCCAGCACCTATCCATCTGGGATACAGACTGGAAATAATAAACTGAGTCGCGGCAGTACAAAAATGTTCTTGACCAACCGTAATTTTGCCTTCATGCCACAGACGACCTATTTCATATTGCGAAATTTGAAAAATATATTTATAAGTATGTTGAATAGACATACCTTCATCTAGCAAATGGATGATCCAATCCAAAGCCTGTCTGCGATTACCAAACAGTAAATATTCCAAATATTGAGCCACATCGGCAGCATAGGGATTATCATCTGTAATAAAAGAAGCGTACTCCTCTTTCTTCCCAATTTGCTGTATCCCCAATTCTAAATGCTCCAGCACCACCGTTTTTTCCCTGTGATGAAAGTGCTCTACCAATGTCTCCCGAATTAATTGAAAATTGATGATCAAATCTTCTTGGGTTATGCCGAAACCTTCTAAAAGTCGCTTTAACCAGGAAACATAATACGTAAATAAAATAGGACTGCTCACGATTACACTTTCAGCTAAATAGTTCAAACTATATAAAGAGTCCTGTTTTGTCTTTATTTTACCGTTGTCCCCAAAGCGCTCCAAAAGATCTGGCTGTAATTCGTATTGTTTGTGGGTAACTAGCTCAGCCAAATCTCCTGCTTGCATCAATAGCGACTCACCTGCGGTATATTGCTGTATACTCATGTACAGCTCCTTCCCCGACAAGGTATTTGTATATGAAACAGGTTCTAGGGATGACCTCAGATCGAGACTATTAGACAATTATACCTGATTTGCGTCCCCACTGCCCAAAATTAGACAAAAAAATAAAATACCGAAAAGTCGGTATTTTATCTTAAAGCTGATTTAACCAGAAAATGCAACACTTATGATCCGTTACTCTTCTGTCCCTCAGCTGTTAGTCCAAGCTTTTTTAGCAGATGAATAGCCTGCTCCTTCTCTTCCACGGATAAGCCATCCACAGTCTCCATAATAACACGATGATGCTGCGGGAATATTTGCTCAAAAAAATGACGTCCATCATCAGTTAATTCTGCATAAATTACACGCCGATCATCTTGTGACGCACGGCGGGTAAGCAGGTTTTTTTTCTGGAGTTTATCCACCACATACGTAATATTCCCGCTGGAGATCAGTACCTTTTCTCCAATCTTCTGCAAAGGCTGCGGTCCGCGATAATACAAAAGGTCAAGCACACCAAATTCAGTTGTATTTAATCCATGACTATGAATGTCCCGATTCGTGCGAGACGTGACCGAATTATAGGCACGAGCCAGAACAACGAACAAATTAAGCGCTAAGTCCTGATCATCTGGTTTTACAGACATATTAACAGCCTCCGTTACTCATATCTTTATTCCAAGATATCTTAATTGCGTACTTTTGTCAAGTTTAAGCGCTTCCCTTCCTGCTTTTACGGTCTGTATTGAAGGAATTACCATCTATTATGCGGAAGTTGTCGTTCATTATGTAAAAAAGCCTGCCCTCGACCAGTCATTAAATACTGATATCGAGAGCAGGGCGATTATGATTCAATTCTTAATTTCTTACGTAAAAATACGTAGGCAACACGTCCGCATAATACTCCCAGTACATTCAGTATGATGTCATCCACATCCATCGTACCTGCGCCCAGCAGCATTTGGGTTACTTCGAGAATGACCAATGCGGCCACCACCACTAACAGCAGCCTGCCTACCCTTCGCATAGATACCCAAATGATCGGCAAAAGAATACCGAAGGGGATGAACACACCAATATTCCCGAGCAAATTAACACCCCATACCCGAAAAGGGGAAGAATGCATGGCCCGCCAGTATCGCCCGATCGTATCCAAGGGAACAACATTATATGAATACGGAGGTCCTGATGAATACGGAGGTCCTGGCCGCAGCGTGCGACCAAAACCGAGAAACATCCAATATAATAGAAGCCCTGTATATAATATCAATAACACGAATGCTACATTATAAAACAGACGGTTACCAGACATTATTTATTCCGTACGTCAATTTGTCCATTAGCTCGTGCGATAATAACTTGATCCGCCATGTTAATGAACAGTCCATTATCGACTACACCCGGAATCTGATTCAAGCGAATTTCCAGTTCCTGTGGGTTTTCGATCGTACCATAGCGGCAATCGGCAATATAATTTCCGTTATCCGTAAGGAAGCGCTCGCCGTCTTTCATACGCCATTCCGCTTTACAGCCTGTCTGCCGCAGAGCCTCTAACGTCCATTCACTGGCAAAAGGCACCACCTCGACCGGCAAAGGGAATGCGCCCAGTACCTTCACATCCTTGGACTCATCCACAATAATGATTAATCGATCGGTATTGCTTTCCACAATTTTCTCTCTCAGCAGAGCACCGCCTCCACCTTTTACCAATACCAGTTGCTCATTCACCTCATCTGCACCGTCAATGGTAACGTCAAGCCTCCCAATCTGATCAAACGGAATGATGGGAATTCCCAGCTCCCTGGCCTGATCCTCCGAGGCTTGGGATGTAGCTACAGCCTGTATATGTAATCCTTGTGCCACACGCTCTCCGATTTTTTGAATAGCCCAATAGGCTGTCGAGCCTGTACCAAGTCCTACTTTCATACCTTCCTGAATCGCCTCAACTGCTTTTTCGGCCGCTTTTTGCTTCAAATTCATTATCATCTCTCCCGCTATATAGGCTAGTGTTGATCAACATCTATTTTATATGAGAACGCTTTATAAAGACAGAGACAGCTTTTTACCATAACAAAGACTATTTTCATCGTGTTCATACTCCCCAAATCGTTCAATAGGTTCGTATCCCTGCTTGGTATAGAAGGCAATTGCTTCAGGTTGAGCTGCTCCAGTCTCTAGATTAATCCTTACTACTCCCCGCTTTCTGGCTTCCTCTTCCAGAAAAGATAATAGGCTAACTGCAATTCCTTGTCTGCGATAAGAGGAATCAACATAAAATCTTTTAAGCTCCATCTCTTCCGCATCTATAGGCCTAAGCCCTCCGCAAGCAACTGGTTTTTCATCCATATACACAACAGCGAAAATCATATTTTTAACTTTCGGGTTGGAAAAATCAACCAAGTAAATTTGATCGGCAGGATACCTTTCCAACAAGTCTTCATCCAGCCTGCGAATCAAATGATGCAGATCCGCATGATCGCTCTCAACCTTTAAAATCGTAAACCTCGACACTTTTCTCATCCCTCTTCTCTATACATAGATACATGGACTCATTTCGCAAACAAATCACGAAAACCGCGATAAATCAAGCATTCGCGGCTTCAAATATGAAAAATGTCCCAAATTGATAAGTGCATTTGACTCTATTATAAAGTATGATGGTTTCTGTTGAATAGTTGCTTATGGACTGAAATGAACTCGAATTTCAAGCAGGAGTATAAATTGGAAAATACTGAAATACACACAACCTTTACCTATTAAAAATTAATTTTTTATTGCGTTAGGTATTCATTTCATGAGCTTTTTGTACGACATATATATAGGGATATCATACTTGTCTGAAAAAGACTTAAGACCTATTTTGAAAAAATCAAGGGTCAATTATCTCTATTTATTGTGTTTGTAAGGGGGACTTGATTATCTCATTCGATAAGCGGTTCAACACCATATACAAAAATACTACCAGGGAGTGGAACATTTTGAAAAAGTGGAGTAGCTTATCATTCTTCACCAAAAACTTATTATTATCCTTCTTCAATATCGTATTGATCGGGCTAGTCCTTATTGTGTCTAGCTATTTGATCCAACGTACGATTTTGATTGACCAATTGCATGGGCAAGTGGAAAAAATCACATTGAAGTGGGCGCAGGGCATTAATTCCGATGAAGTATCCCAAGCGGTTCAAGAAAAAAATTATGATGGACCCATTCAAACCAAACTTCGTACCTATCTAGATAACATCATGGCAACGAACCCGAATATCTCTCACGCCTATATTTTCGGAACAGAGCTGGAAAATGGCAATCAGACATCCATTGTCGCCATGCCAACAGATCTGAGAGAATCATTTGAGAAAGATAAAATGGGTGTCGGCGCTATGTACGAGCAACCCAATGTCGTAGCTGTAGGCGTAACTAGCATGCTGGACTCCGGCAAACCTACATTCACCAGTTTTTACGATGACTCTTTTGGTACATGGACGACTTTGATGACGCCGATTAAAGATCCTAGTGGCAAAATCTTTGCCTATTTTGCTGTCGATGCTGATGCCGGTGCTGTACCTGCCGGATTGACCAAGCTGCTCATTAGCGGCGCCACCATTTTGGTGATATTCCTACTGATCTGCCTGGCGCTTCAATATTGGGTAGTAAAACGCACACTATCTCCGATTAAGCAACTGATGTACGGTATCAGTGAAGTAAGCAGAGGAAATCTGGATGTTCAAATTCATGCTGGCCAAGATGACTTGGGGCTCGTGAATCAAAACTTCAACGATATGGTAAGCCATATTAACAGCATTATGACCAAAGTGAAGCAGACTACTGATGAAGTCAATGAATCTGCGAAGGAATTACTCGCAATCTGTGAGCAAAACGGAATCAATTCCAACATCATCAACCAAAATATCAATGAAATTACGGATAATATCCGTTCACAGGAAAAAGCGACAGGCGATAGTGCACGAGCTATGGCTGAAATGGCATCAGTCATTCAAAATATTGCTACCAGTTCTTCCAATGTGGCGGAAGAAGCCAATTCGGTAGAGAAGCGTTCGAATGAAGGTAACGAGATTGTAGATAAGGTATCATCCCAAATGCATTTGATTACCGATTCAGTAACGAATACTTCCCGTATCATCAAGTTGCTGGACAGCCGTTCACAGGAAATTGGCAATATCATTAGCACCATTTCAGGAATTTCTAGCCAAACGAACCTGCTCGCCCTGAACGCTTCTATTGAAGCTGCGCGTGTCGGTGAAGAAGGTAAAGGCTTTGCCGTTGTGGCCAATGAAGTACGCAAGCTGGCAGAACAATCTGCGGAGGCAACTAAACAAATTACGTCTCTGATTGAAGAAATTCAAAGTGAAATCGGACAAGCTGTGAATTCGATGGAGCAAGGGAACGTTGAAGTTCAAAACGGTATCGTCGTTGCTGGACAAGCAGGCGAGTTGTTCAATGACATTCTTCAAGCAACTAAAAATCTAGCATGGCAAATCCAAGAAGTATCCAGTGCTACTGAGCAAATATCTGCGGGGACACAGGAAATGACCGCGACAGCAGACGATCTTTCCTCCACCGTAACCAAAACAGCCAATAACAGTGTTCACATTATGCAAACGGTAGAGGAACAAAAAGCCTCTTTGGATTCTATCATTGAGTCATCCCATAAGCTGACGTCCATGTCTGAAGAGCTTCAAGAAATTACATCTTATTTCAAAATTGCAGACACAAACCGTACCAAATCATAATATCCATTTATCGATTTCAATGCATATTTCATAAGTAAGTCGTTCGGTGATGCCTCCCTCCTGTTCATCCATTTGAAGGGATCGGGGGCATTTATTAGCTTCATCACTTATATTGAAACATCAAACATTCAGGAGGTTAGCGTAATGGCTTCATTACTACAAAACAGCACACAGACAGCTCCATCCCCATTCCTAGTTCCCTTGGATTTTGCACGTATACAGCGCAAGTATACATCCTCTACTTATCAAGTAGAGTTAGAAACATCCATCTCGGAACAACTGAATCAACAAAACACTCCGGAAGACAAACAAGCAGTGCTCTTATCAGCGTATACTGCATGGTTATATCGTCTATCCGCAGAGGAAGAAGTTTCTTTCTCTACTTTTGTGCCTCAATCCGGTCTGCTTATAGCATCGTTGACAGTTGAAAAGGAAACGACTTTTCATGAACTGGCAAGCTTATTTCAGGAGATGCTCCGTGAGCCTAATGCATTCCTGGCAGAACCGCAAGCTGATACTTCATTTTCAACAACACTTCCTACAGACAGCGGTGTAGAATCCCGTATTATGGACTGGGCTGTTCGTGATAACAATGGCACTTATCAATTACAGATTCGGTATGATCAATCACTCTTGCTGGAAACAACGGTGGTTCGCTACGCAGAATACTTTGCAACCCTTCTGCGAGGCGCGCTCAACAACAGCCATGCACTTGTAAATTCCATTGACATATTATCGGACGCAGATCGAGCTGCTCACGAAGCTTTAAATGATACCGTCGTAAAATATCCTGAGCATCAGACGATTCACGGAATGTTTGAAGAAGCGGCTTCCCAGTACCCTGATCGTCCAGCTATTGCTTCGCATACCGGGGAATATACGTACCGTGAATTGAACGAGCGTGCTAACCAAGTCGCACGTGTTTTGTTATCCAAAGGCCTCACCAAAGGTGAATTCGTGACCATCTTCATGGAACGAAGCTTGGAGACCGTTATTTCCCTGCTCGGCATCCTAAAAGCCGGAGGCGTGTACGTTCCTGTTGATCCCGCTCATCCTGCTGACCGGAGTAGCTACATTGTCGAGGACACGCGTTCTCCTTTTGTCTTAACAACTTCCGCACTCACCCAACAAGCGGCTGAACTATGCGGGTCCATTGAAACCGTAAAAGAAATATTAGCTATTGACGGACCACTGGCAGGTTATGCAGCAAGCAATCCAAACGTTGAAGTAAGTCCAGATGATCTAGCTTATGTCATCTACACCTCCGGTTCTACAGGCAAACCAAAAGGTGCCCTGATCGCTCACCGCGGTGTCGTTAACCTAGGAGCTGTCGTACAACGCGATTGTGACATTACGCCTCAGGATGTATTGACCCAATTCGCCACCTATAGCTTCGATGCTTCTGTATGGGATACGATTGGAGCCTTGTTTTACGGTGCAAAATTGTACTTGCTGTCTTCCGAAGAGCGCGTATCTGTGGAAGAATTCGCTGAAGCCATCGAACGTACGGGCACGACGATTATTACCATTTTGCCAACTGTATTCTTTAATCAGCTATCGACGTACTTGTCAGACGAAGGTTATCGCAAGCTCGCAAATGTTCGGATTGTTACCGTGGCAGGCGAAGCGCTGTATGGCTCACAAGTTCGGGCGTTCCAAAGCAAATTCGGTACAGACACAGACATCGTCAACGTATACGGACCAACCGAATGCACCGTAGCGACGACGACCCATCGGGTCCGCGGTGCCGTCCCTGAACATGTCGTTAATATCCCGATCGGCAAGCCGATTTACAATTACAAAGTGTACATCGTTAACGACGATAACAAGCTTTGCCCAGTCAATATTCCGGGTGAAGTATGTATTGCTACGCCTGCGTTGGCCCACGGCTATCTCCATCAGCCGGAGCGTACAGCCCAATCGTTCGTGGACAATCCTTTTGTCCCAGGTGAAAAAATGTACCGTTCAGGTGATATTGCCAAGCTGCTGCCAGACGGTACGATTGAATACGTAAGCCGGAAGGACTCGCAGCTCAAAATTCGGGGGAACCGGATTGAAATAGGAGAAATTGAAGACCATTTCTCCAAACATCCAGGTGTTCAGGACGTAGCTGTTGTCGCCGTCAAGGATCACACAGATCAGAACATGTTAGTGGGCTATTTCACCACTTCGGACGGACAGTCCATTCCACAGGACGTTATACAGTCTTATATTGGAGGCAAGCTGCCTTCCTATTTTGTACCAACCCATGTCATTCACCTGGAAGCTATGCCTATTTCACCAACTGGCAAGATCGATCGTAAAAAGTTGGCTCTGCGCCCACTTCCTGAAGTGTCTGATCTTACGTCCGGCGGGGAACCTCTCCGTGAAGGAACTGAAACACTCATTGCCGAAGCATGGACACAAGTGCTTGGTAAACATAACATTGGCGCGACTGATGATTTCTTCCTGATCGGAGGCGATTCGCTTCGTGTCATTCATGTGCTGGCTATTCTGAAGCCGCGTTATGGCGCGCTGCGTATTGGAGACTTCTTCCGCTATAAAACTGTTCGTGAGCTTGCTGAATACGTGGAGCAATTAGGTACAGAACAAGCGCCGCAGCGCAAGTCACTCGCGATTTCTCAGGAAAAAACAGATTTGAATGAACATCCTATTGAGTTGCCTGGCGCTTCAGATTTAGCTGAAATCCGCGACTTGCGCGTGATTTTATTGACCGGAGCCACAGGATATCTGGGTTCACACATTCTGTATGACCTGCTCCACCGGACAGAAGCCAAAGTATACGCAATGGTACGCCCTTCTCAGGACGGTCCATCTGGCTTTGAGCGTATTCAATCCGTTTTGACAGGATATTTTGGTCAAGATATCTCCAGCTTGATGGAAGGACGGGTGAAGGCTATCTATGGGGATCTAGAGCAAGCGGATCTGGGTCTCTCTTCTGTCGACCGCCATATGCTAGAGCACCAGATCGACGGTATCATTCACAGCGCTGCTGACGTTCGCCATTTTGGTGATTCGGCAACCTTCGATCGCACGAATGTGACCGGAACATTGGAACTGCTAAAAATCGCTCAAGCTAAGCCAGGAGTCTCCTTCCATCATGTTTCCACTATGGGAATACCGGAGGATCTTGCAAACGAAGGAAAATGGGAAACGACATTAGAGCTCTCTGCCTTCCCAGATGAACTGAACGTGGACAACCTGTACACGAACAGTAAACTTGCGGCAGAGAAGCTATTGTTCCAAGCAGCTCAAGCAGGTACACCTGTCTCGATCTACCGTGCGGGTAATTTGACAGCCCATTCGGCCAACGGACGCTTCCAGCGTAATATCGACAGCAATGCTTATTATCGTATGATGAAGGCGATGCTGCTGCTGGGCAAAGCTCCACAAGCCGATTGGCATACAGACTTTACACCAATTGATTACGCCAGCCGTGCTATCGTAGAACTGTCCGTCAAACAAAAAAGTGCGAACCGCATTTTCCATATCTGTAATCCGAACCCACTGCCATATGATGAACTGATCGCTATGGTAAACCAGCTTGGTTACGCAGTAGAAACGCTGCCTTTTGACGATTACAGCGCTTGGCTGCTGAATCCGTCTTCTGGCATTCAGGAAGATGCACTTCACCTTGCTATGGGACAACTCGAAGGTGATGGTGCCAAGGATTCAGCTTACCGTTACGGCTGCTCTGTAACCACAGCTCTGCTGGAACAAGCTGGCGTACAGTGTCCGGTAACCAACCTGGAGTTTATTCGCAATATGATCCAGCATGCGGTCGAGATCGGTTACTTCCCGGCCTCATCTTCGGTATCTGTACAAGCAACACAGAGGTAACAAAGTTGTGATATTTCCCCCGCGTGTTTTCGGTATGATAGACTAGATTTTGCTAGTTTCATATTTAGTATAAACCTCTATACTTTCAGAATTTTTTGCATGCGGGGGATGTCATTCAATGAAACACACTTTTTTAAAAAGAACATTGCTCATCATAAGCTTGGTAGCTATTCTCGGGATTTTGGTGCATGAAGCACGTAATATTTATCACACACCTGTAGTCAAAGGAACTCATCGTACACGCACTGCTAATGCAGATCGACTGGTACGCCATTTATTTTCACTGACGCCTACGCCAGATAAGGTATATTACCAAAACAAAGTAATTGTCCTGATGTATCATGAAGTAACCAAGACTCCACCTGATCCCGGTGCTCTCAAGCTTAGTAATTTAACAAAACAATTGGACGAAATGAAAGCAAATGGCTTCCATTGGATCACCATGAAAGAGTATACGGATTTTATTTTACATAAAGGCAAGGTTCCCGCTAATGCGGTCCTTATGACATTTGACGATGGTTATGAATCCTTCTATACGGACACTTTTCCCGTGTTGAAGAAGTATCATGTTCCGGCTACCAATTTTCTCATTACATCCACAATCAGCAATCCTAAACATATTGGTATACCCAAGCTGACATGGGATCAAATTCATCAGATGCATGCAGAGGGCATTGATTTTTACAATCATACCAATGACCAGCATGCTTACGGATACTCCAACACAAAGCGCACCAAACAAAAACCACTTCTGATGGGCCCGGTGTATTCGAAAAAGCTGGGGCGAATGGAAACCGAGGACGAGTTCAAACAGCGGGTTTATACCGATTTGGACCTGGCTGACAAGAAGCTGTTTAAACATTTACACAATGATCAGAATGTACTGGCCTTCCCTTATGGTGGGTATACCAAGGAGACGTTGGAAATTTGCCGCTCCTTGGGAATTGACGTTACGTTTACGGTGAAACGAGGAATTAACTCACCAGGGCAAACGAACGGCTATCGCGTCAATGCAGGAGGAATACACAATATTCCCGAAGTATTGGTGCAATATATGAAAGAAGGGGCTCCACTTCGCCCACTTCCTTTTGCCCAAGGTCCCAACAAAGTATCCTGAACAGCATAGTATATTTAGGATAAAAAGAACCTTTACAACCACTATAAGTCGTGGTTGTAAAGGTTCTTTTGTTGTATGGATTCGAGTTCAGGGCCAGATACGAATTAGCGCAATAACAGCCAGATGTACGGGATAAAAGCTGCGCCACAACCAACGCGGTACCCGACGATAAAATCCGCTCTCCCCTGTGGCAAAACATACAATCAGAATACTGGACAGCAGACTAAAGTGCTGAATATTCGCATGGTGTACCATATCATACACAACATTCAAAACAAAATGGGCAGCAATCATCATATATGAACGGGTGTATCGATAGATGAGAACAAGCAGCAGACCATAGGCTCCGTAATCCATCTGGCTGAGCTCCATGAACAGGGCTGTGAGGACGTACAGACCCGATACAGCCACCCAATGCTTCATGCGAGATGCAGCAGCCAGCGCGAGTAACGACGCCAGTAGCGTCCAGATCACATTGGGTCTATACACATCAAATGCCAGCATATAGGGCACCTGGGAGATCAAGGCCAGCCCTAGCAGGCGAAGCATGTAGCTCCGCATATTTCGGGTACGGGTATAGCCCATATAGAGGGCGTATGCGTAGATTGGAAAAGCAAGCCTGCCGGCAATTCTCCAAGCCGGATCTGTCGGAAAAAACACAAGTCCGACATGGTCAATCAGCATCGTCAGCATGGCCAACCAGTACATATAAGGCCCCCTTATTCATGTTTTAGGTCTTTTCTTCCGTCAAATTCAGAATGGCGTTCATAATATCCGTTTTCGTAACCCGCCCTACTAGCCCCTGAATTGGAGCCGAGGAGGTACATGGCTCGTCCAAAACAGGAAGACAATTAATCTGATGCCGGATCAGTCTCGATATTGCTTCCAGTAAAGAATCTCCTGGAGCAAGCGTCGTCATTTGGGCCCGGCGAGTCATAGCCATGGTCACCGGGACAGTGTGAAGATCAGTATGTCCCAGCATGACCTTCAGCAAATCCTTGCGGGTAACAATACCAATGAGCTCCTGCTCCTCCCCCGTGACCATCAGCGTGCCTGTATTTTGCTGAAATAGCATTAACACCGCATCATAGGCGGTAGCATCACCTGATATCAAAATCGGGTCACTCAGTATATCTGCCACAGTCAGCTTTTTGAGCATACTGCCGATATGGCTATCATAGTTTGGATAACGCCCTGGCAAGTAGCCTACCTTTGGTTTGGCATCTACTAGCCCGAGCATAACGAGCAAAGCAAGGTCAGAACGCAAAGTCGGCCGCGATAGTCCCAGCTCTTCAGCAATTTTATCCCCTGTAACAGGCGCCAGACGCTGGACAATATCTACAATTTCCCGCTGTCTTTCTGACAGTTGAATAATGATTACCTCCTTATGGAATGGGGTAGTATACATTATAATGAGATAGGTCGGTCAATTTCAGCATGTTTCGACAATTCATCAAATTTTAATCAAAGACCGCTTGTTTTCAAATTTAAAATGTGTCACAATTAAAAATGTAATACATACTAATTATAAGTTTAACGTGTGCAATATGCTACATTTAAATGAGCTAATGTACGCCATATGATATGTATTATGTACTATATAACCCTGAGGAGGAAAATCAAATGAAATTTTTCTTGGATACTGGTAACATTGAAGAAATCAAACGTATTGAACGTTTGGGTCTGGTTGATGGTGTAACAACGAACCCTTCCCTGATCGCTAAGGAAGGTCGAGTGTTCAAGGAAGTCATTCAGGAGATTTGCAGTATCGTTGAAGGTCCCGTAAGTGCTGAGGTAATTGGCCTGAAGGCTGAAGATATGCTCGCAGAAGCTTATGACATCGCAAAGTGGGCACCTAACGTGGTGATCAAGCTTCCTATGACCGAAGACGGTTTGTACGCTTGTAACGAGCTGACCAAGAACGGAATCAAAACGAATGTAACATTGATTTTCTCCGCAGCTCAAGGTTTGATGGCAGCCAAAGCTGGTGCTACTTTTATCAGCCCGTTTGTGGGACGTCTGGATGATATCGCCGTTGACGGCATGAAGCTGATCCGTGATCTGAGACAAATTTTGGACATTCATGGTTTGAAATCCGAAATCATCGCTGCTTCCATCCGTAACATTAAGCATGTAGAAGATGCAGCTCTGTCTGGTGCACATATCGCCACTATTCCAGGTTCCTTGCTTCCTTCTTTGTGGAAACATCCGCTGACAGACAGTGGTATCGAACGCTTCCTTAAGGATTGGGAAACCGTACCTAAAGCTTAATTCGCCAGTCATGGCAAACTATATTGTACTAAAACCCGAACAGCCCGTTTTTTGCGGGCTGTTTTTTTGCTCTTTTTCCCGCATAGACAAGTAAAAGTAAAGTAGAAAAGGAATGTATGTTTACAAAACGCTGCACAACTTCTTTTGACAAAACAACTTGTTGTCCATATAATTGTTATAACAACTAATTAATTTCAAAGTATCCTGTGCGGAAAATTAGAAAGGAGTGTCATATGAATAATTTGCCTCCCGATTGCTCTATTGGGATGTTGCTTGGAATCACCCATCGCAAAATGAGTCAACAGCTCTCGCATCGGCTTAAACCTTATGATATTTCCCCAGAGCAATGGTCGGTTCTGTACCAAATCTATCAGGCCGAGGGTTTAAATCAGAAAGAAATTGCAGCTAAGGCTGTAAAGGACCAGCCCACCACGACTCGTATTATTGATTTGTTGGACAAGAAGGGCTGGGTACAGCGTGTGAACAGCCCACAGGATCGCCGGGCTTATTTGCTTCATTTGACTGAAGCAGGCCGACAGCTTGTGAAGGAGACTCTCCCCGTCGAACGAGATGCCAACCACGATTTTGTAAAAGGAATTTCCTCTGCAGATCTGAAGCAATTCCGCCAAACGCTTTTACAAATTCATACCAACATGACTGAATCAGAAAAACAAGGAGAGAACGATTAATATGCAACAAGGCAAGCAACCTCTTTGGACCAAGGAATTTATCGTTCTTACGGTTTCCAATTTATTTTTGTTTCTGGAACTACAGATGATTGTATCTTCCATTCCTTCCTATGTGAAAAATGCATTCCATGCTACCTCCGTGCAGGTCAGTCTTGTTACGACTTTGTTCGCATTAAGTGCAATTGTCGCAAGACTTTTTTCTGCCCGTATGCTGGAAAAAGGACATCGCAGCGTCCTGATCTTCGTTGGACTGCTGTTTGCATTAGCAGGAACGTTGGGATACAGTGTTTCACCGACAATTGCGGTACTCCTGCTCATGCGTATGCTGTTTGGGATTGGCTTTGGTATGAGCAGCACTGCCTTTCCAACAATGGTCACTGACGTCATCCCTCCCAAACGTCTCGGTGAAGGAATGGGATTTTTTAGTCTGTCCACTAGTTTAGCCATGTCTATTGGGCCAACCATCGGTATTTCGATGCTGCAATACGGCAGTTTTAACCTGCTTGCCTATTCGACATCTGCTGTCATTGTTGTCATTTTCCCTCTAGCCTACTGGCTCATTCGCACACTGCCTAAGGGGCATGTCGAACCACCTATGGTCCCTTTGGAGGAAGGGCGCAAACCGGCATTCAACCGTAAATTGTGGATTCCCGCCTTGTTGAACATGTTGATGTCTATCACATATGGCGGGTTGCTCGGTTTTATGGCGCTCTATGGAGATGAAGCTAATCTGGCGCACCCGGCTTACTTTTTCCTGTTTAATGCGGTATCTGTACTGATCGTGCGCCCCTTCTCGGGCCGTATATATGACAGAAAAGGGGCAAAGGCACTGCTCATCCCTGGTTCCCTGTTTCTCATTGGTGGTCTGATTCTGCTTTCCTACGCACACAGTGACGCCTTTATGTATCTGTCTGCTCTTTGCTACGGTATCGGGTTTGGTGTTATGCAGCCAACCTTGCAAACCTGGATGATTCAGGTCGTGTCACCTAAACAGAGGGGCATGGCAAACGGTATGTTTCTCAATTCCCTCGATTTTGGAGTCGCAGCCGGAGCACTTATACTTGGCGTTATCGCCAAAGCCAGTGATTATGCATGGATGTATCGTCTTTCGTCACTGTTTGTTGTGCTGTTCTTGCTGATTTACGTCATTCAGATTATCGCAAGCCGCAAGCCTAAAACAAATGTCCCTCTGGAGGGGTAAGACTATTCTTTAAAATGAGTATCCATCTATATTTGCTCAAATATCAAAAGCACTCGTTACCATGGCTTTACATGGAAAACGGGTGCTTTTTTTATTTCAAAGCTTTTTCAATTGCAATTTATTTATATTTCGCAGGAGTTTTGTGTCTTAGCTTAGAAGAAAGAGGCTTTTCTCGAGACACGTATGTCATTCCCTCAGTCTTATGGCTACGATCACTGGATTTGCCCCCTGCGGGTTCATCCTGCTCTGGCTTGACCGCAAATAGCATAAGCAGAGCCGCAATCCCCCCCACTGCGGCCATGACGCCAAAAAGCAGACCATGCCCACTGCTGCCGATCAGCAAGGATACAACCGGAGGGCCTAAAGATACTCCGACAAAGCGCATACTGCTGTACAAGGAAGTGATGGTTCCGCGCTCTTCTTTTTCAATTCCCTTAGTAATCAGTGCATCCAAACAAGGGAGTGCGAGCCCAATACCACCGCCCCCTAGCGTAAACAGGCCAATCACAGCATAAATATGTTGAAAAAATCCGAGAATAGCAAAGCTGATCGTCAATATGGCCAAACCACCGAAACCGATCCATTTCATACGCTTTTTGTGCTTGCCAATAACCTTGCCACCTAAATAAGAGCACAGACAGAGGGAAATAAGCGGTATGGCCAGCACAAAGCCCTTCCAGACGCCATGGAGGTTGTAACGACTTTCCAGTATGTCGGATAAGTAGAACAAGACGCCAAAAATGACGAACATACAAATACCGCCCATAGCAAAAATAGCATAGAGCCAGCGTCCTTTTTCGGCAAGCACCTGCTTCACATTCCCCACAAATTCTCGAAACCTAATCGGTTGGTTTTTACGCTTGGGTACATGGATCAGCCAAATGACCAAAATAAGCGAAATCAGACAGAGGCCCGGAATCACTGCCAATGGCAAAAACCATAGTACAGCTCCCAGCGCAGCACCAAGAATCGGACTTAATACTTTACCGAATGTGTTGTAGGTCTCGACTACCCCCAGGTTCTTGCTGGCTTCATCCTCGTTCTCATACAGATCGCCCACAAGTGGAATGACTATAGGAAAAGCCCCCGCCGCTCCCGCGCCCTGAAGTAGACGACCTGCAATAATGGTCCAGTAAGCTGCCAGGTCATGTAGTAGCCATGCTCCCACCGCAGAAATGCCCCCTCCAATCACAGTCAGAATCAGACAGGGAACAATCACCGCTTTACGGCCAAAACGGTCGGATAGATAGCCAGCAATCGGTATCAGTAAAATGGCCACCACCGCATACACTGTAATCAACATGCTAATCCGAAAGGAGCTTACATGTAGCTTACGTCCGATTTCCGGTAAAACCGGAATCAGCATGGAATTACCCAGCGTCATCATCAGCGGGATGGAACCTAATGCAACCAGATTCCCTTTATTTTGTTGCATCCCGTTACCACCTTTGCAAAAGTAATAACACAGCTGTCCAGATTCGTTCAACAGATGTTATTGTGTTTACATTGGTGGGAATTTATACGACTATACTTTAAAACCACCGACCCTTGCGTTTAGCAATTGCGACATATCCGCCAGAGTGTGAATGGACGATGCAATTTCCTCCATGGAAGCCAGTTGCTCTTCAGCCGCCGCACTAACGCTTTGGGTTCCTCCTGCCGTCTGCTCCGCTACTTCACGTATGCGTTCCGCCGCCTTCACCATTCGCTCTGATCCATCGGACATTTGTTCTACAGACCGATTAACACTGTGAATCTGCTCGCTGACCTGTTGAATGGAACTTCCAATCTGGCGAAATGCAGTTTCAGCGGATTGCATGACCTTTACGCCAGATTGCACTTCAACTGTTCCAGACTGCATTGTGGAAGCGACATGCCCAACATGCTCCTGAATGTTTTGCACAAACTGTGTGATTTCTGCTGCTGAAACCGATACCTGCTCGGACAATCTTTTTACCTCAGAGGCCACAACAGCAAATCCTTTGCCCTGTTCTCCCGCTCTTGCCGCTTCAATGGATGCGTTAAGCGCCAGCATTCCAGTCTGTTTGGCAAATCCGGTAATAACAGATCCGATCATGCCAATCTGCTCCGCCTGTTCACTAAGTGAACGTACAGCACGTGCAGAGCTGTCTACACTTTCGCTTACCTTCTCCATCTGACGCATAGCCTGACCTATCGATTGTTCCCCTGCTTCTGCATCTTTAGCGGCGGTATCAGACAAATCATATACCTGCTCGCTTGTGGTAGCAATCTGTTCCAGCTCGTAGGCAAGTTCTTTCATGGTATCTGTAGTTTGTGTAATATCATCGACCTGATGCTCCATGCCCGTCGCAAGCTCTTCCATTACACCGGAGGTATGACGATTGGCCTGATTCATTTCCTCAGTACTGACGTTAACACGCTCTGCGGTTACCGTTAATGTACGAGCCGTATCCTGAGCATCCACAATGATACTGCGGAACCCTTCAATAAGCTTGTTGTAGGAGCTCGCAATCATACCGATTTCGTCTTTGGACGTAATATCCAGTCGACTTCGCAAATCTCCTCCACCTTGAGACATTTGCAACAACTGCTCATTCATATGGTGTAATGGACGAATCGAACGAATCAAAACGATAGATTGAGCAATGCTGTAAATAATAACCAAAAGCCCTACAATGCTCGTAATCAAAGTTGTATTCGTCATCGTTTGGTGCGCCTGCTGTATTTTCACCGTTACCATATCTTCCTGCGCCTTGACAAATGCTACCACCTTGGTATCCAGTTGCTTACGCAAAACCCGTTCGTTTTCAAAATCATCGAGCAATTCAGAAAATGGAGGGAAAGCATCATCTCTTGTACTCTTATACCCCGCTGTAGTCAGTAGACTATGAACCTGATTCATATAGGTATTAATCCCTGTTTTGAGATCAGTCATCTTCTTCTTTGTATCCTCATTACCTGTATTGAGTAGAGCTTCTGTCTCCTGTAGCAACTTTGCAACTTCACTCTGCTTGTTTCCGATCTCGTTCCCATACTGTTCGTCACGAGTCAGCAAATATGCCCGCTCATCATTGGATATCCCGTTTAATAAAAATTGAAGAGACTTGGAGTTATACGCAATCGTCTCTTCACGATTCATAATATCTTTGTACTCGTTCTCACTATGTACACTTAAAATGTAATTGGTCAGCAGCATAGCAGCAATCACACTTGGGATCAGTATCGCGCTGAGAATCATTTTGGCCTTAATTGTTAAGTTCATGAATTGGTCCCCCAGTTGTTTCAAAATAAAATGTTCAACTTACTATATATCGTTTTATTGGTCTGTTTTTTTAAATGAAAGCGGAAAAGTGTATAGATTTTTAAGTATATTTGTGTCTATTAAGTGAACATATATATGTTTTTTAATATCAAAAAACAAAAAAATTCAAATTAGGGAAAAGATAAGAACTATTATCCGTTTGTACTTGTCGGATTCGGAAGATTAAAAAATGATATACTATGTAATGGTATGCTAAAAGCCTCAAGGAGGAACTGCATGAAAAGTCTGGAGCTCAAACCGCTTATTCACGTACTTAACGAGTTGGAAACCCGCAGCTGTCTTATTGAGCAGCAGGGAAACATGATCATGGATTACTACCGTGAACCTCAAATTGCCAACCAACTCTATAAAATAAATTCCTGTACCAAGAGTGTGATTTCCGCATTAGTTAGTATTGCTATGGATCAACGACTGGTACCCAAACCAGAGACACCGATCCTCGAATTTTTCCCCCGGCTGGCCAAAGATAGTGACCCTCGAAAGCGTGATATTACGATTGAACACCTGCTGACGATGTCTGCTGGCTTTAACTGGACGGAATTTGGGGGACAAAATTCTTTTCCTACCATGAGCAAAACGTCCGATTGGGTGCAATTTGTGCTTTCACAGCCATTATCGGATTTACCAGGTACGCGAATGGAGTACAGCTCTGGCTGTTCTCAACTTTTGGCCACCTTGCTGCGTTCTGCCTCTGGACAAGCCGTTGCTGAATTTGCCGAGGAGCAATTATTCCAGCCGCTCGGTATCGATAACTATCATTGGGAAACCGATCCGCAAGGCACTCACACCGGAGGCTTCGGGCTGCATCTCAGACCGCTGGACATGCTCAAATTCGGACGCCTTTATCTGAACGAAGGAAGCTGGGAAGGACGGCAGATCATCCAGACGGAGACCGTCCGATATTCGACTCGTCCATTTCTTCCAGCCTCCAAACCACAAAAAGCATATTATGGCTGTCACTGGTGGGCTTCTTCCTTTTCTGATGAAGAGACTGGAACGGAAATAGACTATTTTTACGCACTAGGCTTTGGTGGGCAATATATTATTGTCGTCCCGTCCTATGACTTGGTAGTTGTCCTCACGGCTGATACATTTAAAAAGAAGCGGACTCCTGTGGATATTTTCCGGCAGTACCTTATACCACTACTACTTCAGCAGAATGCATAGGGTTTGATATCAAAGCTAAAGTTGAAGATATTATCGGAATGACACATCAAAAAGGGCCTGCCTGGTTTGTATCAGGCAAGCCTTTTTTTCGCAATATAATCGCTATATTATAATCTATCCATCTACAGATGGACTCCTGATCTAGCCCAAGTGAATAGTAAGCTCTTGTTGTCCGCTGGAGGCTGGTGTAATGATTACCCCCTGTTCTCCTGCCAGACTGCTGCCTTCCTCCACTTGAACATCCTTATGGATACCGCGCAGTACTAACGACCACGGTTTAACGGCACCTTCTGCCTTCACCGTAATGACAGAATCCTTACGGCTGGCAGTAACCGTGAGCTCTTCTTCGCCTGATGTATTCACGATAACCGAACGAGCCTGTTGCCCTTCGCCGAGCTCAAACAAATGAAGCGTCACTTGATCTGCATAATCATAATCCGGACGACGATCCTCATGACCGATGGCCAACAATGTGTTTGGCTTCACGAGCACAGGTAAGGTTGTAAAATCATGATGCTCGTTGACCCAACGACCACCAGACACGATTTCATTCGTTAACAAATTCGTCCATTGTCCCTCCGGTACATAATAGGTTACATTGCCTTCTTTATTAAAGATCGGGGCTACCAAAATGGAATCCCCCAGCATGTATTGTAAATCCAGCGTTGCACAGGTTGGGTCCTGCGGGAATTCCAATACCATAGCCCGCATCATCGGCAGTCCCCTCACCGAGGATTCCACAGCAGAAGCATACAGGTGTGGCATCAGTGAGCATTTGAGTTTGGTAAAGCTGCGCACCACGTCGACTGACTCTTCGTCAAACAGCCAAGGAACACGGTATGACACATTTCCGTGTAGACGGCTATGGGAGGATAACAATCCAAACTGTACCCACCGTTTGTATAAGTCCGGCGCAGCCGTTAGTTCAAAGCCGCTAATATCATGGCTCCAAAAGCCAAAGCCACTCAAACCAAGCGATAATCCGCCCCGCAAGGACTCTGCCATCGACTCATACGTGGACGAGCAGTCTCCGCCCCAGTGAACTGGGAACTGTTGTCCCCCGGCTGTGGCAGAACGTGCAAATAATGCGGCTTCATTTTTGCCCAGCTTTTCCTCCAGCACATCAAACACAGCTTTGTTGTACAAATGCGTATAGTAATTGTGCATTTTCATTGGATCAGAGCCATCATAATAAACTACATCTGTTGGAATACGCTCACCAAAGTCGGTTTTGAAGCAATCCACGCCTTGATCGATCAGCACCTTCAGCTTATCCTGATACCAGGCAACTGCAGCCGGGTTCGTGAAGTCAACCAGCCCCATCCCCGCCTGCCACATGTCCCATTGCCACACGCTGCCATCAGCTGTTTTGACCAAATAGCCATTCTCCATACCTTCATCGAACAAAATGGACTTTTCTGCAATATACGGATTGATCCATGCGCAAATTTTGAGTCCCTTAGCCTTCAATCTCTGCAACATACCTTCTGGGTCTGGGAACATATCTTGATCCCACTGGAAATCGCACCATTGGTATTCCTTCATCCAGAAGCAGTCAAAATGGAATACCGTGAGTGGCAGATCCCGTTCAGCCATCCCGTCGACAAAATGGTTTACTGTCGCTTCATCATAATCGGTCGTAAACGAAGTGGTCAGCCACAAACCAAAGGTCCAGGCCGGTGGCAATGCAGGTTTGCCTGTCAGCTTGGTATAATTGTCCAGTACCTCCTTAGGATTAGCTCCACCAATAATAAAATACTCTAACGATTCGCCAGCAACGCTAAACTGTACCTTCGAAACGTTTTCCGATGCAATCTCGTAAGATACCTTTTCCGGATGATTGACGAATACACCGTACCCTTTGTTGGATAAATAAAATGGAATGTTTTTGTATGCTTGTTCACTGCTGGTCCCGCCATCTTCATTCCAAATATCAACAACCTGACCATTTTTCACAAATGGAGTGAAACGCTCTCCAAGGCCGTATACGTACTCCCCCATACCCAGCTCCAGCTGCTCCCGGAAAAATGGCTGGTCCTGCGGGTCTGTAATATAGCCGGGTCCCCGATGCCCACTGCCCGTGACTTTACGATCCTTGACATAAAAGCCTACGTCCCAGCTCTTTCCACGACCGACTCGCACACTCAGATCGCCGCTCTTCAGCACTGCTACGTCCTCACCCACCGTAATATCCACCTCTGTCGGCAAGGTGTGAATTTCAAAATCTGGTCCATGATGCACCCGTCCCTTATGGTGGTTCAGACGCACCCGAATAACATTCGGCATGGGAGAGCTGTAGGTCGCTTTCAGTAATGCTCCATTTAGCGTATCCCCTTTGTGCTCGATCCGGTGGGTTGCTGCATATACCGTCATGGAAGCATCGTCCGTCACGATATCACGGATGTCAGCAGGATTTTGTATTTCATAGCCCTTGCGAACCAACCAATAGCCATCAGTAAATTTCATCTGTCTCTTCCTCCATCTCGACTTTTATATTCCTTGTTCCCAAATCGCTGATTGGATTTTTTCGAAATCCTTACTATAATAATATTGATTTATGTAAGGGTTTACTTCTTTTATTTTGACGTTTAGTATTAATATTTTGATGTTTTCTATATAAATCAGTGTGCCGAAAGGAATCAGTAAAATGCAAAGGGAAATGTTAAGAGAAAACCGTATTCACGGCAATCCCATGTATCCAGTCAGCGTATATCCGAGCGTAGAGCAATTGAACGGAAATAGTATATTGGAGTCCCATTGGCATGAGGAAATGGAGTTTATCGTAGTAGAACAGGGGAGCGCTATATTTCAGACGGATATGGTCTATACGGAGGTTAGCGAAGGTGAAGCCCTTTTTGTACACAGTGGCGAGCTTCACGCTGGTTATTTACAAAAAAGTCCTCGCTGTGTATTTTCTGCGGTGGTGTTTCACCCGGATATGCTGCACAGCCGCACGCAAGATACAGTTCAGACGCAGTTTATTGAACCATTTATCCATAAAAAACTCGTCCCTCCCCCTCACATTCGCGGTGTGCAGCCTTGGGAGCAGGAGCTATTGACCGCGTTGAAACGTATTATCACTAGCCATGAACAGAATGCGCCTGCCCGTGAACTGGCGACCAAGGCGCAGCTCTATAGCATAATTGCCTGCCTGTTCCCGCACATGACTCCGGCTAGCGGAGAGGACGTGGTTATGGCGAGTCAACGCAACAAGGTCGAACGGATCAAAAAAGCACTGGCGTACATCAACAGCCATGCGCATGAGCCCATTCGTTTGCGAGAGATCTCAGATGAGGTTGGGATGAGTGAGGGACATTTCTGTCGTTTCTTCAAGCAGATGGTGCAGAAAAGTCCGGTTGAATATATCAACTATCAGCGGATTCAGAAGGCTTGCAGGTTGCTAGAGCAAAGTGACCGCAAAGTAGTTGATATTGCGCTGGATGTGGGATTTGAAAATCTAAGCTATTTTATTGCAACCTTTAAAAAATGGAACGGTCTGACTCCTTCGCTATACCGCAAGCAGCACGAAGCAGATCAGGCGCTTGCTGTCCTTTCTATAACAGACGGAAATTTATGATTTTGTTTTGAATAGCTGCGCGTAAAGTTACAAAAAGAAAGAACGAACAGAAGATCAAGTTCTCCGTTCGTTCTTTCTTTTGGTTATACATGTCCAATTCACCGAATAAGCAAATCATTTATTTTTTGGGCTTCATAAGTATAAGGACAATTTTTCTTCGTTTAATATAGTAGAATATATACCCCCCTACTCCTCCTAAAACAGAGGGAATTAACCAGCCTAATCCTACATCATATAACGGAAGAATTTGAGTAAAAAAGTCATTAATTACTTTAATTTTTATTCCAGCAGCATTCAAGCCGTCAAATAGACTAACAATGAAGGTTAATATTAAACTGCCTTGATATACTTCTGATTTTCCTTTAAACACGGAATGTAAAAATGTTAAAAATATTAGAGAAATCGCAATAGGATATATTGCAATTAACACTGGTGTTGAAACCTTAATGAGCTGTGTTAAACCTATATTGGCTACAATGGTACTAAATATGGATAACATGAGAGCAATTCTTTTATAAGAAACTTTCGGAAACAAGGTATGAAAAAAGGAAGAACAGGACGTAATAAGCCCTACGCTTGTCGTTAAACACGCTACTGTAATCATTAAGCCTAATAAAATGGAGCCGTAAGATCCAAAATAATAGGATGAAACCTTGGCTAACACCTCAGCACCATTTTCTAAAACACCCAGTTTTTCAACGCTAGAAGCTCCCATGTAGGCAAGAGACGTATAGATAAATGCTAAGAGGACAACCGCAATGGTTATCGATTTGGCACAAATAATCATCAGCTCTTTTTTGGCAGTAACTCCTCTTTCCTTAATTGCATTCACAATAATAATTCCAAAAATAAAGGCTACAAGAGCATCCAATGTTAAATAACCTTCTTGAAAGCCTTTGAAAAAGACGTGCGAAGTATAGCCTTCGGCAGGTGCTTGGAAGGCTCCTATGGGGTGAATAAGGGCTACGACCACCAGAATCCCAATGAATGTCAATTTAATGGGTGTTAAAAACTTTCCGATCACATCAATAATTTTTGTAGGGTTAAGTGATAACAAGCATGCAACCCCAAAAAAAAGAATGGTAAATACAAAAAGTGCGACAGGATGATCTGTATGGTTTGAAAAAAAAGGCTTGACACCAATTTCAAACGACACACTACCGGTTCTTGGAATTGCATATAACGGGCCAATGGCTAGATAAAGAATCGTTGTAAAGACAATCCCGAATACAGGATGTACACGACTCGCTAAAGTTTGTAAATTGCTTTTGCCTGAAAAAACAAAGGCAGTGATGGCTAGTAACGGTAAGCCAACTCCGGTAACCAAGAAACCCGCATTGGCTATCCACACATTCTTTCCAGCCATTTGACCAAGCATAGGTGGGAAGATTAGATTCCCTGCACCAAAAAATAAGGCAAATAGCATCGATCCTATGATAATAATAAAGGACGAAGAAACACTTTTTGACATAATAAATCCTCCAACCATGAAATCACAACAGTTTGTTATCATTCATTTTCTTTTTATTTTGTGTAGTACATGCTCATAGGGTTATAGCAGCACCAAGTAGGGATAGCCATCCGCTAACCCTTCCCGACCGGTGTGAAACGTTATTCAAGATGTGGGGTTCGATAACTCATCATTACACAATACTCTATATACGTTCACGGTATCAAGTAACTTTGTACTTGCGAAAGAACCACTTCATCCCCTTGCTTTAGCAATTTATTGTGCTATCAGTATGACCATGTCAGCCAGACCTTAGAACAATTCTACTTCTTGCCGTGTTTCTCCTCCTACCAAATGAGCTCAATGAACTATAAAGAATTTTACACGTAGGACTTATTTCTTACAAGATGAGAAAAGTTATGTACAACCCAACCTGGCAATTGATTGCAATAAGCACAGGAAATCTTGGGAAAATGCCCTATGGATTCAATTCAATCCTCCTTACAATTAATAGTACAGACAATGCTTAATGACGTTGTCAACACATTGAGCAGCTACAATTTGAAGGGGTGCTTATACATGAGGAATTTGGCAAAACGCAACTATTGGTCTTTGAGCGTTTTTAACTTCGCTTATCTGTTTACATGGTCTGCCGCCATGTCTTTTTTTGTCATTTGGCTAGGACAAAGCCTGGGGATTTCAGAAACCTACACAGGGTTTTTATACGCGGCTAACTCTATCGTTGCCTTGATCATGCAACCCCTGTTTGGGTACTTATCCGACAAGCTGGGCTTGAGAAAACATCTGCTGTACATACTTTTTACGATTCTTTTGCTCGTCGGACCCTTTTTTATCTATGTGTACGGTCCATTGCTTCAAACGCAGTTCGTCATTGGTGCTATTGTCGGCGCCCTATTTATCGGCCTGGTGTTTAATGCAGGTAATGGTGTCGTCGATTCCTATATGGACAAAGTGTCACGCAAATACGGGTTTGAATACGGACGAGTTCGTATGTGGGGCTCACTCGGGTGGGCAGCTGCTACCTTTGTTGCGGGACGGGTCATCAATATCAATGTGAATCTGACCTTCTGGATTGCCTCCGTATCTGCCGTTGTTGCTATGATCTGCATCTTCCTGACCAAAGTCGAAATTTCTGGACAGGAGCAGCAGAAAACTGAATCGTTGAAGCTCACTGACGTACTGCATCTCGTACGCACCACAAAGTTCTGGTTTCTAATGCTATTCATGGTTGGCGTGACCCAAATTTATGAGGTATATGACCAGCAATTTGCCACCTATTTCGTATCTCAGTTCAGTTCTAAAGCAGAAGGAAATCAATTCCTTGGTGATTTAAGTGCTGTGCAAGTATTCCTGGAATTTGTGTTTCTGTTTGTTACCCCATGGTTTGTCAACAAAACGACTGCCAAATGGGCATTGATTATTGCCGGAGCGATCATGTCATTGCGTATTATCGGTTCTTCGCTGCCGTTCGGTTCCATATGGGTGGCTGCGATGAAGATGATTCACTCCCTGGAAAAACCGCTGATTCTGGTCGCCATCTTCAAGTACATTACCGTCAACTTTGACCAGCGCTTATCGTCCACCATGTACCTGCTGTATTTGTTTATGGGCTCCCTGGTGGTATCTGTTTTCTCACCTATTGTCGGACATATGTATGAAGTTCTGAATTTCCCGATCACTTATGTTATTTTGGGTTCCATTGCCGGTCTGTTCACCATCATTTCCTGCTTTACGCTGACAGCTGACAAGAAAAATGGAGAACGGTATCTAGAGGAACGCCGTAAACAGGATCTGAAAAGATCTGCTAAAAAAGCTGAAGCCGTTCACTCGTAATCTAATGGTAACAGCGGTAGTCTAGGACTCGTTTTTCTCGTCCAAGGCTACCGCCAACTTACTTTAAATTTTGAATACAGACACCGTTTGATTCATCTCTTCCGCCCGCTTGGCAAGCATGTTAGCACCTGCAGACACTTCCTGCATGGAAGCAGTAGTTTCCTCGACTACGCTTGCGACTGTTTGAGTAGAATCGGCTGCACGTTCGGAGATTTCGGCAATTTTCTTCATAGATTCCACCATAGAAACGGTTCCTTCATTTACGGATCTTGCTTCTACAGCCGCAGTGTCTACCTCACCGCTCACTTCTTCAACGGCACCGACAATTTCAGAAAAGACGTTACCGACACCTTCGACAAGCATCATACCTTCATTTAGTGATTGAACACCTTCATTCATCGAGATGACCACTTCGTCTGTTCTTAATGCGATTTCGTTGACCAGAGAGGAAATCTTGCCGGTTGCTTCACTTGCTTGTGCCGACAAATTGCGTACTTCATAAGCGACAACCGCAAATCCTTTTCCCTGCTCTCCCGCTCTTGCAGCTTCTATACTCGCATTGAGTGAAAGCAAGTTGGTTCGGGCTGCTATATCACTGATCATAGCTGTGATCTGTCTAATCTCCGCTGACTTTTCTCCTAGAATATTTACTACTTCAGCGGATTGAGTTACCTTGGTATGCACATCTCTTATTTGAGAGACAGTGGAAGACATTTGGGTTTTCCCGTTGTTTGCTTTTTCTTGTGCTTGGATTGTGAGATTAGCTACATTCACAAAGCGATTGGTTATGTTCTCTACACTTTTAGAAACACCTACCGTGTAATTCAGCGTTTCAGCAATATCTGCAAGCTGTGTCTGAGATCCCTCTGCGACTTGAGTGGCACTTATAGCTATCTGCTCGGTAGCAATGCTTGTCTGTTCTGCACTGGCTGTTAACTGTTCAGCCGTAGAAGCAACCAGTAAGGAATTATCCACAACTTCCTTTAAAAGGTTGCGCAGTGAATCGCACATTTCATTAAAATCGGATGCCAATTCCCCGACCTCATCTTTGGATCGGACCCTAAGAGGTTCCACTTGCAGGTTCCCCCTCGTTACCAGCTTTATCTGTTCCGCTATCCTTAATATGGGCTTAGTGAACGATTGAGCCAGTAAAAAAGAACCGATAATTCCCAGGATCGTACATATGATAGTCAAAGAAATCATCAAAAGTCTACCTGAATGGTAAGATTGACTCGATTGATTAGCTGCCTCAGTGGCATACTGCTCATTAAGCACCTTCAGTTTATTTACATCGTCTAATGCCGCCTTATAAATAGAAGAATTTCCATGAACGATCATGTAGGCCATCACTTTGTCGTTTTCTTCCATGGCAGCGGAAACCACCTTTAGATGGCGAAGATACATTGCCCACTGACCATAAAAGTTGGTGAACAGTTCTTTTTCCTCCGCTGTAGAGGCTAAACTTTGATATTTATTTACACTCTTATCCATTGAAGCTGTAGCTTTGGTTAGTTCTTCTTGATAAGTGGTGCGAATAGTCTCATCCTCTTCGAGTATCAATCGAACAGTTAGTCTATCGATTTCTGTAATCTGCTTATCCATACCCTGAAGAAGAATAACCGCAGGTAAAGACCTGTTATTTACCTTATCAGAAGCCTCTCCCATTTCCGACATCTTAATGACGCCTATAACACTTGAAAGGGACAGTACGACAACCAGTATGAGAGCTGCACTAATTATTTTTTTCTTTAACGTTAATTTAAACATCCTTATCTTCCTTCCCGTGACTGGTCTCATATCATCCCTGCTGAGCTTTCCAGTATATGCGTATTTGGCGCAACAGCTCAGTCTTATCTATCTTTCCACTAATGTAGCTTTGGATAGATGCTCCTGTGATGGCCCCATGATCAGGTGGAAGTGTTGCCATAAACGGCAGCGTCTTTCCGCTCGACAAATATGACTTGATCGATTTACTCAAGGGATCGGTAGGCACCAAGTCAATACTCTTGAAGGCCGGTATAACATTGGCCTTGTTGACCAAAAGTTCCTGACCGGACTTTTCGTATACCAGCCAGTTTAAAAATTTCTTGGCTTCCTCTTGCTGCTGAGGCGTGGTAGCTGTGGAGTCGATGAATACATACTTTGTCACACCAACTGTGATCTTTGAATTGTTTGGATCATTCGTATTATCATTTAACGGAAGAGGCAAAAAACCGTATTCCTCATTTGCCGTATCATTGCTCTTTATTCCATTCCAAGCCCAGTTACCCATAAACCAAAGCCCTACCTTGCCCTCTCCCAAAGCTTTGGCTCCATCGTCATACGTACTGTCCAAAGGCGAGTGCTTATTGATGCTGTTATCCTTGAGCAGGTCTAAAGTTTGTACCCATCCAGACATTACACTGTTTTGGGACAAATCGATGGAGTTGTTCTGCATACCTTTAACAAACTCTGGAAAACCTTCGGGTTGAACAGAATAAGACAGAGCTAAAAGATGAGAGCCGAGAGACCAGTCCATTGGTGAAAGCATGACCGGTGCTACTCCCGACTGCTGAATCTTAGCCATTAATGAGTTAAGACTGCTTCTACTTTTCACCGAAGAAGGATCAAAAGAACCCCCTGTTGCCTTGTCCAATACTTTTTTGTTATAGATTAATCCATAGCCTTCCACTGCAAATGGAAATCCCAGCACAGCATCGTTTTTCTTAACGGCGTCAAGTCCATTTTCTATCGTATCGGCTACCCACTTCTCATTACTTAAATCAACGGCTTTATCCAGGAATGTCTGCGTGTCTCCCGGGTCAAGCATCGACATCGTTGCTGGACTTCCTGAGCCGTACATCGACATCAGCTTTTGATATGCAGACGTTCCCTCTGGAGCAGTAATAATTTCTAAAGATACTTCCGGATGCTCTTGATTGTATTTTTTTGCCACTTCTTCCAATTGGGTTTTTATTTCAGATTTGGAATTCAAAAATGTAATCTTGGTCGTCTGCTGTGATACTGGTGATGCTGAACAACCTATAAACATCAATAAACATGCTAGAGAAATCGCAACTTTTAGCTGTTTTCTCATTAACTTTCCCCCTAAAGATTTACTTTGTAAATTTTATGAACAATATTCAATGTTATCGACATAATTCCCCAGGGAGATTAGAAGTTTTTAGTTGGTAAATATATGCAAATCAATTAAATAGTATAAACTCGTTGTTACGTTAAGTTAATGAATAAGAAAGCGCAACAAAATTTTATCCATTCGCGTCTTAATATGGAGGAAAGTTACTGTGCAACAAATTAATCAAAAAAAGGAGCAATCTTTTATGAACAAAGCATTCTTTGTTTTTTTTCTTGCTATCTTTTTATGTATTTCATCGTCCACTACATATGCAGCACAAAATCAAATCAAAATTGACGGTGTGGCTATTGCAACCGATGCGAAGCCAGAAATGAAGAACAAACGTACAATGGTACCTTTACGTGTTATTAGCGAAAGTTTGGGGGCTAGCGTCGAGTGGTCCGATTCCGGGGTTATTCTCGCTAAGAGCGATATGAAAGTAAAATTAGCAATAAACAGAAGCATAGCGGAGAAAAACGGTAAAAAGATACTGCTTGATGTAAAACCATACGTGAAAAACAATCGCATATATGTTCCACTTCGTTTTATTGCAGAGGCGTTTGGATGTAAAGTCAATTACAGCAACCTTATAGTGACTATTACTACTGAACCATTGTTCATAAACGGTGTACAAGTAAAGGCACTTCAACAGGAATACCATATGATATTGGGCGGCGTAGTTCAGCAAATTCATGGCAATGCATATAATGAAACCATTTATAATATTTTTACAAAAAACAAAGGTCAAAAGGTCGAAGCACCTGAAAACTATTCTTGGAGCTTCACTATTGACACACCTGGGTCTTATTATAAAAATGCACAATACGATTTCTTAGACCCAAAAGGGAAAAGCTTAGCTCGTTTTGACGTGTATTCTTTAATCCAGTCCTTTCCATCCGAAGTTTTAGTCGGGTATCCCAAGTTTTTGATTCATGACGTATCCAAAGATGAGTGGTACTTGTTTAGCGATAGCGCAGCAAAATCTATTAATCAGTTAATTAATAATGCAACAAATAATGGATTTCTGAAGGTTATAAGTGATACCGTTGTATAATACAATTTTTCCTTGCGATCATCTCTAATAGATAAAAGGCGAATTCCCAGCTGAATAAAAACAGCACGGGAACTCGCCTTGTTTAAAGCCTGTACAAACTCAACTCCTACTTTTATATAGTAAGGGAGTACGGAGAGTTATTTGTCCATCTGCAGCATTTCGAACTCATAGGACTGAAATGCATTTTCCATCCCCATTACTACATCTTTAATCTTCATGTACCCTTTAGTATACGGCTCCGAATCACGAATTTCTTCCCACATATAGTGATATTGCTTCATATCCTCTGTTTCGCATACGACGAAATCCGTATAGTCCTTTCCGGGCAGCGCTTCTGCATCAAAAAAACGAACCTGAACATGTTCGCTGTACTTCTGAATATGAGCCTGCAAGGTTCCCGCATGTTTGCGACGTTCTTCCCGAGGAAGAGCCAACCAGGAAGGGTAGAATTCCAATAATACAATCATCATATAACGCATATGCCTATCTCCTTTTTTGTGAAGTTTGAATGGATTTATCGTTATTGTACGCTGCTTGTCTGCCAAGCCGCATTAACATAGGTTAATGCGGCTCGCTGCGCAGCAAACGACTAAGTGAGACGGGGGATACACCTATGTACGAAGCTATATGGTATTGTGCAACTCGTTTGTCCAACCCGGGATACTTGAGAAGAAAGGCATCATAACGTTCCCTAGCAGAAAGATACAACAATTCGCGTTCTCGTTCCTCCTTGCGAATGTATAGTCTTTCCACGCTCTTACGCACGAATCTTTCCCACATATGGCTTGTATCCATAAGCTCCTTCAGGACATGATATGGAATTTCAATAACAACCGAATCTTCCATGGCCTCAATCGTAAAAGTGGATGGTTTACCTTGAACCATAGCGCCATAAGAGGTTACATAATCATTTTCTGGTGAAAAACCAACATTATATTCTCTACCATCTGCCAAAGTATAAAACAACCGGAATAATCCCTCCGAACAAAAATAAGCATGTTTCACAGGTTCCCCTGTTTCAATAAGATATGTACCCTGTTGAACATGCCTCACACGGGTTTGCTCTACAAACCTGTTCCAATCCTGATCTATAATTGAGGCTTGATGAGCCATTTTTTCTAATGAACGATAATATAATTGCATCTGCTCACCATCCCACAAAACATTGATTAAGGAATTAAAGATACCTTTCGGACTATATAACAAAACAGGGGCTATCCCTCAGGTCTGGGTAGACCTGCAGGACAACCCCCAGCGACGTATTCTATCAGGCTTCCGTAGCATCCTCTTCCACGAAAAGAGACACCTTGCGTATACCGTCGGCTCCGATCACGACAAGTCCCTGATCCGACAGGCGGATTTCAGGGATTACGACCAGTGCGAGCAACGACAGTGTCATCAGCGCGTTGTTCAGCATGCAGCCGGATTGTTGAAGTGCCCGGCTGATACTTTCGGACTGCGCAGCCACCTCTGCAAACGGAGCTGGGGACATCAGCCCAGCGATCGGGAGCGGGAAGCGCGTCTCACCCGAGGCGGATACAACCACCACGCCGCCACGCAGGGCAACGGCCTGCTTCGCCGCCTGGGTCATGAGCTCGTCATCATTACCAATGACGAGCAGGTTGTGGCTGTCATGCGCTACGGTCATGGCAATTGCAGCCGGCTCGGTGAAGCCGACGCCTGTCACAAGCGCTACCGCGTGGCTGCCACTGGCATGATGCCGCTCGAAAACGGCCATTTTGCACAAATCCTGCGCAGGATCTGATGCAACTTCACCATCACGCACCAGAACGGTCATCCGCACTTCCTTCGTATCCACATGATTTTCCGTGACACGAATTACTCGTACAGGTACATTCCCTTCCTTTACTGGAGCCGCAATACGAAAATCTGCGGCACTCAGCTCTCGGCCCAAATGGACCGTGTCCATCACTTCCGCAGGATAAACAAAGCCTTCCCAGTCGGCGACCATTTGTCCGTACTCAGCCACCAGTTGGCCCGCTGCGATGGTAGCCGTCACATTCACTTCGGCCAAGCGGCCATCGAGCAGGATAATATCGGCAATCGCACCGGGAATAATCGAGCCAATGTCCCGTGCTACGCCGAAGCGCTCTGCCGTATTCAGCGTTGCCATTTGAAAGGCAGTCACGGGCTTAACGCCCTGCGCAATCGCATGACGCACCACGAAGTCCATCTGCCCTTCATGGAGCAGGGATTCCGCACTGCGATCATCCGTCACCAGCATCATGCGGCGCGTGTCGAGACCCATTTCCGTGCTGGCACGGATCGTCTCGGCCACATCATGCCATGCGGAGCCTTGCCGCATCTTGGCATACATGCCGAGCCGGATGCGCTCGGCTACATCCTCGGGCGTGACACATTCGTGATCGCCCGTAATTCCTGCGGCTGCGTAGACCGGCAGCCGCCAATCATCGGAGGCCCATGTAAAATGGCCGTCCGCCACCTTGCCGGCGCGCAGCGTGGCCTGAATTTCCCCAATCATCACGTCGTCACCATAGACGACGCCAGGGAAATTCATTACTTCGCCCAGTCCAATCATATCTGGGCCCCAGCTTAGAGCCTCTGCGACTTCCGCCGGACCGAAAGAGGCACCGGTCGTTTCCAGCTCTGGGCCTGTGGAAGGCACGCAGGAAGCTACCTGCATGTAAGCAGCCAGCGGTGTCGTGCGGGCTTCGTCCAGCATTAGACGAAGCCCTTTTAGACCGAGCACATTGGAAATTTCATGTGGGTCAAAAAAACCGCCCGTCACGCCCAGCGGCAGTACAGCCTTCGCGAATTCAGTTACGGTGAGCTGTGTGCTTTCGATATGACAATGTCCGTCCAGCAAACCCGGTGCCATATAGCGGCCTTCCGCTTCAATGATTACGGTGTCTTCTCCAATCGTATGGCTAACGTCTCTACCAACGTAGGCGATACGAGAGCCTTGCACAGCAATAGACATGCCCGGTAACAATTCGCCCGATACCACATTGACCAGCGTTCCTCCGCGGATCACCAGCGATGCCTTGCGCTCCCCTCTAGCTGTAGCTACCAACTCGGGCACACAGTCCGCCAGCGGTGGGCGTTGAAATACTCTTTTCATGTCCATTACGTTTGTAACCTCCGTTTATGCTTCTTACCTGTTTGGCTTATTTGCTTATGTTACTGGAATACGCTCAATATTGCCAGCGCCCCTAAAGAACCTGGTCACTTTATTTCACTTTACGGATATACGTCTCCGATTCCTGCGAACTCACGAATGGCGTAATCTCCCCTATGCTATAGATATGCAGCAAATGCATCGCTCGCGTACAGGCCGTGTAGAACAATTTACGCTCACTCTCACGCTGGTATTCTTGGGCCGATCCGTCATAAATGAGAACCGCATCAAACTCCACGCCTTTCGCCAGATAGGCCGGAATAATATGAATCCCCTTTTCAAAAGCGGGAGTTGTTTTCTTAATTAATTTTGGCTTTACTGGCAGTTGTCCTTCTAGTGCTGCGTAGGCTGCCGCGCTTTCATCAGCATTTTTACAGATCACCGCGATGGATTCATAGCCTTCTGCCAGCAATTTTGTAACATTCTCAGTTATCAGTTGATGCAGCTTTTCACGCGAGTTCACCTCGGTTACCAGAGGCTTCTCACCCTTACGGTTAAACGGAACAATATGCTCCCCTCCTGCTACCATCCCCCGGGTAAACTCTACAATCTCCTGTGTGGAACGATAGCTGCGTGTCAGGGAAATCATCTCGGTCTGTTCTGCTCCATACAGGTCATACAATGGTTCTGCATCCTGAAGCACCGAAGCATGGGCATAGATAGCCTGATTAAAATCGCCCAGTGCTGTCATTTTAGCCTGTGGAAATAATCGTTTGAAGAACGCCAGCTGGAATGGTGAATAGTCCTGTGCCTCATCAATAAACACATGACGGATGTTGCTATTGGAGCGGAAGCCCAGCATCAGCTCACGCAAATATAAAAAGGGCGTCACATCCTCATACGCTAGTTCTCCAGCCTGAATGCGTTTCAGAGTTTGCCGACTAATTTCACTCCAGTTGACGGGCAGCTCTGCATGATTCGACAGTTCGCTTAATAACGCCTCGTTCATAAACAGTTCGCTGTATAGACGGGTTGTATCCACGAAGCGAAGTGCCTTAATCCACTTGCGCAGGGGCTTTAAGCGATCACTGACCACCATACGCGCCAATATTTCTCTTTCACGCGTAAAGTCGTCGAAGGTATCGCCTTTATTCTTGGATTTCCGACGCATGCGGTTATATGCACGCTGATAATCCTCCGGCTCCATCAGATCCATCTGCTGGTCCACCCAAGGAGCGGAGCATTCTTCCTTACCAAAGCGAGCCAGTTCTTTGAGCATCCAATCACGCAGCAGCTCCAATCTGTTCGCCAGCCGCACAGCCGAGTCAAATCCATAAAACTTGCTTGCCAATTGCTCTACTGAAATCACCTCACGTCCCTGAAAACGAACCGGTTTAAAACGCATTCCCTTTTGTTCCAGGTGCGCTTTGTAGCCTGTAATCACATGTAAGAACGTCTTGGATGACTTAAAGCGGATACCTTCCATCCTAGCCTCATACCCAGGCTGTGATGACGCTGATAGCACATATTCCAGCTGCTCAAAAGGATCTTCTAGCTGAAACTCCCGGCCCAAACGCCGTTCCAAATATTCCTGAAATGTGGCCTGAAGCATATTTTCCTCACCCAATTCAGGCAATACTGTCGAAACATAACTGTTGAACATGGGGTTTGGCGAGAATAACACGACCTGATCTGCTCGCAAGTGATCCCGATACTTGTATAGCAAATATGCTACTCTCTGAAGCGCAGCGGAGGTTTTACCGCTTCCTGCCGCTCCCTGAACTATCAGCATCCGGCTTCGATCATCACGAATGATGCGATTCTGCTCCTTTTGAATGGTGGCGACAATGCTTTTCATTTGAGCATCCGAGCTCCGGCTTAATACGGCTTGAAGGAGTTCGTCTCCAATGGTGACACCGGTATCGAACATAAAGCGGATCTGTCCGTCACGGATCGAGAATTGGCGTTTGAGCGTCAGTTCTCCTTCCATCTCCCCTGCTGGGGTCTTATAAGAAGCGGGACCTGGCATGTTATCGTAATAAAGATTCGAAATAGGCGCGCGCCAGTCGTAGATCAGAAATTCCTCATCCTGGTTATCCAGCAGGGAGGCAATCCCCAGATAAATACGCTCCGCAGTCTGCCCTTCCTCAGCAAAATCAATACGTGCAAAATAAGGTGAGTCAAGCAACTTTTTCAAACGACCTAACGCCTCAGTGGAATGCTTGTGTCTTCGTTCCCGCTCAGACAAAATCTCAGACTGCTGACGCAAACTGGTGGACGTCTCTCCCACATCATCCGCC
This sequence comes from Paenibacillus sp. EKM301P, assembly GCF_011800295.1. Classification (NCBI taxonomy): domain Bacteria; kingdom Bacillati; phylum Bacillota; class Bacilli; order Caryophanales; family Paenibacillaceae; genus Paenibacillus; species Paenibacillus sp. EKM301P. The sequence goes on along the minus strand of NZ_JAALFM010000004.1, from coordinate 238,144 downwards.
TCACTGAAATTGATCGTTACCTCATCCCAGAAGTCTTTACGCATATCGACGACATCGCCTCGCACAGAACCAACCTCTGTCTCCAGCTTCCGAATACGCCCGCTAATGACTGCGGTCACATCTTCTACTCTTCGTTGTTCCTCATTCCATTGCTGCTCAGTAGTCACTGACATCGCTCCTGTTCCGTTTCCTCCTGCTCCGCGCAGGGCTCCCTTGCGTACAAACTATGCTCTATTATGGACCCGGGCATACTCATCGCATCCCCCTGATCCGGGAAAATTGACTATTCCTTTGAAGCATGCTATAATGTAACAAGTAGTGTGTTAACAACTTATGCAATACGGTTTTACTATGTAAAACATAGCATCCTCTATTGTAGCAAGTTCAGTCCCTGTTCGCAACCAGTGGGCTTTTTTTGTGCTTTCTGGCAACCTTCCATTAGCCTGTTCCTACTTTATTAAATTCATTACATAAAAAAGCGACCGTCCATCTGATTGATGAATACGGTCGCCTTTTCTTTTTTCCGAAATCGCCTATCGGCTCTCTTCCACAGGATGAATATGGTCGGCCAGTCTGCTCAATCGCTCCAGTTGATGACCATAGTCGTACATCGTCGCAGCTACGATGGAAAGTCGTAGCATTCCCTCCTGACAATGGTCAAAACGTGTAATTGCATGCTTCATAAAATCACCGTTAGCCTGCTGGAACAATTCACTTTCATCCTCATTTGGTTTCAGTTTATTTTCGAATTTCAGCAGAGCGTGCTCGTGGAAACGAATCAGCCGCTCCAGATGGTCGTCAAAAAACGCATCTGTTCCCTCTGGACGTAAAGATTGGAAGTAGTGCCTTTCCACCGCATCCAAGACCTCGTAACCTTTGTGCAAACTTTCGAGCATTTGTTTGTATACGACCATTTGTCTCGTCTGACTGAACTTGGTGCGCTTGAGCTTTTTCTGCTCCTCTTCGAACAAATGATATTTATCCGAGAGTGATTTAATAGCTCCCTCCAAATTTCCTTTTTCCTCTCTAAAGACAGACTCCTTAATCTCATCGGAAATGGCAGTTCGCAGCAGCAAGGACATGCTGTTAAATACATTTTGAATCTGATTGATAAACTGCCTTTTCGGTTTGGGAGGAAAAACGGTAATGTTGATGACAAAAGCAGACACAATCCCGATCAGAGTCAGCGCAAAGCGGGTTACCGCAAATTTCCAGTCCCCTGAAGCTTCCATGACAGAAACAACGGTCACAAGTGTCAATCCAACCGTATCAGCCATGTTTATTTTCAGACATATCATAAGTACCAATACACATACCAGTCCGACCGCAATCGGCTCATTCGAAAATACCATTCCGCCCAGCAACGCCATGATTGCACCTAATGTGCTTGTTTGGAGTTGATCCAGAAAATAACGCCACGACCTATATATCGACGGTTGCATGGCAAAAATAGCGGCTATCGCTGCCCCCACAGGCGAATGGGTGTTCAAAAGCGTGCTCAGAAAAAGGGCGAGCGTCACTGCGATTCCCGTTTTTAACACCCGTGCTCCAAAAGCCACAGCCATCCCTCCTGCTTACCCTTCAAATTTATTCATACCGAATTACTATAATGAAATTTCAAGACAAAGTCCATGTTTTATTATTACCCAAAACCATCGGAGATCAGGAATATTTATGAAATGTACAGCTCCTACTAGGATACATATCAACAGAATTAACCTATATGCATCAACCTCACAAGAGGAACTTATCGTGCTATGGATTAGTAAAATCTGAGAAGAGCGCCTGTCCGCAGGCCAACTTTTACAAAACCCAGCAAGCCCGTAAACAAAATCATGACACAATAAAAGCCGGAGCCTCCAAGCGGACTCCCCTGGAACATCATAGGATAAATGAGAATGGCGGAGGAGGAATGAAGGCATGCTTCGAGTCGCATTATTTACAGACACGTATACGCCTGATGTCAATGGCGCTGCTCTGACACTGGAACGATGGATTGGCTATTTGGAGACACATGGGGTATCTACGCTTGTCTTCGCACCGGAGGCAGATCATCATCTGTCCTCGGGGCCGGGCGTGGAGCGATTCCGAAGTATTCCCTTTTTATTGTACCGGGAATGCAGACTTGCCATCCCTAACGCCAAACAAATCAACGAGCGCCTGTCAGCCTTTTCCCCGCATCTAATTCATGTCGCTACTCCGTTTAACCTTGGCTTGTATGGAACAAGCTACGCTGCCAAACACCATATTCCACTCGTCGCCTCCTATCACACCCACTTTGATAAATACCTCGAATACTACAAGCTTCGCTGGCTTGAACCTGCATTATGGAAATACATGCTCTGGTTTCACAGACATTGTGAAAGGGTATATGTCCCCTCTCGGTCAACCATGGAATTGTTACGCAATAAAGGAATGGGACAGCTCGAAATCTGGGGTAGAGGAATTGATACCGACCGCTTCCAGCCCACAGTGAATCGCGAAGCGATATGGGAAAAATGGGGCGTTCATGCAGACGCATTTGTGATTTTATATGTGGGCAGACTTGCACCGGAAAAGGGGATAGACACGTTACTGGATTCCTATCTCCAGTTACCCGACGACGTCCGCGCAGCCTCAGTACTGGTCATTGCAGGAGATGGCCCATTGTTTAAGTACAAAACTGCAGCAGATATCGGGGTGCCAGAGCACACAGTTCACTGGCTTGGTTTTGTAAAAGGAGCGGAATTAGCTGAACTCTACGCTGCAGCCGATGTATTCCTCTTTCCCTCCACTACAGAAACCTTCGGTAATGTCGTGTTGGAGGCTATGGCCAGTGGCACACCCGTGATTGGCGCGAATGAAGGCGGGGTCAAAGACAATATAATCGATGGGGAAACAGGGCTACTGTGTCCAGCTGGGGACGCGGCTGCCTTTGCCAAAGCTGTACTCCTGTTGTACGAGGATGCCCCACTTCGCGACTTTCTGTCCAGAACCGGTAGAGCATACAGTCTGGAGCAGACATGGGACCGTATTTTTGAGCGGCTGCTGGACAGCTACATGGATGCAGCGACCCTACATCTCGACAGTTACCCTGTGACGCGAATATAACCCTCAAAAATATTGGACTTTCAAGAAACCCTGCTACACCTTTAGCTGCTTGAGCAGCTTGTTATGTACCCCGCTTAACAAAATCACCGCTGTCAGGGCACCGATGAACGCAAGAAGCATATCCCATTGAGTATCCCATATATCTCCCTGTGTTCCCAAAAAGGCCTCTGCCGCTGTACCGGTTGCCTTGGCAACGGCAAACTCAATCAGTTCGTACACAGCACTGATCGCAAGACATACACTAACCGTTAGAAAAGTGAGCCAGCTCCCGCTTCCCAAAGCCGTCTTACGTAGCAGCACTTCCCTGACAATGAGTGCAGGCACAAAACCTTGCGCAAAATGCCCAAGTCGATCATAATAATTGCGCTCCAGCCCAAACGTATCCCGAATCCAGTTGAATAGCGGCATTTCAGCATAGGTATAGTGCCCGCCGACAATCAGGATCAATGCATGTAGCCAGATGAGGGTGTATACCAGATTGGTAAAACGAAATCGACGGTAAATAGCCGCCAGCAGTACAGCTCCCAAAACGGCTGGGAGAACTTCCAGTACCCATGTAAAATAATCCGCCGGACGAACCAAGGACCAAATGAGAGCAAGCACCAGCAGTACAAGTAAAACAAGCGGGTAACGATCATTTTTAGACCATGCCGTTGCCTGATTCATACATCATCCCTCCTAAGCCTACAGCTCTATCCTTCTTTCATTACAATATGTTTGACACGTCCAACCTGCCCGTCTGCCAAACGTACTTTGATTCCATGCGGATGACGCGGGGAATTGGTCAAAATATCCTTCACCGTTCCTCGCGTCAGCTTACCCGTGGGCTGATCCTTTTTAAGCACAATATCCACCTGAAGACCAGCGCGGATATCAGATCGATTCTGTCCGTTCATTGTAGCTATTCCTCCTTTGCCTTTACATTTTATCTTATGATGATAATTAGCCACTCAGCCCCATCGTAATCACCAGCGATGCCATTCGTCCCGGCGGCTGTTCCCCATCCAGACCACGCACATCATGGATACATAGCTAACGAGCATAATCACGAATATCATCCCGCTAAACTCCACAAAATGCGTGCGTTGCAAAGAGTCTGCCCATATGGAAGATATTTGTGTGTACAACTGGGACGGCGCAGACACAATATCCCATGTGTTTCCTCGAAAGAAACGACCAATATAAATCCCCAGGCTACTTAGCAGGAGTACCGCCAGCATAAACAACCAGCTGACAAGCCCGCCTCGAGCACGCTGCACCAACTGTCGTACGGATTCAAGCGATACAACCCCCATGGTGAGGCCAAGCACAGCTACCAGCAGCATCCCTAATACATGATTCCAAAAGTACGGATTGCCCCAAAAACGCTGCTCCCCGAGAAATGGATATCTGGCGAATACATGCAGCAAATCTGTAATCAAATAGGGTATATTGGGATAAAAGAAAAGCCAGCCAGCCCCTATGATCCAGAGCATAAATGTCCTCGTTCCCCGTCTCCACGAGCAATGAATGACATCTAGCAAAAGCGTCAGCAGCATAGGAATCCAGGCCAGCATCATATTCCACCAAATAAAAAAGTAAGGGCGGCCCCCTGAGGGCAATCGCACGTTAATGATCCACAATGTACTGATTACGGAGCATAAGGCCAGTGCGATAAAAATATAAAGTTTGACTGGATAATTTAACGATCTTAAACGGTCATACATATGTTACTTTCCCTCCTTGTAACCTTCCATCCTTCCTGACGTTCCATTTTACACCTGTTCTGGACAGTGTACACCACAATGGCTTCAAGCTCAATGGAAGCGCTCCACTCTGCATAAAATGAAGATAAAAAAACATCTGTTCTCCCGAAGTTGACCTCATGTCCCCGGGAGACAGATGCTTACTATATTCAAGGCGGATAACCTTTTACCGTCCTCTACCCTTGTATCCAATTGACCAATGATTGTACCGTCAATGCACCTGGCGCAGCTGCCTCAAATGCGGAGGCACCGTTACGCAAGGTCAGAAATTCCACCGTTTTGGGAATACCGGGAGCCAGATCCAGGTGGTTGTCACTGAAAATCCCCTCCTGTTCTGCGGTCAACCACACATGTCTAGCAAGTGTATCCGAACAGAGCATGAATCTACTGCCCCCACTTCCCTGTATCTCTGTCACTTCAATTTTCACCAGAGGTAAATCCATCTCTTTCGTGCCTGCAAAATAAATTTCGCTGGAGGCCACCTGTTCACCGTTTTGTATCAGACGTGCGACTAGCATATGCTCCGTACGATCCAGGCCATTCAGCCATTGGTCGGTAGGCAGTATATGTACGATCCCTGCGCCGCCCGCCGGCTGTTCTACCTTAACGTTCTCATCACGAATAGCCTGACTGCCACGGATATGCAAAAGCGTCAGCCGCAGCGTACCTGCTATCGGCTCTAGCGTATCGTTAACCAGATGCAGTTCTTTACTCCCCTGTTCCGTATCTACTGCACTCAAGAGCACATCGGCAAAGCTGCGTTTAGCTGTATATTGAAGCGCCTTCCAACGACCAAAATAGTCCATACTCGACCAAGAGGCAACGGGCCAGCAGTCATTCATCTGCCAGTATAATGTCCCCATGCAATAGGGCTTGTGACGACGATGGGCCTCTATAGCCATTTTCATCGCCTCTGCCTGTAAAACTTGGCTCATGAGAAGAAAACATGTAAAATCCTTGGGCTGCCGCATGTACCGTCCCATGTATTCTTGAATCAACCGATTGCCTGAACCGTTTTTTTGATGTGCCAGCATCACCGCAGATTCCAGTTCCAAATCCTTCTCTTCCGCATACGTGCGAACAGACTTGTATTCAGGAAAGGACTGAAAACCATACTCACTCATAAAACGGCCCACATGTATGTGATAATTCTCAAACGGCTCAGACGCATGCCATACTCCCCAATAATGAATGTCTCCTGCTGTTGAGGACGGATGAGCATGCTGGTTTCGATCTCCGGTCAGGTCAATTAGCGGTGAGGAGGGCCAATATGCCGTCTGCGGAGCCCAGGTATTTACCGCCTCCGGTAAAATCCGGTGAAAGAGCGTCTCATAATCATCCCATAGGCGTTCCCGTTGCTCAGGCGTGTAGGCCTTTTTCCAGCCCCAGCCCGCATTTTCTTCATAATGGGCCCACGCAGAATCAATCTCATTATTGCCGCACCATAACGCAATGCAAGGATGATGGCGCAATCGCTTGATGTTATCTTCGGCTTCCTGCGTCACATTGTCCAAAAAAGCCTGATCCCCCGGGTACATGCTGCATGCGAACATAAAATCTTGCCACACGAGCAAGCCGTATTCATCACACAAGTCATAAAATACGTCTTGTTCATAAATACCGCCACCCCACACCCGCAACATATTCATATTGGAGGCGGCTGCACTGGCAATTTCATGCCGATATCGTTCCAACGTAACTTCGGCAGCAAAGCTGTCATTCGGAATATGGTTGGCTCCTTTAGCAAACACGGGGATTCCATTCAGTTCAAAATAGAAGCTTTCGCCTGCCGTATCCCGCTCACGTATAAGACGGATCGATCGCAGTCCCGTTTTCACTGATTTTTCCGCAATCACCGCTTCCTGTGCTTGCTCCTTCAATTCGGCTACAAACGTATACTGAAGCGGCTCTCCCAGTCCACGACACCACCACAGCTTCGGCTCCTTTATCACCAGCCCCAGCTCCACTGTTTGCTTTCCCTTCCGCAGGCGAACCGGTTTGGACCATACCCCGCCGTCAACAGAAATACACAACTCGGCATCTCTAATCTCATCTGCATTTTCAATTTCTACCACTGCCGTGAGTTCAGCCCTCTCCGTACTCACTTCGTCCTGTCGAATAAATAAGTCTCTCACGATCAGTCCAGACCAAGCTTCAATCCGAACCTCTCTCCAGATTCCGCTCGTCACCAGTCTTGGTCCCCAATCCCAACCATAGTGATAGGGAGCCTTACGAGCGAAAACGCTTACTTTTTTATCGGACAAGCCACCTATCTCGGACTGATCATTCGGTGCGGGAAGTCCATAGCCCAACCTTTCCAGCTTAGGCACATCTTCCGTAATTGGAGAGCGAAAATGGATTTCAAGCCGATTTTTCCCTTGCTGAACAAATGCCTTCACATCCTGTCTCCATACCCGAAACATATTATTGGCCGATAAGACAGCTTGACCATTTACTCTTACATCTGCGTATGTGTCCAGGCCTTCCAACACCAGCTCTACACATTGACATTGAAGCTGATTTGCATCTATCTCAAAATAGGCTTCGTATATCCAATCCTGCTTATCAACCCACTGTACCTCTATCTCGTTCATACCGATAAAAGGGTCAGGAATTTTACCATGTTGCAAAAGATCGGTATGCACACAACCCGGCACTTTCGCACTGAGCCACTCATCAGTTTGGGCTTCCCTAAACCTCCAGCCATCCAATCCTATTACATTAATCATCGTCGCAAGCCTCCCTATAAGGATGATTGGGAACATCTGGATCACTCATTAACATAACAAAAATAACATTAAGCTAACAAGTTAGTCAATTGTTTTTTTGGAACAACCGGTAAAACACAAAATAAAAGTCGCCCTCTACCCCTAAACAGGCTAAAAGCGACTTCCCTCGTCTTCACTGTGGATCGAATTCATCCCACATATCCGGACATCAACTATATTTAATTGTGCTAAAGGAACGATCACGATCATCATTTTCCCGGCTGATTCGTGGCGCGTGAACTTCCCGTATGAGTAGATCAGCGTGCAGCAGTTTTTTTTCCACAGGCGAGCTTGGATTCATGATGCGCCATAATAACTGGTCCACCGCTCGCATCCCCAACAGTTCCTTATCCACTCTCACCGTGGCATAGATCGGCATTTGATCATTCGTATCGTCAAACCCGGTCACCCCGCACCGCCTCGGAACGTCAATCCCCTTTCCTTTCAGCACTTCCACGACTTGCGAAGCAGTCACGTCATTAGCGCAAACAAAAACCTCTGGCAGCTCATCCTCGGGCAACTTGTCCATTTCCTCGGCAAGTGCCTGCGCTCCCCCATAAATAAGGGCTTTGTTCTGCCGTAATTCTACTCCGCTCATTTCCAGTGCGGACCGAAAAGCTTCCCAACGTTCATAGAAACTGTGAGCGTCGTCAATATGACCCACAAACTGAAAGTGGGCATAACCCCTACACAGCAAATCCTTCATTAATTCATTCATGCATGTGCGATTATCCGTAAACACCGCATCACTTAAAAATGCAGAGTCCCAATGATCCACCATGACGACTGGAATACCCATTCGATAAATGTTCAGCAACAACGTAGTTGAAATTGTTCCTACTGTGATAATCCCTTTAATGGCCTCCGGGTTCAGCAAAGAAAACATATCATCAGTTGAAGGCTCCGTTAACGTGATCATATCCAATCCCTTGCGGTTCAGACGCTCGGAAATCCCTTCAAATACAGGTCCCCAGTACCTGGACTCCCGATTCTGGTGTCGAATATTCGGAAATAACACCAGCACGGTACCCGACCATTCTCTGGCATCTGTGTCCCGAGGCTCTACCCCGGTCATTTTGGGATGACTGCGAAAATAACCCATCTGGGCAGCAAGCTTAACCAGCAGCGCCCTCGTCTCTTCACTTACACCGGGTTTGCCTGACAGTGCACGTGAAACAGCGAACTTTGAAACACCCGCCGCATCCGCAATTTCCTGCAATGTTACTTTTCCACGCATCTCCTCACCCAACCCTATTCGAAATCTTTTTCTACCTTAGTCTTCTAAATATACAGGTATGCCTATAAACTGGTACCATCGTAGCATACTTTGTTTTAGATCATCAAACGATGGATTTGCACAAATCCACACCTTTCATTAAATATGTTTGCTTAATAAAAAACAAAACACATAACAAATAAACATAAATAACTTGACGTAAGGTTCTTTATTTCCTACAATTTACTAATGAAAGCACTTACATTGTGTAAATCATACTTATTAAGGGGGATTTGCAGATGTTCACGAACAGGTCGGTACAACAATGCTCCATCCTGCTTCTGGCTTTGCTGCTGCTCGTTACAACGGGCTGCGCGAATAGCAAAGGCAGTACGGCAGAAAAGGAAGACCCCGATGACACCAGTCCCATTACATTAACGTTCTTTGGCGGTGACTCAAGCTCCAACTGGAATAACATGAAGGACGCTGTCGGGCAGGAAATTATCAAGAAAACGGGTGTTACACTAAATGCCGAACATGCTGTTAACGGTCGAGGTGAGGAAAAGTTTGCCTTAATGGCTGCTAGCGGAGAGTACCCTGATCTCGTGTACCCCAAAGGAGACATTGGAAAGCTGGTCGATGCCGGAGCACTCATTGACTTAACCGACCTGATTGATAAATACGGTCCTAACATTAAGAAAGTGTATGGAGATTATTTTAATCGTATTAAATACAGTAGTGAAGATCCCGCCATTTACACCATCCCAACCAATTTGGGCGTAGATCACATCGCGTTTGATGCACAAGCAGGCTTCGAAATCCAGCATCAAGCCCTTAAGAAACTCGGATACCCCAAAATTCGCACCGTTCAAGATTTTGAAAAAGCACTTAAAGATTATGTTGCCAAATACCCTACTACCAATGGCCAGCCTACCATCCCCTTATCACTCGATGCCGAGGACTGGAAAATGCAGATTACTGTGACAAACCCGGCAGTTACAGCTACAGGTGGACCAGACGATGGAGAATATTATATTGATCCTAAAACACACAAAGCCATTCTTCACTACAAACGCCCGGAGGAGCGAGAGTATTTTCGTTGGTTAAACCATATGTACAATGAAGGTCTGTTGGATAGGGATACTTTTGTACAAAAAAGTGATCAATACAAATCCAAAATCGCCGCAGGTCGTGTCATCGGACTGATTGATCAGGAATGGAACTACCAGGATGCCGAAAATGCGCTCAAGGCAGCAGGTAAGGATGAATACACCTATTCCCACTTTCCGGTCACTTTAAATGAGCAATACGAGGATCATTCCCTCCAGCCCATTGGTTTCGATACTGCGTCTGGGATTGGCATTACAACTTCATGCAAAAATCCGGTGCGAGCGATCAAGTTTCTGGACTTCCTGGCCTCCGATGAAGGGCAAATTTTACGTAATTGGGGAATCGAAGGCCAGCATTACAATGTAGAGAACGGCAAACGAGTCATTCCTGCAGCTGTGCAAGAACGCAAAAACAAAGATAACGCTTCTTTTAGCAGAGAATCAGGTATCGGTTTGTATTGGATATGGGGACCACATTACGGCGATAGCGTGAAGGACCCTACTGGCAACTATTACACAACCAATTATCCGGAGATGATTACCGAAAATTATAGCCAAGCGGAAAAAGAATCCCTTCAGGCATATAAAGCTCGGACATGGAAAGACCTGTTCCCGAACGAAAAGGATTTTCCGGTAAAAGAGTGGGGTGCTGCCTACAACATGCCTGTTCCGACCAATACAAATTACAATGTTATTTATCAGAAGTCGCAGGACATTGTACGCAAACGGATTCCTGAGGCTGTACTCGCCAAGCCAGATCAATTCGATGCCGTGTATGACCGCATGCTCCAAGAGCTGGATCAGGCGGGTGTACCAAAGGCTGAAGAAATCTTCACTGGCCTGATTCAAAATCGTCTGAAGCTATGGTATGGGGAGAAGTAGAGATTGATTGCTACTAAAGTATATAAGGGCTGACAGTCAAGACCTGTCAGCCCCTTTTTACACTAAACATTCTGTTTTGTTACTTTTTCTTTCCAGCTATTATTTTTCCTGGACACCCGGTGGACATAAAGCAACAAAAAGATTGGAATCAATGCAATCCCGCCACACAGCACCCAAGATATCTGAATAGGTGTTTGATCTGAAGCAAGATTGGTAAAATTACGGCTTACGACTCCTGTCACGATTAAACCTATGCACATACCTAGTTGGGAAATGGCAGAATCCAGAGATAGCAGTGTTGAACGATACGCATTAGAGATTCTTTTGTTTAGAAAAATTTGTTTGGCAACCGGGTACATCCCTCGCCCAATTTCATAGATTAAAAAGGTAAGCAGTACAGGATAAAACGTGTTGAAAGCACCGGCTAAAATGAGCCATATCCCAATCATCCCGCAAGCATACATGAGTATATGTACATCACTATAACGTGCGCCTAGCTTTCGAACCAAATAGCTTCCCAAAGTCATACATAGTGAATAACCCGCCTTGATCAATCCCATAATCCAAATTCCTTGTTCAGAAAGACCGACCAGACGTGGCTGTTGAAATGTATTCCCCGCCGAATTCGAAAAGCTAATAAATAAACCAATAACAAACACAATCCAGATCGACTTATTTTCAAAACCGATACGGACACTTTCCCCGATAATCGTTGTAATGCGAGTAGCAGATGTTTCTCGATGGGTAATATTCTTCTCTTTCATATAAAAGCAGCATAGAATAATACATAAGATAATAGAGACAATGCTGGCTGCCCAGGGAAGTGAATAGTTAAATGTTGCAAGGAAGGCCCCCAACAGACCACAAATAAATCCCGAAATGTACTGTATACTGTTTGAGGTTGTAAAAAGAACTTCCATGGGCTTATCACTGTTTTCCACAACCCAGGATTCCAACGAGCCTGATTGCAAGCATATTGACAGCCCCCCAAAAACTTGTGCGAACACAAGCAGCCACATGCGATCTGTCCAAACGAACAATACACTGTAGACTAGAAAACAACAAAGCCCCAAAACAACAGAAATTTTTCTTCCATATTTGTCTGCAATAGCTCCAGTTGGTATTTCAAACAGAAAAATACTTACAAAGAATACAACCAGCAAGAAGTTCGCACTTTGCAGAGAAAGTCCTTTAGCTAACAGAAATAAGATGAGCGTAGTTCCCGTGATTTCACTCATAAAAAATTGAAGAAAGCTGACGGAGTAAAATAGCTTATGTGGCCTCACTTTCAGGGCTCCTTCGCTTGCTCTACAGCCTCATATTCATTTCGCAACATCCCCATCTGAATGATGTCATAGTACTGTCCTTCCCTGAATAGCTTTTCTCGTAGTCGGCCTTCCTCCTTAAAGCCACATGCCAGATAGCAACGATATGCACGTTCATTGAACGCATAGACCTCCAGCTCCAGCCGATGCAGATTCAGTGAATGAAATGCAAATTTTTGTATCAATCGTATCGCTTCCCGCCCATATCCTTTGCCCAGATCACCGTCGCGCCCGATTACAATACCAAGGGTGGCGTGCCGATTTACCCAGTTGATTTTGAATAAATCGAGTTGTCCAATATAGTCCAGTGTATCTTTATGTGCAATGACAAAGCCCTTGATCTCAGAGTTGCCGTCAATCATCATCTGTACAAAAGATTCACTATTAGCCTGTGAATGCGGATAGATAAATACGTCGCTTAATCCATGTGTGATTGCCGAGTCATTAACCCATCTTCGGATATCAGGTATATCCTCCTGACGGTACTCTCTTAATACAATTCGTGCTCCAATGATATGTGGCATCGTCAGCTTCCTCCCTATTATGTATTGGTTCTGGTAATACTCTATCACCCTGTCCCCCTTTTACGCTCCCATTAATCTCACAAACTCCAGGAAACGTGTACCTTTATAATGAACCTCCCCGCGATCCCCGATTACAATCATTCCGAAGTCCGTATCCTTCACCTCCAGCTCCTTACGCTCCCCCCTGTCAAATTCAAAGGTGATATAGTAATCGGTCGAAGCTGAAAAATTGCCTGATCCCCCACGCACTCTCGTTCGCTTATCCACAACCTTGCAAGAACGTTGGACCTGTTCGGCTGCTTGATTGGAAAGACCTGCACTTATCGATTTGACAATTCCCATAATGATTACAAAAGCAATGAGTCCAAACACGACAAAAAAGATAATACTAAACGGTTGAAATGCCATAAAACCACTTCCCATTTGCCTCATCCTTTCTACAGTAAAATGTAAATTTTCCATTCTATTGCCCATTGACAAATCGTACATCCTCAGCTTAAAAAACTCCAATACTTTTTTAACATACTTACGAAAAAAAAGTTCTTTCGCTCTTTTCCGCACCCTGCTTGGACTTACACCCGATCTGGGTCCTCTGAGCCTCTCTAGACCGATTGACAAAACTATATATAGATATAAAATAGAAAATGTACTCTAAATATAGTGTAAAAAACGTATTTATGCCCGATATCTTGAAGATAAAGGTATGAAAATACATGTAAATATAGAGTCAAAAATCTTAAATGGCGCAGCCAGCAAGGGATTACAGCTATGATGGGTCTCTTGGCAATGCCGTTTTCTTTTTTTCGTTAATTGTTAAGGAGGTTGCACACCATGCTGATTGCTTATGATTCCAAGACCGGCAATGTAAAAAGATTTATAAACAAGCTCAAGCTTCCGGCGGTTCAGATTGAGGAGCAAATGACTATAGAAGAACCTTACGTACTCATTACATATACAACCGGGTTTGGGCAGATACCTGAGAGGGTATCTTCATTTTTGAAAAAAAATGCACAAAACCTTGTTGGTGTAGCTGCAAGCGGCAACCGTAACTGGGGTGAGAAATTTGCCAAAAGTGCGGATTTGATTGCCGACCATTATAATGTCCCCGTGATTAGCAAATTTGAATTATCTGGAACGTTCGGAGATGTGGAGCGTTTTAAACAGGAGGTGAGCCGAGTTGCGGCATATTGAATTGAACAACATGTTGATGAAACGCGATACAGACGGCTTTTTCCAATTGGAAAAGGACCAAGAGGCTGTAGCAGAATTTATGAAGGAAGTTCAAGAACGAAGTTTGAAGTTTGCTGACACAGCTGCTCAAGTGCTGTATATGATTGAGAATGATTATTACGAAAATTTCTATAACAGCTATACAGCTGATGAAATTAATGATATTTTCCATATCACTCATAGCTATAATTTTAAATTCCCTTCCTATATGGCAGCATCCAAGTTTTATACTGATTATGCAATGAAGAGTAACGACCGTAAAGTCTATCTGGAACACTACCCTGACCGGGTGGCTGCTGTCGCCCTGCATTTGGGACGCGGCAACGCCGATACGGCGCGCCTGTTGTCCCGCTCGATGATGGAGCAACGTCTTCAGCCAGCTACACCAACCTTCCTGAACGCTGGCAAAAGCCGCCGTGGGGAATTGGTGTCCTGCTTCTTGCTCGAAATGGATGACTCTCTGAACTCAATCAACTATGTATTGAACACTTGCATGCAATTGTCCAAAATTGGCGGCGGTGTTGCGGTTAACCTGTCGAAGCTGCGGTCACGCGGCGAGGCAATTAAAGGTGTAGAAGGCGCAGCAAAAGGCATTATGCCTGTGCTGAAGCTGATGGAAGATGGTTTCTCCTACGCGGATCAAATGGGTCAACGTAAAGGCTCTGGTGCAGCCTATTACAACATTTTCGGATGGGACGTGCTGGAGTTCTTGGATAGTAAAAAAATCAATGCTGATGAAAGAGTACGTCTCAAGACACTTTCAATCGGATTGCTGGTGCCGAACCGCTTTTACAAGCTGGCACAGGATAATGAACCGCTGCATGTATTTGCACCTTATAGTGTGTTCAAGGCTTACGGAACGCATTTGGACGACATGGATCTGGATGAAATGTACGATACGCTGCTCGCTGACGATCGAGTGAAGAAAAAAATAGCGATGAGCGCACGTGATATGCTGACGAAAATTGCCATGATTCAGTTGGAGTCTGGCTATCCATATATTATGAACAAAAGTAACGCAAATCAGGCGCATGCTCTTAAAAACGTGGGCCAAGTCAAGATGTCGAACCTATGTACGGAAATCTTCCAGTTGCAGGAGACTTCCGAGATTACAGATTATGGACAACAGGATATGATTCGCCGGGATGTAAGCTGTAACCTGGCTTCCCTGAACATTGTAAATGTGATGGAACACGGCAAAATCCGTGAGTCCGTTCATGAGGGTATGATTGCTCTTACCTCGGTCAGCGATATGACCCAAGTAGCTAATGCCCCAGGTGTTGCAAAAGCGAACCGTGAAATGCATTCCGTTGGTCTAGGTGTCATGAATCTGCACGGCTACCTTGCCAAGAACAAAATTGCGTATGAAAGCAATGAAGCGAAGGATTTTGTCCGTACCTTCTTCATGACGATGAACTATCATTCTATTGAAAAGAGTATGGAAATCGCAAAAGCAGCCGGACAAAGCTTCTATGGATTTGAGGAATCAGATTATGCGACAGGTCTATATTTTGACCGATATCTGAACACGGATTATCGTCCAACAACGGCACGTGTGCAAGAACTGTTCAAGGACATTTATATTCCAACTCAAGCGGATTGGGACAAACTAAAAGCAGACGTCAAGAAGAACGGTCTGTACCACGCTTATCGTATGGCGATTGCTCCTACTGCCAGCATTTCGTACATTCAAAATGCAACGTCCAGCGTTATGCCAATTGTTGAGCAAATCGAGACTCGTACCTATGCGAATTCGACGACTTACTATCCGATGCCGTATTTGCAAAAGGATAATGTATTCTTTTACAAATCCGCTTATCAAATGGACCAATTCAAAGTGCTTGATCTGATTGCCGAAATCCAGCCTCACGTGGACCAAGGAATTTCGACTGTACTTCATGTGAACAGTGACGTGACTACGCGTCAGTTAGCACGTTGCTATCTGTATGCCGCACATAAAGGACTTAAATCGTTATACTACACACGTACCAAAAAACTGTCTGTGGAAGAGTGCCTCACTTGCTCCATCTAATGCATATATGGTAACAAGCTATAAAATAAAATTAGATTTTGAATAGATATGAATGCTTGGCATTAGAAGCTGTATCCAGCGCGTGGTTCAGACCTTTACAGGATTGGACAAAGCCCTCACGGATACAGCTTCCGTATGTCAAGCATACGATGACTCTCCGGTAACATCTTACGTGTGTTTCTAGGGAATCTCGCAAGCTGAAGGGAGAATGCTAACAATGACAGGTATACAAGCCGTAAACTGGAACCGCTCGGACGATGATTTCACACTGATGTTCTGGAATCAGAATATTATGCAATTTTGGACGGATGATGAAATTCCGCTGTCTGACGATAAAATGTCCTGGGTAACCCTCAGTGATATCGAAAAAGAAGCCTACATGAAGGTGCTGGGCGGCTTGACTCTGCTAGACACCATTCAAGGCGGTGTGGGGATGCCGCAAATTATGGAGCATGTAGACGGACTGCAACGCAAAGCGGTATTAAGCTTTATGGCGATGATGGAGCAAATTCATGCCAAGTCGTACAGTAGCATCTTTACCACCCTGGCTTCCACGGAAGAAATTGACGGTGTATTCCGCTGGGTGGAAGAAAATCCCCATCTCCAAACCAAAGCAGAAACCATTCGTCAGTATTATATGAACATCCATACACCGAAAGACCTGTATCTCGCAATGGCTGCGTCGGTGCTGTTAGAAAGCTATTTGTTTTATAGCGGATTCTTCTACCCTCTCTATCTGGCAGGTCAAGGCAAGCTGACATGCAGCGGGGAAATTATCGACCTGATCCTGCGTGACGAAAGTATTCACGGTGTCTATGTAGGTGTACTGGCACAGGAGATTTATGCAGAACTGGACGAGGAAGAACAACGTGACCTCTACCAGACGCTGGTAGGCTTGCTGCGCTACTTGCACAATAACGAAGAACAATATACCGAGCAAATTTATGCCCCTATTGGACTTGTAGACGATGTTAAAGTCTTCTTGCGCTACAACGCCAACAAGGCCATGATGAACCTGGGCTTTGACCCACTTTTTGAAGAAGAAGAAGTCAATCCCATTGTATTCAACGGCATCAGCACCCACACCAAGCAGCACGATTTCTTTTCTAAAAAAGGAAACGGCTATGTACGGGCAATGAATGTAGAGCCGCTGACAGATGATGATTTTAACTTTGGCGTTTAAGTACACATACGTAAAATTAATTTAGCAAGGCGTTACTGTAAAATAATAGGGTTTCAGAACTTGTTCCTAAGTTCTGAAACCCTATTATTTTCTTAAAACTACCTGCTATGCAGGTGATTACGGAAAGCTTCGAGCGGTAGTTTACATATTCACATCCGTTCTCTTATATAAAACGGGTATAGCCACAGCTATAAGAATCATCCCCATAAAAGCGGGTGTGGCATGACCAAGTGATACATAGATTTGACCTCCAATGATAGGCCCAATCATTCTTGCCAAAGCCTGAATAGATTGACTACCGCCTTGAATCCTTCCTTGTTCACTAGAATCGACAGACTTGGAGAGCATCCCATTAAATGAGGGCCCAAAGATCGAATCACCAAAACCAAATATAAACATTCCGGCGATAATAAGAGGATAGAATGAGAACAAAGCAGATAGCGCAATAAGACTGTAGCCTATAATCTCGGAGAACATTCCAAGAATGGCTATCTGTTTATCACTAAGTTTTTTTAAAAGCTTTGGCATGATGAAACCTTGTGAAATGATGTCTTGGAAACCCATAATTGAAAACATAAGTCCGATTAGTGCAGGCTTCCAACTGAAGGTATCCATTGTAAATTGAGAGAAAATTGCCTGTAAAGATCCGTTGGGTATCCAAAGTAAGAACGCTGAGACAAGTAGCCTTTTCACGTTTTTCATGGAAAGTACGTTTGCAAGCTGTGTAAATGGACTCAGTCTTACAAAGGTAATCTCTTTCAGTCTATGTTTCTTGTCAAGGCTCTCAGGCATAAAAAAGAATCCATAAACAACATTCAATAAAGTGATTATTGCTCCAAAATACATAGGTACAGAATAACCAAACTTGAAAAGTAATCCACCTAGAGTTGGACCAATGACAGTGCCGACACCTACAACTGCACTCAACCATCCAAAGTATTTAGTTCTCTGTTCTGGAGGAATGATGTCTGCAAAATATGCGAAGATCGTGCTTATGCTCCCACCTGTTATACCTTCTATGATACGCCCAGCAAATAGTACCCATACAGCTCCTCCTATACCAAAAACTAAGTACCCGATTGCGGAACCCAAAAGGCAGACTAAGAGTAAGGGTCGACGGCCATATTTGTCGCTCAAAGCTCCAAGTACGGGAGCCGCAAAAAACACGCAGAATGCATAAACAGAGGTCAGCAGCGCAACAACTATAGCTTGTTCTCCCGGATTGCTTGTATAAGGCTGCACTAAGAATGGGACGACAGGTATTATAATACTGAAGCTTATTCCGCAAAGAAACACAGAGATAAGGCCGAATATTAAAGCGTGTTTATCTACGGTTTGTTCTGTGGTCTGTTTATGGTGTGATCTAAATTTGAACACTTAAATTCTCCCCTCAAAAGTTGCGATTTTACTTCCTAGGAAACAAAATCATCGTATCACATTTTTTCTTCCCTGGAAACAAAATAATAAAAAAAAAGGCAGCCCGTTCTCAATAGAGCCCGGCTGCCTGTGGTTTGATTTTCATTATTCAAATTTATTTCGACTTGATATCTATATCCTTTTTCTTTATTTCTGCATCCAAATGCCTGCTATACTTTTCCAAGAAGCTAAGCATACTGTCAAATTGCTCCTCGGTTACCTGCTCAAATACGGCTTTATCCCGCTCTTGAAACTCCTTGTGCAGTTCCTCATGGATTTTATAGACTACTTTCCCTTGCTCAGTAAGCCTAAAATAAATTTCTTTCTTGTTATCCGGCTTCTGGTAGCTCTCGATAAGACCTTTTTTTATGAGCTTCTTAGTTATTTTACTTATGGCACCGCTAGTCATATAAAGGGACTCCGCAAGTGTTGTCACGTTGGAATCTACATTTTTTTCAATGTATTCCATGCAATGTACTTCAGAAGGCTTATAACCCTTAAGACTGTCTTCCATCTTGTCCTTATTAAGCCAAACCATCTTGTTATATAAGTCCCTGAAACCCATTATGACCTGTTCTTCTTTGTTCATGGACTGTCCTCCCACCCGTTGGTGCATTAACAATTTAATATAATATATTTTGGTTTCCATTTCAACAATATTAAAACAATTATTTTAGGAATTGAGCGATACATGAAAAAAGAGATCCGAACACTCCCCATGTTTTATGTATGTATATTTATTTTTCAGACGAGGACATGCACGCAAAAAAACGGCCAGATCGCTAAAGTAGCGAACCGAGCCGTTTTCCATTTCTTAAGACCGAGCCTCTGTGAACATTTGAAAGGTGACACCAAACTTGTCTGTTACATTCCCATAAGCTGGACTAAAATGGGTTTCCTGCAAAGGCATTCCCACCTGCCCTCCTTGCTGTAAAGCATCAAACATTTTTTGAGCTTGCTCCACACTATCGGTTGTAATACAGATACTCACCTGATTCCCGCTGCTAAACGGCGATCCGGGAAAGGTATCCGAAAACATGAGCTCTGTCTCGCCCACTTTAAGGGTGGCATGTCCCACACGTTCCTTGACCTCTGCGGGAATGGGAAAATCGGGGTTTTCCGGCATTTCCCCAAAGGTTTGGATAAAAAGCAGTTGAGCATCCAATGCCTTTTCATAAAATTCGATTGCTTCTTTTGCATTTCCATCCATCGTGATGTAAGGAATCAAACGTTTGGACATCTTCAACACAGCTCCTTTAATTCGAGGTAATTAGCCCAGCCATTTCTCCTGTATTATATACAAAACTTGTCAAGAAAAACAAATCTGTATTCTTAGCTTTCATGCACCTGAATGCCAAGCTGTTTTAGCTCCTTTATCGCTTCCCTAACGTTACGCTGTGGATGAAGCGCAGAGATCATCTGTGCAGTGATCGGAACGCCGTTGAAAATCTGGCTTACCACCCCTAGAGAAATCGGCAGCTCATAGTAACTTTCAGCCCAATCCTGATATTCCTCCGGTGTAACTATAATTTTCCCCAGCAAAAAGGATGAGCCATCGTCATATTCCTCAGGAATGTTCACGTTGCCCGTACGCCACTCCTTATCTCCCGCTTCCCTCCACATACAAAAGGTAACGTCCTCCTTCTCCAGCGCTTCATCTTCTAAAAGCCCCATCATATCATCAGGTACACCGTCGTACATGCCCGGCCAGATCTCATATTCGTCTCTTGCATGAGGACTTACAGGGGATTCGTGGTCAAAACCTTTTAATAGCACACCTCCACGCGTCCATAGCATATGAATCGTATCTCCAGCGCCGTTGTTCACCTCAACTAGGCACACATCACCAGACCATTCAGACTGCATACGATACGTGCGCAACCAATCTTCTGGAGACAATATAATATCCAGTGCTGACAGCAGCAGCATTCTGTCTTTTAAACCATTCGGTGTTACCTGTGCATCAAGCATCCTATTCTTCATCATTCCTCCACCTTGTCCACGCGTACTAAAATTTCATTTGTCTCTACTTTGTCTTTCAAGCTTCGCTTGCTCAACCACCTGCCGAATGAAAGGTCCCTTGGCTTCGGTATACGCTGCACGGTCATGATTGAATTGGTGAGCCAAATCTTTTTTTAAAGTCTCATACGCTCCCAGGCTCTCAGGATGCGCTTTCAAGTAATCTCTGAATAATAGATGGTTTTCCCAATGCTCTCCTTTATACTTGTAAATATGCAAATGATGGGTCCCAGCTCCCCATTCTCCACGGCGAAAGAAAGCTCGCTCTGGAAAATCAGGCTTATGTACATATTCATATTGAATACCTAGCAAACGCTCTCGCTGTTCGGATTGAATCATCGCCAAATCTTCTACTCCAACCATAATGTCGATAATAGCCTTGGCTCCCAAACCAGGAACGGATGTACTACCGATATGCTCTACGCCGACACACACGTCTCCGAGAGCCTCTATCAATTTGGCTCGTTCCTGTATGTACTCTGCTACCCACTGCGGATTATATTCGGATATCACTACCTGCGCGGACATGAAGGCACCTCCATTCGTTTTCCAAAAAAATGCCTTCCCAGTGCGCTTGGCACAACTCAGAAGGCATTCTCTTGTTTAAATTAAAAATCATTTAGTTGCTTCATCCCTGTTATTTGGCTTCTCAATTACGATCAGACAGGTACTGTCTGGCAAAGGAACCGGCTGACCTTGCTCATCCATGAACTCAACACGACTGGACAGCGCTTCGGCATAGCCCTCCTGCAAATAGTGGCGGCTCAACCGGATAATCGCCTGTGGTCCAAGTGTGTTACGAATACACTCTTCATACTGTGACGGAGTAAAATAACCAAACTGCTCCTGTACCTCATGCACATAGGCTTCCGCCCCCCATGTATAGGTATACAAGAATTCCATTGCATCATTTACCGGCAAAACAGCCTCATGCTCACCTATGCGCTCTATTTCAATGGGGCGACCCGCAAAATCCTGCGCATACCGCAGCAGCCATTCCATTCCGTCCGGCTCCAAAAATCGAATGCGTCTGCGCTGCTCTACTGGTTCGGTCATAATACCGTCACGAATGATAATGCGCCCGCCGGGTGCAAGTACACGGTAGGCGCTCTGCAAAGCAGCCTCCACTGTTTGTGAATTGAACCTTTTTCCATCTCGTTCAATGTAGGAATACAGCTCGTGAAGAATCGAAGAAAAAATAACCGTATCCATGCTCTCCGTTTCCACATACTCTTCTAATTGAAGCGCATCACCTTTGATGACATCCCAACGACGGTGCTCCAATTGCTTTTTGCGTTTAAGAGCCTCAATAACATTCACAGAAATATCAAGACCCAACGGCTTCGAGTCCGGTCTTTCTTGCTCGATCAGGTCCAGCAGTACGCCCCCGCCAGGTCCGATATCCAGTATACGGGTTCCAGTTACATAATCCAGAATGACCCTTTTGAAATCTGCGGTCTGGTTCATATCTGTAAGGTACGTCTCCTCATTGTGAAAGCGATCATAAGCATCGCGCCGTAATCCGAACAGATCAAACAGCAGCAGGACTGCTTTGTCATACAGAGGCGTCTTTTCTGCCTCAATACAAAAGTCGATCAATTTTTCTGCAGCTGATGAAAATACAAAATTAAAAAATACGGTACTTGGCAACTCCTCCTTATGCTCTACGACTACACTCAAATGAGGATTATGCTCCCGTTTCCCTTTTGTGATATCCTGCCAGGACAATGCGCTTAAATATTTTTCTATCATTCTTTTTTTGTATACGTTAATTTTCTTAACACCACGATAGTCATAATACATCGTATTCATAAGTGATTCAAAACTGATATGCCGTACCGTTGGAGGCTGTTCCTGCCCTGTGCCATCCCTCAACGTGAGCAAAAATACCTTAACTAGTTCTTGAAGTGAAAAATCCTGCAAAGCTGATTCTACATACCAAAGTGTCCGATTCTCCAGCGGAGCCAGCGCCTTCTCTACATTCAGCTCCCGCTCCAGCTCGGCGTAAGCCTGCTCAAACGGCTCACCTTCATGAATCGAAACCGACCGCAATCTCTCCAGTCGCTCCTTTACACTCCAGACTACAGGGGCGTTATCCCAGGCAATCCAGCCGATTAACTGCTCCACTTCACCGCGTACTTGCTCCCATAATGCAGGATCTACACCGGCGATAATGCATTCGTTCAGTGCTCGTAACACAAGCTCCAATTCCTCCGAGCTCAGCCAGCCCTTACGAGTAATTTCAAGCAGCAGTCGATTTTCCGCAAAAGGTATTTCTCCCCGTATATACTGTCCGATCAATCCATGCGTCTCAATCAGAATCCGGGTCATGCTGTTACGCGGGTATGCAGGGGACTCTGCTTGGGCCTGTCTGACATACAGCTGGGAGGAGCCAATATTATGTACAAATAAATTAATGCCCTCATGCTGCCAGCGTAGCCGTTCGCGGACTGTGCCTCCTTTGGCGGTCTCAGACCATACCAATACATCCTCCAGTAGCTCTTTAACCCAGAATGACAATGGAAGTCCGTCCAAAATAAGCAGTGTGCGCTCCACATAATCCAGTACAGGATTAGCATCCTTTAACTCACCTATGGATCGAATGCGCTCCAAATTTACAATACGCTCCTCAGCCGAAACAAGTAGCTTTAGCCAGGTCGGTGTATCCCAGGCCAGATCACTTTCTTTCCTGTAATTAGCAATGGCTTTTAACGATTGTAACATTTTTCTCACCTCGTGTGATTCGATTCGGTATGCACAGGAGACTTTTGAAAATATCTTGTATACCCTACACTTTACCATACATTTGTAGCTTCCATCTCGTGGAAAATATTAAACATTTGTATCAATTATTCGCTTGACATGTTCTGTGTATCGCATCCCATGATTTAAAGTACCCGTAACTTCGCTCCGTCTCCCAAAAGCAAAAAGATACCTTCCAACCCTAAGGTCGAAGGTATCTTATCACCATTGTTATACGCAGCAAAATTATTTTCCTACGTTGTTTATAAAATTATAGTGTCGCTGTGTGAAACGTCAATCATCTAGCATATATTTCGACTGGATTAACCAACAGAAACGCCATCTGGTACCGGGATACCAAAGTCA
Organism: Paenibacillus sp. EKM301P; assembly: GCF_011800295.1. Lineage (NCBI taxonomy): Bacteria > Bacillati > Bacillota > Bacilli > Caryophanales > Paenibacillaceae > Paenibacillus > Paenibacillus sp. EKM301P. Next base: position 214,497 of record NZ_JAALFM010000004.1, on the reverse strand, counting down.
GGTGTTCCATCCTCATTCCAGTTCAAACGCTGAACACGTGTATGACGATTCGGATCATACAGCGGGTCACCTGTAATTTCCTTGTAATTACGAGCGTGATATACGATAACGTCACTACCATCCTCAGCAACAGTAAAGCTGTTGTGACCAGGCCCGAATTGACCTGTCTCCTCATTCGTGCAGAATACTGGCGCAGGAGACTTTGCCCACGATTTCGGGTCAAGTAAGTTGGCATTCTCGTCTGCCGTTAGCAGGCCCATGCAATAATTGTGATCTGTAGCACTAGCTGAATAGCTGATAAAAATCCTTCCGTTCCGTTTCAGAACGGCTGCTCCTTCATTTACCTTAAAACCGATAACTTCCCAGTCATATTCTGGTGTTGAGATCATGACCTGCTCACCACGCAGCGTCCACGGATTGCTCATTTCTGATATATACAAATTGGAATTACCTACGATGTCCGGATCTTTCTGAGCCCATACATAATATAGAACGCCATTATGCTGGAAGGTTGTCGCATCGAGAGCAAACGTCTCCCAGCGAGTTTTGATCTGTCCCTTTTCCACCCATTCACCTTCCAGCGGATTAGCTGAAGCATTTTCCAGCACAAACATCCGATGGTCGAACAGACCTTCCTTCGTTTCTGTAGTACGAGCTGCTGCAAAATAAATGTACCATTTGTCGTTAATATAATGAATTTCCGGTGCCCAAATGTTCGCGCTTAACGGACCCGTTTCATATTTATGCCACACTGCCACTGGTTCTGCTGTATTCAAGCCTTGAATAGTACGTGCCCGCCGAACCTCAATGCGGTCATACTCTGGCACAGATCCAGTAAAATAATAATACCCATCACTATGCTTGTAAATCCAAGGGTCTGCACGTTGCTCAATGACCGGATTATTAAAAGATACAGGTTGATTCATGGTTTTTCTCTCCTCTATGTGTAATATGTAGTTCATATGATTAATCGGTGATACGTTTTCCCCAGATGGAAATTCCTTTTTCATTCATACCCGTGAAAATTAGAGTATGACGACCGAGCTCCCAGTCCCATGAAGGAAGCAATAGCAATTCCTCCTTTGACCCTTCGGACGCATTGTTCCAATTCATTGTTAGCGTACGTCTACCATCAAAACTCCAATGACCTTCCAGAGAACCACTGGTTGCCCGCCCTCCAGCTTCTAGACGAAGCGGTTCAGCTTCCACCTGACCGTCTACTTCTTGCCTTATCACGATGCGCTCCCAGTTGCCGGATAATAACCTTTTGGGTATATCCTGCTCCTTTTCGCCCGCATACCGCTCCGGCGATACGACAGGCCAACCATCAGCCGTCCATAATATTTTGCGCACATGCAAGTAAGGCCAGCTCTTATCCGTTTCTCCCCGCGCATGATGAACAATGTAGTAATCGTCTCCGTCCTTCAGCACGGAATTATGACCTGGCGCAACCCAGCCTTCTCCTTCGCTGAAACGATAACCACCCAGCACCTTGTTCCCAATCTCATATTGAGGCAAATAACTGGTATCCGCCATATCATGTCCATTTATATCCACGTACGGACCTGTGATAGAATCCGAGCGGGCTACGCGAACATTGTAGTCCTCGAATAAAGAATCATACGAGACGAACAAGTAGTATTTACGGAACACAGGATTGTACACAATGTACGGTCCTTCCACAGCTCCGTCCTCGGTTGCCCGATCTCTGGCAGCGATATTTTTACCATAGCCTGGCTCTTTGAGCTTTCCAGTCTGCGGATCGAGCGGTGTAATATGAATCCCGCCAAAAAATGATCCGTATACCATCCATAGATTTCCTTCGGCATCCAATACCGGATTAGCATCAATTGCGTTCAGCTTGTCATGCTCATCCGTTTTAATAACCAGCCCCTCATCCTTCCAAGGACCTTCCGGGGAGTTGGATGTCTGCAACCCAATAGCTGATCGTGTGCTGCCAAATGTGGAAGCAGAATAATACATTCGATAGGTATCGCCCATCTTTATAATGTCCGGGGCCCACAGATTCGTTGCTGATGACCATGCCCCCGCTTCCTTTGGAATACCGGGTAAAGCATATTGAACCCAGCTCCAGTGAATCAGGTCGGTCGATTTGCGCACCATAACACCCGGCCTCAATTCTCCACCTGTCTTTACATCCGTCGAATAGACATAATATCCCTGATCAGTTTTGATAATCGCTGGGTCATGAGCATTGTTAATAGTCCAGCGCTGTTCATCGTCTATCGTACTTTGATCATACAAGTGATCAGGAGGCGGAGCCTGCGGATATACAGGGTCCGGAGTGTTATCCCCACAGCCGGATAGTCCCAGCATTAGCAGCATAACCATAACTGTTATTCTCCTCCTTCCTTTACTCAGTACATAGGGTGACTGCGTTACATCATTCATCCGAATCGTCCAAGTGCAAGTGTCAATTAACCCTTGACACCAGAAATGGCAACCGACTCAATAATTTGTTTCTGGAAGATTAGGAATATAATCAACACAGGTAACAAGGCTATAATGGAAGCCGCCATAATAAGTGGATAGTCCGTCTGAATGGCGTAAGTCGCATTAAAATTCGCGATAACCAGCTGCAATGTCTGCGTTTCTGGTGAGTTCAAGTAAATAATCGGTGCCAAGTAATCGTTCCAAATTCCCATAAACCATAAAATTAGCTGTGCCGCAACTGCCGGCTTAATGAGCGGAAACGTAATCGATGAATAAAGTCGGAAATAAGAGCTTCCGTCAATTTTAGCAGCTTCGATAATAGCATCCGGTACACTGAGCAAATACTGCCGCAAGAAAAAGATCATGACTACATTACCGAACAAGCCGGGAACGATCAGAGGCAACAGCGTATCTACCCAGCCAAGTTTGGAGAACATCATAAATTGTGGAATCATAACTGTTGGGTAAGGAATCATCATGGATGCGATGAGTGCCAAAAACAGCTTGTTTTTATGAGGGAATCTCAGCTTTGCGAATGCAAAAGCGGCCACACTAGAGGTGAAAGTACCCACAACCGTGACACTTACAGCCACAATCACGCTGTTCTTGATCCCGCTTAACAGGGGACCTGCCTCCCAAATTTCCTTGTACTTACCAAACTGAAACACCTCTGGTATCCATACTGGTGGAAGTGCAAAGACATCCTGCTTTTCTTTTACCGAAGTGGACAACATCCAAAGCAACGGCGCGATCATCGCAATCGCTCCAATCGCCAGTACAATAAAGATAATGATATTGGTAACTTTCGTTTTTTGACTATGGGACATAACCAGCTTCACTCCTTTCCGCGAAAATCAATCCCCATCAAAGGATGATTTTTCATTCATTTTAAATTGAATCAAAGTTACGATAAAAATGAAGATGCCGAGAATCATAGCCATCGCGGAGGCATATCCCATTTGCAGGTTTTTGAATGCCTTATCCCAAATATAGAAGACAATTGAGGCCGATGAATATTCTGGACCCCCTGTAGGTGTCATAATGTTCATTTCAGTAAAGATTTGCGAACCACCAATAATGTTGGTAACGACCAGGAAGAAGGTTACTGGTTTTACCATTGGCCATGTAATATTGCGGAACATTTGGAATCCGCTAGCTCCGTCCAGCTCTGCTGCTTCATAATAAGAGCGAGATACACTTTGCAGTGCGGCCAGATACAGCAACATTGTATATCCGAGACCTTTCCATACGGTCATGAGAATCAGGGCCGGTTTGACTGTATCCTTATCCATCAGCCAGTTAGGTCCTTTAATACCGAACAATTCAAGGAATTGGTTCACCAAACCATAATCTCCGTTGTAGGCCCAGTTCCACATAATAGAAACGGCAGCCAACGAAGAAATGACCGGAATATAATAGATCACACGAAATGTTGTCGTACCTGGAATCTTGCGATTCAGTCCCAGTGCCAGCAGTAAAGCTAGTACAAGACCGATTGGAATACCCAACATTAAGAAAAGAGTATTGTACATCGATTTGTAAAAGAGTTCGTCGCTAAATAAATCCTTAAAATTATCCAACCCAATAAAGTTCATTTGTCCTAATCCGTCCCAGTCTGTAAAAGAGCCGTATAACGAATAGACAAACGGGAACAACGTAAAGATTAGCAGACCGAGAATAGGTGGAAGAATAAATAAGTATCCATATATCTTCTCTTTGCGGTAGAGATTAGATTTGGTTATCACAGGGCTCACCTCTGTTTCTGATTTGGAATGAAGATGATGTTAGCAGCATGATATTCAGCCACTAACATCATCCTTTTTCCTCTATTTACGCATTATTTCTGTGATTTTTTCTCTTGCTCCACCGCTTTATCCAGCAGTTTCTGCATCTTCGGTTGTTCTTGCTTCACATAATCTGCTGCCGTAATTTTGCCATCCAGCACAGGTTGGATATCTGTGAAGAAAATATCGTACCATTCTGCGTTATACGTATAGTTACCTGGTAATGAACGTCCATAGTCATTTACGATATCAATAAATTCCTGTTTGTTGTTAGGCTTGGTTTTTGTATCTTTGGCCCATTCATCAGCCATATCCAGCAGATTCGGAATCTGTACCTTAGCATCTACGAGCTGCTTCATGCCTTCTTTGGAAGTGGTCAGATAGTTAACCAATTCTACAGCTTCATCCGGATATTTTGTTTTAGAGGAAACACCGATACCCAGAGAACCAATCCATGTTGCCGGTTTGCCAGTCGATCCAGTTGGGAAAGGCAACAAATCATATTCGAATGGCAGTTTTTCAAATGTACTCATATCCCAAGGCCCTACTGGGAAGAACGCCATTTCGCCTTTCATCCAGCGTTGATATGTGTCCAATGTTTGTGATTGTTCAATGCCAGGTGTAATTTTATATTTGTTTTGCATATCAGCAAAGAACTGAAGCGCTTCCGCAAATTTTGGATCATCAATCGTTACTTTAGTTTTGCTCTCATCCAGCCAATCAGCGCCATTACTCCATACAAAGGCTTGCAATGCCCACTGAACGTTAAAGCCTGTTCCGTATTGATCTGGTTTGCCGTCACCGTTAGTATCTTTGGTCAGCTCTTGGTTAACCTTAATGAACTCATCCCATGTGTACGGTTTGTCTTTGTCAGGCAATGGAACACCTGCTTTTTCAAACATGGTTTTGTTATAACCCAAAGCGAATGGACCCAAGTCCTTCGGCATACCGTAAATATTTCCTTGACCGGCCATTTTACCGTCATAGCGATACAAATCCACACCGTATTTCCAGATGTTATCCAGATTTATATCCTTGCTCTTCTCAATATAAGGTGTCAGATCCTTCAACACACCACTGTTAACATAAGCTTTCAAATCCCCAGGGGCAAAATAAAAGATATCTGGAAGATTGTTACCTGTAATTGCAGCTCTAAGCTTTGTAGCATATTGGTCTGCTGCCGTCACGACCATTTTAACCTTTACACCAGGATGTTCTTCTTCAAATTTCTTGATAACATCCTTATAAGCCTTCTGCTCATCCGTTCCTCCACGGAACATGAAAGTCAATTCCTTGCTTCCATCGCTACTGGAACTTCCTCCACTACAGCCTGCCAGTGCAGCAACCATCAACAACAGAACAACCATTGTTAGTCCAAAACCTTTTTTCTTTGTCAACGCGACCCCTCCTAAAATTAAAATGAAACCGCATACATTAAGTGTTAAAATAACTTCATACCACTCGGCCTAATCTTTAACTGTGCGGTACACAACCCGTTGTTGATTGCCGCTGTGATTATCATCCCTCTCATGTACCATATAATTAACATTTACCTTTATCAATAATGAATTCGTTTACAAATAAAATATAGCACGCCATTCTACGGTTCGTCAATGCATTTTTCAATCTTTTTAAATAATTATAAAACATAGATTGGAGTAACTTAAAAAGCAAAATTAAATCGCATTTAAGTATATTTTCGCAATGAATACTAAATAAAATACTTAAATACGATTTATATTATAAAAAACACCTTATTTTAGAACGTCATTTCCTCTCTTCTTCTTTTAGTAAAAAATATTTACAGAAAAGCAGTTTACTTCTTTATGATTTTATTTTAACATAAATCAAAGTAAAAATATAAGCGCTTACATTACATTTTTTATAGATAAGGATGGGCTATAGCTATGATTTATATTAAGGACTTAATGTCGGGGTTAGATATTTTCAAAGCACTGGGCTCGGAAATTCGCATTCAAATTCTTGAGTTACTTGCTGTTCAAGGACAAAGTATGAATGATATTGCGAGCAAGCTAAATTTGAGCAACGGCACCATTACGATGCATATTCGCAAACTGGAAGAATGCGGGCTTGTGGAAATCAATACGGTAAGCGGTAAACACGGGACCCGAAAAATGTGCTATTTAAATAAGGAAAAGCTAATGGTAGATCTGCGCAGCAGAGAACAAAAAAATGTGTATGAGGTAGAAATTCGTATCGGTCATTATAGTAACTACCAGGCGGTTCCTACTTGTGGATTAGTGACCAAAGACAGCATTATCGGCGATTTTGATGATCCACGCTATTTTGCAGATCCCGCGCGACTGGACTCTGAAATGATCTGGATGGCAGAAGGCTTTCTGGAATACCGCATTCCTAACTACTTGAAAGCGAATCAATCCTTTACCGAAATTCAATTTTCCGCAGAGCTGGGATCAGAAGCACCGTGTTATTGTGAGGACTATCCGTCTGATATTTGTTTTCATATAAATGGTATTGCCATCGGTCACTGGACGAGCCCAGGCGATTTTGGAGCTGTTCCCGGGGTTCTCAATCCTGATTGGTGGCCCCCACACTTGAATCAATACGGCATGCTGAAGTTAATTCGCATCAACCAGCATGGAAGCTTCATTGACGGGTGCCGTATATCAGAAGTCACCATAGACGATATTGGACTTGATTACAAAAGCGATATTACACTGCGTTTATCCGTATCTGATCAATCGCAAAACAAAGGAGGACTCACTATTTTTGGTAAAAGATTCGGAAATTTCGGCCAAGATTTGCTTGTGCGCGTGCTTTACGATGTACACGAAGAAGATAACTCCAACTCCTAATTCGCCACAGATAAAAGGCCGAAGTCTGTATTCATTGAATACATGTCCTCGGCCTAAATCCTAATCTTCACTTAAAGAGATATAAATAAATAGATAAAAGATGATTGCCATCCCAAACACCAGCCAGCTAAAGGACAGCAAATGAAGCTTCTCCCCTGCATGTACTGCCCATCTCCAAAGATCCGCAAAAAGCACCAGCGGTTGCAGCAACACATCCCAGCTATTCCAGCGGGCAAATCTGCCTATATACACACCTATGCTGGCCAGCCATAACATCACAAAAACTACAGCCCATGCAAGCCAACCTGAACAAATCTTCCTCAACATACGATGGATCATCAATACACAAAGGGATGTAAGAAAAAGACCAATTCCAGCGGCCGAAAAGGACGTAAATAAGATTAGCCAAAATTGAGTATTCAACCAAAAACGCGTACCAGGATTCACATCGTACAAACGGAATGCATGTAGTAGTTCGGTCACTAAATAAAGAGCATTCGGCAGAAAAAACAACCATACCCATGCGGCGAAAAATAAAAGAATATTTCTTACTTTTGCATTTCGCAATCTGTATAACGCCACCATGAACAATGAAATAAACACCGGAACCCATGCCAGGAATATATCCCAGTACAGAAATTGATATATTCTCGTCCCGCTTGTGGACTGTAGATACATAATGAGTCCGAAACAGCTCAACGTAGCTACAAGCATCACCCCCAACAAACCGGGCAGCTTGTAACCCTTCCTTCTTAACAGCAAACTTCCATCTACCTCCTGCCTAATAACGGCGTATTTACGTCTCTTCAGTTCTCTCTTATAGCGCTTTCACATTTAGAAAGAGGGCTTTTATTTATTCCACGTTTCGTATATCCTCGAACACATGATCTGTTATCGTCAAAGTATCAAAGGTAACATTACACCCCTCCCCTACCGGAGATTGTGCGACAACCCCAACTTTTAGCTGGCTGGTAACATTCATGCCAAAATATCTGGCCAGTTTCCAATGTTGACCATCCGAGGAATAATGAAAGGCAAAGCAATTTCTAGCTCGTGTTACTCGCAAATATGGATTAGAAGCATCCATCGCCCCCGATATACAATCATCGGATGTATCCCGTGTGACCACACTAAGGATCGAGGGGGTATTCTCAAAGTATTCAAAGCATACCTTAGCCCAATGAGTATCATCCGCCATCACCATCAAACATCCTGAATCATAGGGCTGCTTCATATCGACACGAACCCTCGTCCAGATTGTAAAATCTCCATGTAGGGTGGTATGCAAAAAAGGAGCGGACGATTTGATAACTGCGCCGGACGGATCTCTAAAAAAATCTGCCTGTGAAGGTGCAGAGACTTGTAAAGCCTTGGATTCATCGAAGCTCCATACAGTTGGTTCGTTGATCCACCTCCATCCTTGAGGCAAAACCTTTTCGTTAAAGCCTTCAAATACATTCATATGGACACCATCCCTCTCTAGCCAATATAGTCTTAACACAGTGAAATTTTGGGGCAGAATTCCCCATGATACCACTATATACGTAATCTTCCAGTCGTCAATGATGATGCTTCTGTCTTCCAGAATTATAAAAAAAGACTTGCTATTCTGAAATGTTGTGCTTATAATTACACCTAAATTGATACGGTAACAAATTTCAATGACGAGAACGAGTAAGCTATACAGCGGATTTGCAGAGAGTTGGGGCAGGTGAAAGCCAACATTCCGAGGGTAGCTGAACGCCATCTCTGAGAAGCGGGCTGAACCTGAAGTAAGCTCTGCCGCCTTTCCAGCGTTAACCGGAACACGTATTGATGGATACGTGAACAGAGTGTCATTTCCTATGGAATGAAACTAGGGTGGTAACACGGGTATAAACTCGTCCCTTTTACAGGGGCGGGTTTTTTTGTTTTTCAATAAGGAGGAATCAACATGACAAATGTATCGACAGCAGTATCTATAACTGATTTTTTGACTCCGGCTGTACGGGAAATGCCGCCTTCAGGTATCCGTCGGTTTTTTGAATATAGTGCAGGCAGAAAAGATATCGTATCACTTGGTGTCGGTGAACCGGATTTTATAACCCCTCAACATGTGAGAAAGGCCTGTATCACAGCACTGGAAAATGGTAAAACCTCATACACACCCAATGCAGGTCTCCCTGAGCTTCGCGAGGAAATTGCCGGATATCTGGAGAGCAGCTTCAGTACATCCTATAACCCGGCAGATGAAATCATGGTCACTGTTGGCAGCAGTGAAGCATTGGATTTGGCGCTACGCGCCCTCATCACAACACACGATGAAATACTCATACCAGCACCCTGTTATATTTCGTATTCGCCCATCACATTTTTGAACGGAGGACATACCGTAACGGTTGAAACGTCTGCCGACCAGCAGTTTAAGCTGACAGCTGAGGCGCTCAAATCCAAGCTGACTCCACGATCCAAAGTGCTTATTCTCTGTTATCCGAACAACCCGACAGGCGGGGTGATGACCTATGAGGATTGGCTACCCATTGCCCGTCTGGTTGAGGAGCATAATCTTATTGTCATATCGGACGAAATTTATGCTGAATTGACCTATGGACAGCAGCATGTAAGTTTCGCTTCTCTGCCAGGAATGAAAGAACGCACCCTGCTCATCAGCGGCTTTTCCAAAGCATTTGCCATGACAGGCTGGAGGGTCGGCTATGTATGCGGTCCGAAAGAATTGATTTCAGCCATGCTGAAAATCCATCAGTATACAGCCATGTGCGCTCCTATTATCGGGCAAATTGCCGCGATTGAATCCCTGCGCAACGGGCTAGAGGAGAAAGATCGTATGATGGAGTCCTACAATCAACGTCGAAAATGGTTCGTTGCCGGCCTATGTCAGACAGGACTTCCATGTCATGAACCAAACGGTACCTTCTATGCTTTTCCTTCCATTGCGCATACAGGGTTAAGCTCCGAACAGTTTGCCAAGCGACTGCTGGAAGAACAAGGAGTTATAACGGTCCCGGGTTCCGCATTTGGCCCAGGCGGCGAAGGCTTTATCCGCTGCTCGTATGCGTCATCGCGTGAACAGTTGGAAATGGCTCTGGAACGCATCAGCGTATTCCTGAAACGCCTGTAAACCCGATTTTCCATAACATGGACTGAACATGAGCATGGGGTGAACATTTACTTCAGCAACTTCTGAATAAGCTTTTTCTGGTGTGTTGGCAAACCTTCCGGCCATTCCCCTACGCGGCAATAACAAATGTCGGAGATTTCAGCGCTTGGTCGAAAGGTACCCGGGATCACCCGGCCTGTAAAAATAAGATCCACACGGTTCGGCAACTGGCCAAACTGGGCTTGCGCCAATGAGGTGATCTCTACCTCCAGCCCGGTTTCTTCCCGGACTTCGCGCCGCAGGGCAATTTCCGGCTGCTCTAGCTCCATCCAGCCGCCGGGAATCCCCCACGGCTGCTTCCGGTATGCGTGCTTTAATAGCAGCACTTCCCCGGCCTCATTCGTGAAAATGCCCAGCACAGCAATTAAAAATTTATGTTGTGCCCGGTACACCAAAGCATTTTTCAATCGAGTAAACGGCGTATGCTTATACATGAATACAAGCCAATCCCGCGGGATCTTATTTACCAGCTTAGCCAGCATAACACACCTCCAGTTGAGCACTCTTACATCAACTCATTCGTTGGATTAAGGTAAATGAGGAGCTTAAGTATGTATACTAAAAAATTAATCTTTAGGTGACTATAGCTTACGGCTATATAACTGAGCATTTTCCGCATCAAAACAAACAAAAATAATCTCATTCAACCCAGCATGTTCCTGTACAAAACATGTCACTTCCTGTATAGCAATCTCGGCCGCCTTTTCTTTTGGGAATCGGTAGATGCCTGTGCTAATATTGGGAAAAGCAATGCTGCGTGCATTCAGTTCTAGAGCCAATTGCAGTGTATGACGGTAGCATGTCGCCAATAGTTCTTCTTCCTGATGGTCGCCACCATTCCAGACTGGGCCGACCGTATGAACAACATATTGGGCATCCAGCTTGCCAGCCGTCGTATAAACCGCACCTCCTACTGGACATCCCCCTTGTTTGTTTCTGATACGGACACAATCCTCCAATATAGCCGGACCACCAGCTCTATGAATCGCACCATCTACACCACCGCCACCCAGCAAGCTTGTATTTGCTGCATTGACGATAATATCCGCCTTACAACGGGTAATATCCCCTTGCACCACACGTATGATGACGTTAAATCGTTCAATTTGGGTATCCATTGATCCTCCTTCTCTTCTAAAAACCAGCTTTGTTATATAGTCATCTTATAGTCTCTACAAGCGATTTCTAATATATCGTCATAGGTTTTTAACAGAAAGTGTCTTAGATTTTTCCCCCGTGCACTAGCTATTGTCGCTAATATTGGCGTATCTGTAAGCTCGTCAAAACTGCTACCTTGCGCATACTTCTGCTCAGACATGTCTAGAGCCACATCCAGTTCAATCATATTAAAGTAATAGACTCCTGTAAATATGAGCTCATAGGATACAAAATCGTCTACTGCTTCTGGCGCTAAACCCCCATTAATCTCTCCCTTCAAAACCAGCTCTTTTTTCGCATAATTCATATGAACCTGATCCAAATAGACCGCATCCCGTCCATGCAATTCACCAAGCGGTGTTTGAATAGCTTTTATGTGTGGCATCCAAGTGTTCTCCTGTCCTAAATTATTTTCCATCCAGCAACATAAGTGCGGTCGCAACCGCATGATCCACAAAAGAACGCGCTGGGCCTGACTTCATCATCACAGTTATCCCGATTAACAAAGAGACTAATGTGTGCGCCAAAGCTCGTGCATCCATAGTCACCTCAAGCTCCCCAGATTGAATACCACGTTCGAGGGTCGCCTGAAAGACAGCAGAAAGATACATCTGATGTTCTCTAGTTAAAATCTCAAACCTCTCATCATGAGGGGCTAACTCTACCATTGTATTGATGCAAAAACATCCCTTGTTAGACTCCTTCTCGTACTCTTCCGCCACCACTCCCCCAAAAAAATTGTAAAATGCTTCTTTTACAGATGAACTATTTTGCAGTTTAGCCCTTACACAAGCTGCATGAGATTGCGTATATTTACGCAGCGCAGCTTCGAATAATTGCTTTTTATCCCCAAAGGCAGCATATAGGCTGGGGCGTTGTATTCCCATACGGGAGGTCAAATCACTTAAAGACGTGGCCTCGAATCCCTTTTCCCAAAAAACTTGTATCGCTGCATCCAACGCTTGATCTTCATCAAATTCTCGTGGTCGAACCATATTTAACCCCTTCTTTTTGTATCGTTCAGTATATTAAGATTGTATGATCTTCAGAAGCGGCTGTCAAATATGTACGGGTTAAACCCTTGACAATTCTTATTGACGAGAGTTATATTGACCTAAAATTATTACATACCGATCGGTATATTATACCGATTGGTATGTAAATCACAGAAAGCGATGTGGTATGTGAAAATGAAAACGTCAGAAGAAAAAGCGATACTACTCCCCCATCAAACGGTAGCCAACACTGCCGAAATAGCTCCCGTTCCGGTCCTGTCCCGGTCTGTGGCGCTCTTGTTTGCCATAGCCTGCGGGCTGGCTGTCGCTAACATTTACTATGCACAGCCATTACTGGATGCGCTGGCGCACGAGTTTGGCATTACACACTCATCGGTCGGTATCGTTATTACCGTCACGCAAATTTGTTATGCGTTAGGACTGCTGCTACTCGTCCCGCTTGGCGATCTCTTGAACAGGCGGCGCTTGATTACAGGACAGATGCTGCTATCTGTGCTGGCATTAATCCTGGTTAGCTTTGCCCCTACCCGTACAATACTGCTTATGGGCATGGCAATGGTTGGGCTGCTGGCTGTAGTGACTCAAACACTCGTGGCATTCGCCTCGACCTTGGCTCATCCGACTGAACGCGGGCAGGTCGTAGGGCTGGTAACCAGCGGAGTCGTTATCGGCATTTTACTCGCACGAACCATTGCTGGTGTATTAACTGATCTGGCAGGCTGGCGTTCAGTTTACCTTATTTCTGCTATACTTACGCTGTTTATGGCTGTGGCTCTATTGCGAGTACTCCCAAAGAACGAACCCACAAGCGCTACACTTTCCTATGGGCAGTTGCTTCGCTCGGTTATCGCACTGTTCGTCCAAGAACGAATTCTGCGTATTCGTGCTGTCCTTGCGCTGCTTATTTTCACAGCGTTCAGCATATTGTGGACTTCGCTTGTATTACCTCTTAGTGCTCCCCCATTGTCTCTTTCACACACTGCAATTGGGGCCTTCGGCCTGGCTGGAGTCGCCGGAGCATTAGCAGCAGCCCAAGCAGGGCGACTTGCTGATCAAGGCTTGGGACAACGAACGACAGGTACCGCACTAGTTGTATTACTGCTGTCCTGGCTACCTATACGCTACACCGAGCATTCTCTATTCGCTTTAACTCTTGGTGTCATTCTTTTGGATTTGGCCGTACAGGCTGTACATGTCACTAACCAGAGCTTGATTTTCAACGTTCGCCCTGAAGCACGGAGCCGACTTACCGCAGGCTACATGATCTTTTATTCCATCGGTAGCGCCACTGGAGCCATTACCTCCACTCACATGTATACCTATGCTAGGTGGAACGGAGTTTGCCTATTGGGGGCGGGTGTCAGTGCTCTGGCTCTCATTTTTTGGGCGATGACTCGACGTTCAACTTGATGGTACATCCATATGGATGGGATCAACGAAAAACCGCCTGGGCCTCAACAACGGCCTAGGCGGTTCTCTTCTATCACTGTAAACCATCACTTGATTGCAATATAAATCAAAACAGGTTCATCTGGATTGCCATACACTTCAAAATCACCTGTGTAGGTCCGCTCCCCTTGTCCCGTCGCGGCCCATGCCCAAATTGTCTGCCATACACGGAAGACAGAAGAAGGTTCATGGGTTGCCTGAAAAATAGCGTAGCGTGCAGCCGGAATTACAAGTTCTTCAAGATCGTCAGGAGCTTGGAAATCCTCAGCCGCTTCCTTTCCGATAAAAAACGTATACTCGCCCAAAGCTCCATTTTCATAGTCAGTATAGCAACCATAGACGGAAGCAAGTCCATGAGGACCTCTGATCCGGCCTGCCACATCCTCACCTACAAAACGTTCCCACATGTTTGGAATGATCCCGTGGGACGTTTGTTCCTTCTGATTATTTGTACGTGCTTTTAGTCCAATTAAATGGATTTCACCTCGGTACTCCTCCCGAATGGGGCCATCAAATTGAAGCTCTGCATCCTCTGAAGATCGCCACCTCTTCAAGTTTGGTAGATAATTACGCAGCATCGAAATCGCCTCTTCTGCCTGCATCCCCTCTTCTACCATGATCGGCACACACTGCTGGATCATTCCCTCCATCGTCAAGTCAGGCTGTACAAATGCACCTTCCTTGTAACAATACTTGCAATACTCATCTGTATTATGATGTTGTGCATCCGTCCCATATTGACCCTCATGCTCCAGTGGCATCCCGCAACTTTGACAAGCTTTATCCATTCTCGTAAATCCCCTTTCGCCAATTCGTATCTGGTATGCCACCAGTATAACGAAACAAACCTGACAACTATGGGTCAGGTTCGTTTTACTTTAGTCTAATAATTATTCTATAATTCCTGTTCTTCTTCATAATTAGACGCAATACGCAACGCCATCTTATAAATCTTGTCTCGCAAATGGGCTGGTTCTTTGACAATCACATCCGGTCCGAGGCTTAAAATAAACCCGTACACCCACGCATCCTCAGGAAACGGGACTGAAACCGTGTAAATCCCTTCCTCCTGCTCGTTCAATGCTTCCACACCAAACCAATCCTCCGCCAGATGTCTTGAGGTGCGGTTAAATTGTAGCGTAAATGGTTGTACAGCGCTGGATGCCGTCATCCGCCCCTCATTCCACGGCAGCACTTCATTAGAAAGATCCCTGCGAATGAAAGCCGTCTCTGTAACCACAGGCTCATTCATACGGGAAAGCTTGAACAACCGAAATTGCCCCCTGTCGGGACAATACGCATACACAAACCATTGTTGCCCTTTCAGCACAAGCGTATGCGGTTCCACATCCCGTTCTGTTCGGGCCCCTTCCGCATTTCGATAGGTAAAAGCAACCGTACGGGCTTGACTCATTGCCTCTTTTATCTTGATTAATTTAGCTTCCTGGACAGACTGATTTCCCCATCCCGAATGATCGACGATAAACTGTGTGGTACGGACACTAAATTGCTCTTTTTCAGACTCTGGTATAATGCTTTCAAATTTATGAAGTAACCGGGATACGTTGGGACTGCCCAACGACGAGGACAAACTCTGTAAGCCCATCACAATGTCCTTGATATCATGATCCGTCAGCATACTTCGATCCAGGCGATATCCTTCCATCAGGCCGATTCCTCCACCTGCTCCCTGAAAAGTTACTACTGGGATACCAGCCAGACTAATCGCTTCAATATCTCTATAAATCGTCCGAATCGAAACCTCATACAAATCAGCGAGTTCCTTTGCTTGTATTCTATTTCTTTTCAGCAGCAAAATGACGATAGAAAGCAATCGATCAATTTTCATGTTTTTCAAAACCTTTCACCCTTAATAAAAATAAGCCATGAGTTCCTCATCATATCCCTGACCTTGATATTCCAAAGCGTTCTTTTCAATACCATAGGTTTTAAACCCCAATTTCCTATAAAGCTCGACAGCTGCTTGATTGGCAGCCACCACACTCAGATTGATTTGTTTCAATCCTTCCACTTTCTTACCTCGACTGATAACTTCCAATACAAGTTTCTTAGCGATCCCCTGACCTCGGTAAATCGGTAGTACATAAACTCCCCAAATCGTTCCTTTATGCTGTGTCTTTGTTTTGTGTTCTCTTTTAAATCCGGTCATGCCAGCCAGCTGATGATCCTTTGTAAATGCACCAAGTATGTAATGGTCTCTCTTATTTTGTATTTGCTTCACTACATCAGATAGCGAAACTTGTACAGCTTCCTCGTAGGAGGTTCCAAAAGCTTCGGGGTTCATTTTTAAGGCTTCCAGTCTTAAATTCCAATATACTTCAGCGTCTGCTGGCTCTATGTTCCTGATTATGATCATGGTTTCCCGTCCCTCCAAATGTTTTCCTCCATCTTACTCTATCTCTTATTTAAATTGAATCTATAATGCCTAAATTAAAATAACCTCAAATGCTAGATCCAGTCGGATAGAGCACCTGAGGTTCAAAACTCATTACGTATTATGACTCATAGCGTTTCAGCACAATGACCGCATTATGACCCCCAAAGCCGAAAGAATTAGATAACCCAATATTTAGTGGAGCATTGCGTGCTTCGTTAGGTACATAATCCAGATCGCAAGCAGGGTCGGGATTGTCTAGATGCATTGTTGGCGGAATGATACCTTCCCGAAGACTTTGAACAAGCGCAATTGCTTCGACACCGCCCGCCGCTCCTAGCATATGACCTAGCATGGACTTATTCGCGGTAACCGGAATCTGATAGGCATATTCACCAAATAGCTTGTGGATCGCCAAAGTCTCAGCAATATCCCCTACAGCCGTACTCGTTGCATGGGCACTGATCACATCCACTTCTTCAGGGGAGATGCGAGCCGAATGAAGGGCCGCTTTCATTGCTAGGTAAGCTCCGGTTCCTTCGGGATGCGGTGCAACCATATGATAGGCATCCGAACTCGCTCCATAACCGATGACCTCACCATAGATTTCCGCCCCACGCCGGGTAGCGTGCTCCAGCGACTCCAGTACCAGGATACCCGCTCCTTCGCTCATGACAAAGCCGTCACGATCCTGATCGAACGGTCGGCTTGCTGTAGAAGGCTCCTCGTTACGTGTTGACAAGGCAGTTGCATTAGCGAAGCTTGCCAAGGCCAATCGGGACACTGCGGCTTCAGCTCCGCCGGCAAAAATGACATCCGCATCTCCTGTACGAATGGTCCGAAACGCCTCTCCAATTGCAGTGTTCCCAATAGAACAAGCCGTTACAGGTGAAAGCGTAGGACCCATCGCTCCGAACGCGATACTTATTTGTGCAGCAGCCATATTCGAGATCATCATAGGTACCAGCGTTGGGCTAACTCTACCCGGACCACGATGTAACAGCACGTCCACATTATCTACCAACGAATCCAAACCGCCGACTCCTGACCCCACATAGACACCTACACGCTCCAGATCAGTGTGATCCAGCTCCAGACCAGAATCCTTGAGCGCTTGCTCTGCCGCATATAATGCAAACTGGGTAAATCGATCCATTCGTCTGGCATCCTTACGGCCCCACTGCTTTTCTGCATCAAAATCCTGTACCAATCCAGCAATTTGCGCTTTTAAATCGGACACATCAAATGAATCTATTTTACGTATACCTGAATTGCCTTCCAGCAAATTGTTCCACAGCGTGCCTACTTCATTGCCCAATGGCGAAACGACACCCATACCTGTTATCACTACTCTTTGCATAAGCTATTCATTCCTCCTGCTTGATGGCTTACTTATAATCCTCATTTTACCCTCGTCTTATCCTATTACAAGTGTTTGTTTATCCTGGTATAATGAACACTACTATAGTAAGCCGCCTGATTTAATTACTTCAGATACACTCATCGAATGGAGAGAAAATATCTAATGAAAACGGAAGCACGTCTGGAAGCACTATCTATTTTTCTTAAAACAAAAAGGGCCCGCCTACATCCGCATATGGTTGGTCTTCCTCCAGGGTCACGTCGCAGAACACCAGGTTTACGCAGAGAAGAAGTCGCTCAGCTGGCAGGTGTCAGTACAACCTGGTATACCTGGCTGGAGCAGGGACGGGATATTAAGGTATCCGCCTCCGTATTGGATGCTATTGCTGCTGCCTTGCAGCTGAACACGGATGAGCGTAAATATTTGTACGATTTAGCGCTGGAAGCCGGGTCTCATAACCTTCCTACTCCTGCAGAGCAGGCGATCATTTCTCCGTCTTTGCAAAAGATCGTACAAGAGTTGCACTACTGTCCTGCTATAATTTCAGATCGGCGCTGCCATATTGTCGGCTGGAACGAAGCTGCTGCTCATGTTTTTATGGATTTTGCCGAGCTACCACACGAGCAGCGCAATATGATCGAACTGCTATTTACCAAAAAGGAGTTTAAAAGTCTGGCTGTGAATTGGGAACACTTTGTAAAGGGGTTTCTCGCTATATTCCGCGCTTATTACGGGCAATACGTGACAGACCCCTGGTATGCTCAATTTATACAAAACATGAGTCAGGCCTACCCAGAGTTTAACGAGCTTTGGAATCAGAGTGAGGTAAGCTCCGCTCCAGAAGTGCTCATTGAATTTCGTCATGCCAAGGCTGGCAAAATGTTATTTGACCTGACTTCCCTTCAAGTACAAGGCAGTGTCGATCTCCGTTGCAGTATTTATACCCCCAATGCGCAAACTTCTACGGAAAGTAAACTCCAAAAGTTAATGGAAGGCAGCTAAAGGATTTTATCCCTCCTGTTATGAAGATATCTTTTTCCGTCCATACTACATCTACGATCTGTGCAAAATAGATGTCATATATGTGACAGAGCCAAGAGCTTCAACGGTGCTACTACTAGGAGGGAGGGAATCATCATGAAAGCCAAACCGACAAGTTCCCAGCACGCACAAAGCCAAGCACCATTGCCTGTTCCGGTACAATTTGACCGCAGCTGGCAGGACGAGCTGGACCAACGCCTGCACAAGGGAGGTCCTTGGGGAGATTGGGATCTGTATCAGCTGGCAATCGAGGCGGAAAAGGCCAAGCTGGTGCCGAGCTTTGATGAGCTTCAATGTCTTCAGCATTTGCAAGACCTCACTCCACTGCCCCATCAACTCGATACCGCTCGAAAGGTACTGTTTGAGATGTCTGGACGTGCCATTCTTGCCGATGAGGTCGGTTTAGGCAAAACGATTGAAGCCGGAATGATCCTTAAGGAATATCTGGTTCGCGGGCTGGCTTCTAAAGTGCTTATTCTTGTACCCGCTTCTCTGGTTCTGCAATGGGTGCGTGAGCTGAATAGCAAATTCGGCATTCCCGCAGTCGCCCAGAAAAAAGCGTATTCCTGGTCTTCCGAGGTTGTCGTAGCCTCTATGGATACGGCCAAACGGGAGCCACATAGTAACATCCTGCTAGATACCGATTATGACCTGCTCATTATTGACGAGGCTCATAAGCTGAAGAATAAAAAAACATCCAACTACCAGTTCATTATGAAGTTGCGTAAAAAATATTGTTTGCTCCTGACAGCAACACCTGTACAAAACGATCTATCTGAGCTGTTTAATCTGATCACGTTACTCAAGCCCGGTCAATTGGGAAGACAAGGCGATTTTTCAGCCAACTTTGTTGTAGATAAACGTCTGCCCAAAAATGAAGACCAGCTCAAGGATGAGCTGTCTAAAGTCATGATCCGCAATCGTCGCGGGGAAGGTCCGGTTCAATTCACTAAACGAAATGTTTCCAACATTCACTTGGAACTCTCGCCAGAAGAGCAAGCGCTGTACGATGGGGTGACCTCTTTTGTCAAAGAACAATATCAGGCGAATGGCGGAAATTTAAGTAGCATGCTGTCTCTCGTTACCCTTCAACGGGAGGTGTGCAGTAGCCGGGACGCTGTGTTCGTCACGCTGGTCAATTTGTCCAAAAAGATGGCTCCTGACTCTCCCCTACGCGATCGTGTTTGGGACTTGGTCGCACACATTAAAGCGATCAAGGCCAATTCCAAAGCAGAAAAAGCACTGGAGCTCATCCGGAAGATGAACGAAAAAGTGATTATTTTTACAGAATATCGGGCCACACAAGAGTATTTGCTAAACTATTTCCGTGATCGCGGGCTGTCTGCTGTTCCTTACCGAGGCGGTATGAACCGGGGCCGCAAAGATTGGATGATGGATCTGTTCCGTGGTCGCATTCAGGTCATGATTGCTACTGAGGCAGGCGGTGAAGGCATTAATCTGCAATTTTGTCACCACATGATTAACTTCGATTTGCCGTGGAATCCCATGCGCGTGGAACAGCGGATTGGACGGGTGCATCGACTTGGACAGAAGCATGACGTAAATATCTTCAACCTATCCACTACCGGAACGATTGAAGAGCATATCCTGCACCTACTGCATGAAAAGATTAATATGTTTGAGATGGTCATTGGCGGATTGGACGTTATTCTGGAAAAGTTTGAGAAAAAAGAATCCATTGAAAAAAGTTTATATAAAATCATGCTTGAGTCCAGTAGTGATGATGAAATTCGTAGAAAAATGCAAAAGTTGGGCCACTCGCTGGATTCCATCAAACAAGAAATAGCACAAATACGCACAGACCCGTCAGTCTCTCCAAATGTAGCACCGGATAAGTCACCTGGAACAAAACAGCTTAAAGGACGGCTAACAGGAGTAAGCTCAAGTGTTACCGAGGATTTGTTAGGCTTAGCAGGTGATGCAGTTCCTCCAACCAAAGCTCGACGCAGTGTGAAAGGGGGGCGCTAGCCTTGACTATGAATGCACAGCAAGTCCAGCGTTTTGTCCACACTTATCTGGAATCTACTGGGTGCAGCATCATTGAGAGGTCTCCCCACCATGTAACTGTCAAGCTGTCTCCAGAGGCAGATAAAGCCTTGACAAATCGCCCCTACTATTGGGGATACGTAGAGCGTACTGGCGTTCCAGCGCAAACCATGTCCTTCACATTCATCTTTGATGGGGAAGCCTATCGGACAGAACAGGAACGTTTAGCGGATCAGACGCCACCAGCTCCTGTAGCTGGCAACGCAGCACAAGATCAGGTCATGGGGCGTTACTTCGGTCATGTACCGACGTTACCGCAATTAGGGCCTGGTCGCATTATGCAGGAGGAACTCCGATACGGAAGCCGTCGGCTGCATCAAATTTTTGAAGCTGCTCGGGATGGAGGAAAATATGTTTATTTGTTCGAGCAGCCGGATGCCCGTCAGTTGTCTGCCCGTTCTCCTGTAGTCTACGAAGCTTGGCTCAGCGTCTGCTACAAGATTGAGTTTGCCTGCGATTTGAAGCGCGAGGAACTTCAGTGGCTAGGTATTTCACTCAAAAGTGGCACTATTGTAGCCAATTTTGGCGCTATGCTCGAAACCCGGCAGCTCAGCCCGCTGCTGGCAGGCAATATGCATGTACAGCCAGCGCAGCTATCTGTCCATGAAGCTTCCACCTCGCTTGAAAGCTATCTCACCGAACAGCTCCGACAACAAGATTATGGTTGGGCTGAGCAGGCGAAGGAACGACTGCGCGAGGAGCTAGAGGTTATTGACCACTACTACGAAGATCTAATCAAGGAACAGAAAGAGGAAGAGGAAGAGGAAGAGGATAAAAAAGAATCCGTATTAGAGCAGCATCAAGCCCGTCGTAAAGAAATGGTATGGCAATATGAGCCAAAGGTACTCGTATCCGCCATTAACTGCGGCATATTTCATCTGCGGTAACTGATATCTCACGCTCCTTCGCAGGTTAGTTGCAGACATGTCGTCAAGTTGTAACATCTTGCTTCAGCCTACATCAGTTTCTGCTGCTGCAAACACAAGCATAGTCTAACCTGTCTCCTATGTATCGACAGCAAAAAGCGAACCTGGATACGACATTTGCGCCGACAGAGTGCAGCAGTCTTTTCATCGGACAAGCTGTATGCTAGTTAAAAAAGAATGCCTCCGTCGGCAAGCCATCCGACAGAAAGGTGGATTCCATTGAAAAAAAATCATTCCGGGCATTATAGCGTAGGTATGATCGCAGCTGTGCTGATCGGCCTGTCCGCAGTCTGTCCGTTCGCTTCCATTCATGCGGCTCCCTCTGCCGTTCAAGAAAGCAATGTAAGCTCAGCATCCAACTACAACGAAAGCTCCCAGGTTCCTACAATGGAATCCAGGAGCCCTACTACTTCTTCCACATCCCCGGGTGACGTTTCATCAAAGCCTCCTACTCAGCGGCAAGGGGTGCCTGAGGACGTGAAACGGACAGCGAGCGATACCGTCCAATCTCTATCGTCGCAACCCCCTTTTGCTTCGTGGAAAGACGCCGAACTCAGCTACCATTCGCTCGGACCTGGAACCCATAGCTGGCTTGTTCAAGTGAACCATGCAGGAGAATACATTGGCTACCTGATTATCGGATCAGACTCAAACGGCGCTTATCAACTCAACGAATACGGGAATGGGCCAGGCGGACCTTATAGTATGGATATACTTCGCCAATCCCTGAAGTCGCTCACAGAAACCGAATTTTCTTCTATCGACAAGCTACAAATTACACCTATGTATGAGGAACCTCTATTAGCCTACTGGCAGGTACGTTCCTCTACGGGTAGCCAAATAGGTATTGATGCTGTTACTGGCGATCCGCTACCTGCAGAAGTAACAGATGGGAGCTGGAAATATAAGTTTCAGAACAACGCGATTTATTCATCTATACCCTTTTTGAAAACTCAGGCCCAAGCAGTTACTGTCTCGTCTGATCCTTTCGATCCCTATGAGGATCTGGGCTGGCTTCAACCTAAGCAAAAACTTTCCATTCATGACACAGACCAATTTATGGACGCGCTAAGTAATTCACCACGTATGATTTTTTCAGCCACAAGCATCAATTTTGCCTTTGGGGGACCCTTATCCATTAGCGGGTTTCAAGCTTGGGTATCTACAGATCATCCGTCCGAACCCATTTTATATGCATTAACCTACCACGATGGTCTTTCCCGATTTGTGCCCCTAAAACAACTGTTGCCTCATGGTCAATTTTACCGTTTGGAATCTTAGTAGTTTTAGGACCATTAAAAATAATTCGAAATTATCCCTAAACAACATAAAAAGAGACCTCAAATGGCATACCCATGCCTCTTGTGGTCTCTTTGGCGTGTTTAACGTTGCTCTCTTCGCCCTCTGCGTGTGGATTTTATCCACATTTTTAGAGCGAGAGGCAACATTCCAAACCATTTGCTTACCCACGGCTCCTTGGCTTGTTTTTGGCTGCGTCGAACATCGCGCGGCGTTTCCATATAACGCACAATCCGCTCTGTAATATACGTCACCAGTTCGTCACTCTTCGCCATCCTCCATGACCTCCTTCATCTGACCTAACATTTCCGATCACCGTATCTTGGAAATACCAAATTACACGTTAGGTTCAGATACCACTAGCTTGCACAGTTTTCAGCAGCTCTAACCCTTGCGGGATAACTATGCATGGTTTCCCTTAAATGGAACATACTATCTTCAATATAACAGTTTCCTCAAGGCTTATTGTTATATTTGAAGACAGCTACGCTACTTTAGGTTTGACGTCTGTTATGCATGGTTTTCAGTAAACAATCAATTCGTCCATTGGAGGAATAGAACGTGTTGAATAAAAAGTTAAAGAAGATGTGCCTGGCCGGGCTGGGGTTAAGTTTTTGCCTCCTTTGTAGTGCTGTATTTACCCCGTTTGCTTATGCAACTACTCAGCCTGAAGAGAAAAGCACCGAAATAAACAAGCATACAGAACCCCCGTTTAACCGGTCCTATCACGCTTTTGCCAAACCCGTGGTCCTGATAGATGTAGGTCATGGTGGTGTGGATGGTGGAGCAAGTCACAAAGGACTTCTGGAAAAAGATATCAATCTTGCTATTGCTCAAAAACTATACTTGATCTTACGTTCCCAGGGTTACCCTGCTGTCCTGAATCGGGACAAGGACTACGCACTGAGTGATGATAACCGTTGGTTGCAGTCCAAATCGCGGCATCTTAAAGATCTCGCCCAACGTAAAAGCCTGACAGAGCAACTGCCTACTTCTTTGGTTGTCAGTCTGCATGTCAATTGGACCAAACGTGCCGAAAAACGCGGACCCATTGTGCTGTATCAGGATGAAGGCAGCAGCTATCTGTTAGCTGAACGGATTCAGCATTCATTAAACCGCTTATTTTGCATGAATAGACAAACCATATATGGAAAACCCTTTTATCTTCTGAATAAAATCCAACATCCCGCTGTAATAGTGGAAACCGGATTTATCAGCAACGAGCAGGACAGAGCCATGCTTTCCGGGGATCACGGTCAAAAAAGGATTGCTGAAGCTATTGCCGAAGGCATTATTGCGCATCTGACGGCATGGTAGTATTCGTGGCTGGGTCTCCTGTCCATCCCCATACATCACGCACCAGATCGCTAATACCGACAAATTGTGCATGCTCCTTTAATTTAGGGACCGATGAATGAAGCCCTGAGGAGGTATACATGCCGGACACGCCGACATGTCCAATCGTTACACAGGTGTCGTGCTCTGCCAACCATTCGACCACTTTACTAAGTTGCCGATTCACATGAGCGAGTGTATGAACATCATCCAAAAAAACATCATTTCGCACCGGTGGCATTCCCTTTTTAGCGGCAAGTTCAGGCACCACTGACCAATAATTAGTACGGCTATCAACAAAAAATAGTCCATATTCCTTACACACATCAAGCACAATGGACATAATGCGCTTGTCTGAGGTGATCTTGGAGCCCATATGGTTATTCATTCCTATGGCATACGGAACATCCTTAATAGCTGCTGTCACCTTGGCGCGTACTTCTTCATCCGTCATATTAGCCTTGATTGCTCCAGGTCCAAGCCATTCAGGCTTGCCTTGCTTGGGCTCCATTGGAAGATGTACGATAACATCATGACCACGCTTATGCGCTTCCATAGCGTCCCGTTTGGTTGTTGGCAGGAAGGGCATGACAGCAACGGTGATTTTGACGGGTAAATTTAAAATCTCCTCGGTACCTTTCATATTGTTTCCTAGATCGTCAATAATGACGGCAACCCTCTTTTGCCACTGGTTCTGTTGGTCTATCGCTTCAGCAAAAGTAGTTCTACAGTCCATAAATAACAAACAGACTGAAATACAAAGCACTACAATTATTTGCATTCTAGATCTTGCATGGTGTATAAGCGCATAAGACGAATCCTTCCGGCTGCGTGATGCCTTTAAAGCTTTTTTTATTATATTTCTCAGGTGCAACTTCCGTCGTGTACTCATTTGCGGGTCAGCCTCCTTCTCTGTCCCTTCATTGTGTGAGTAAAACCGTTTAAATATGTATAAGGCAGATCTGAGATATAATCTCTGATCTGCCTTATAGTGTGCGTAATAACGTATATTAAAGCTATTCACCAGTTTTTGTCGATAAACTCATCACGACCAGATTGGGCTCGATCTTCCTTATAATGCCTCACATTCTTTTTGTGGTAATCCTGATGATACTCCTCTGCCGGATAAAAAATCGAAGCGGGAAGAATCTCCGTTACAATTGGCTTATCAAAACGTCCGCTTTGTGCCAACTGTTCCTTGGATTGTTGTGCAAGCTCTCGTTGCTGCTCCGAATGATAAAAAATGGCAGGTTTATATTGTGTGCCTCGGTCCTGAAATTGACCTTCTCCGTCGGTAGGATCTGTTTGCGGCCAATACAATTCAAGTAGCTTTTCATAAGGAAACAGCTCAGGATCAAATGTAATCTGCACCACCTCATAGTGCCCTGTTGTTCCTGTTTTAACCTGTTCGTAGGTCGGATTGGCAATCATCCCTCCAGTATAGCCTGAGACAATACTATGAATCCCCGGCTGCTCCTCAAACGGAGTCACCATACACCAGAAGCACCCACCTGCAAAAGTTGCTTTCTCCATCTTCCATCCAACCTTTCAATAGCTTCATTATAAAACGTGTTACTTTCTATCATATCTTAAAAATTGAACTTATAAAAGAATTGCTCAAGGACTTGAATAAAATTCAAGTCCTTACATTGTCCTTCCTGGGAAATCTGCAATAACTCCGAAACATAAGAAAAGGTTTATAAAACTGCTCCGAGAGCAATTCTATAAACCTTTTTTGAATGGATGCGGTCGAGAGGACTCGAACCTCCACGGGGGGTTAGCCCACACGGACCTGAACCGTGCGCGTCTGCCAATTCCGCCACGACCGCATATATATTTGTCGTCTATTTCAAAAGAATCAATCTTTCTTAGCGACAAGATAGATCATACCATGCTCAAATAAAGTTGTCAAACCTTTTATTTATCTTTATTTATTCTTGATAAAAAAGGAATAATACGATAATATAAGAACATGAGTTCCTATTAACTTATGTTCTTTCACTTCGATGACTATGAATTATCATCACATTTCCCTAAGGCGGTGAATGGTAATGATCTCTTCAGATACTACTCAGCATCCATGCTCTCTTGTGAAAAGTTATCTGCTCCTTACCTTTATTCAAAAAGTATTTGAGCGTGACAGTCTAATTCTTGAGGAAAGCGGCGTGCTGAAAACCCCTGATCTTTATGTCGAAATGGTTAACGCAGGAATAGATCGTACCGGAATCCTGCTATCTGAAATCAAACATGAATTTAAGAAGTATCAAATTCGTGTTCTAGACATCCAACAAAACCACTCCGGCGTTCACGCCACCTATATATATAAAGGCGTCAAAGAACAGTTCCGTATGCCTATGTCCGCATTCCGCAAAGAAATGTATGAACGAATGCGAGCTTATTTGGGGCTCCCTACCTCTTTGCCTCATACGGCAGCTCTACCTTTACCAGAGAAATATCGCCCCGAATTACCCAATAACTCAACCCCCAAACCCCTACGCGTTGTTGGGCGAAGTTGGGTTGCATCCTCTTCTGCCTACAAGCATAAATCCCCTCGCCCTGCTGCTTTTGCTGCAAGTAAAAGAGCATAATCCCCGCACTACACGCAAAAAGAAGCTTCCGCAGGCACTAACTGTGCTCGGAAGCTTCTTTTCATAACCATCATTTGTTGAGATCAATCTATGTCCGCTATTACGATTATAAGTTATCTGTATGAATGATTCGCTTTAATGTAACGCCTTCTGTACACGGGTAACCCCTTGACTTAGAGCATGTCCTCCACCAACTGCAGCAGCTACAGCAACGGTCTCCATAATCTCCTGATCACTGGCTCCTTTGGAGCGCGCCTCATTCACATGATAAAACGTACACACCTCATTGTTGGCAAATAAGCCAATACCTAGCGCAATCAGTTGCTTGGTTTTTTCATCTAAACTGCCGGCTTGAAAGCATTCTCCGGTAAAGCGATGATAGGCATGAACTACCTCGGGCAACTTATCTTCCAAATGGCTGATTTGATCCTTGTATGCATGTACTTTTTCGTCCATAACCGTCATTGACACAGCACGCCCTCTCTGTTGAGTTTTCCTTCATTACTGTGTCCGATTTAGAGTTTCTGTATGCCTAATGAAACACCCGTTTTTTAGCCAATCCCCCATTGGGAACTCGTTTCTTAATCCAGATCTATCGGATTGTGTCGCGGCTCGCTGAACGGCTGATATGTATAGCTGCGATCCAACTTGACCACACGTCGATTCTGGCGGCGAATAAGCACCTGTTCATCATCCCATGCCAGTACAATGCCAACCACATCGTTGGACTCCAATCCATCGCGTACGACGCGTACCTTTTCACCAGAAAGTCGATAAGCATCCAATTCTTCGTCCATTATCATTCATGTCCCCTCCTTGTCCATTTTTTTCAACACAACGGCCATAATTTTATATGCATGAAAAAGTTTAAAAAGAGACCTAAACGAATCATTTAGGTCTCTTTCCGCTTACTACTTATATGGATTGCCAACAGAGCAACAAATTATCCCGACTGATTTACACTGTGATCATGTTCTTTTGTATCGTTCTTCTCGTACCAGAAGTCCAGCACTTGTGCAGACAACACTCGCTGTTCTACATACTCCACTTGGTGAGCAGTAAATTCTTCTTTCCAAGAGAAAGACAATTCTTCGCATAGGTTAACCAATGTCAGCAACTCAGACCAGGCCACATAGCGTTTATACCAAAAAAACTGAGGATGTTCAATCATATAGGGATACAAATCGTCGAATTCCGTATGCTTACAATCCAAGGCGCGTTCAAAATGCACTTTAGCCGCTGCCAGTTTTTCCAGAAAAAACTGTTCGGTCAATTGTTCATTCCCCATGTTGCTGCCTCCTCTCCCAAACCTTATATATATTATAAGCGAAATTGATGCTCATGCAAAGGTTATTATTAGAAATAAGGATCCGAAGCTTCGAATTGTTACTATTCAGCAAACTCTATCTTACCGTCAGCCAATGACGAAATTTTAACCAATGATTCTACACGAATGCCCTGCTCACGAATGGTTCTGGCTCCGGCCTGAAACATTTTTTCAACCGCAACTCCGAATCCAACCAACTCCGCTCCGGAGCGTTGAATAATTTTAACCATGCCTCGTGCCGCATCGCCATTAGCGATAATATCATCAATGAACAAGACACGATCATGCTCATGAATAAATTGACGAGACAACATAATATCTGTGACAATCCCTTTTGTAAACGAAGGTACACGCTCACACAGCGCATCTGGATCAGCTAATAAAGTCTTTTTACGACGAGCAAATACCAACGGTACACCCAACTCCAACGCTGTCGCAAACCCGATGGCAATGCCTGAGGATTCCACGGTCACTACTCTGGTGATCTTCTCTTCCCGGAAACGGTCTGCGAACTCTCGTCCCATTTCCATTGTCAGCTCTGGATCAACCTGGTGATTAAGCAATCCATCCAGCTTTAGTACCTGATCTGACGCAATCACACCTTCATTTAAAATTCGTTTCTTTAGTACTTCCATTCCATGACCTCCCACGGCATTCCTATGCGGTAAAAGTACCATACTTCACCCGTCGCTTTCAAGCTATAGCCTGTTTTCCATGCATTCATGTGATATTTTTTTTACGTTTGTTCCAGAACCATGCGGTGATTCCTCCCAAAACGATTAAAAGAATAACGATCAGGCCCACCCGATGAGTCACCTTCTCCATCAGCTTAGCCACCTGTTCCCAGTGCATGCCCACCGCATGCCCGATCCCCAAAAATGTACCACACCACAGCAACGCTCCTGCTGACGCATAGCCGATATAGCGAAAAACACCTAGACGGGTTGTACCTGCCAGATAGGATGACACATGTCTCAAGCCGGGGACAAAATATCCGAACAAAATTCCCCAGGTACCATAGCGCCCGAACCAATTTTCGGAAGAAGCAATCCTGGAGGGCGTAAGCCTCACCCATTTACCGTATCGGTGCAATAGTGGTTTGCCCAGCAGACGACCTAATGTGTAGCTAAGCATCATGCCTGTCATACTACCGAAAAATGTGACTGCCAGCGCAGCAATAAAGTTGTAGTGTCCTTGAGACACGAGCCCGCCAAAGGCGATCATTAGCACTTCGTCGGGTATCGGCATACCAGCTACTCCAAGGGCAAGCAAGCCGAACATTGCCAAATATCCGTATTCCAGTATCCATGCAAGGATTTGACCCATAAATTACGCTCCCGTCAAGCTATTCATTAAATGCAGTATAATTATTTTCAGTCTCATCCAGTCATGTCCTATTTCAGTTGAACATAGTTTGTATTATATGCTCACTGCAGCGTTATTCAAGCAGGCAAGGGGGGACTGGGAATGAAACGTAATATTCATGTTTTTCAGATTGCTTTTACATACATTGGTACAATCGTCGGTGCCGGCTTCGCTACCGGACAAGAAATATTGCAATTCTTTACGCAATATGGACGTTGGGCTACAATCACGATTATGCTGTCCACACTCATATTTGTATGGTTGGGTACGAAAATGATGCTGATCGCTCATGATATTTCAGCCCGCTCCTACGAGGATCTGAACAAGCACCTTTTTGGTGCCAATGCCGGAAAATGGATCAGCATATTCACACTTATTGTGCTGATTGGCGTGAACAGCGTCATGCTGGCAGGAGCCGGCTCTGTTTTTGTGGAGCACCTTCACCTGCACTACCAGACTGGACTGCTCATTACACTAATCGGAACTTACTTGCTGCTGAATAAAGGTATTAAAGCGATTTTGCATATGAACACCATTGTTGTCCCGCTGATGATCACTATATCTCTTTTGCTCGTTCACAGTACCCTTTCCATGCCCAATCCGCAAAGCTTTATTACGAATACGACAGACCACAGTGTGCTACGCACATGGATATCTCCGCTCCTGTACACGTCCTTCAATCTGGCTATGGCTCAGGCCGTGCTTGTCCCTCTAGGCAGCCAAACTTTCTCCCGTAAAACGATCCGCTGGGGCGGTGTTTTGGGCGGAATTGGTGTTGGCTTTATGCTGATGGCTGCACATTTTGTCATGTCAGCGCAAATGCCAGGCATTCAGCAATTTGAAATCCCTATGGGAAGCATTGCTTACCGTCTAGGCGCCCTTGTTGAAATCATATACATTCTACTCATTTTCATGGAGATCTTCAGTACCTTTGTGGCCGACATTTATGGAGTCAGTCTACAAATTCGTCAGCATGTCCAAATTTCGCCCAAGCTCATTACATTATTCATTATGCTCACCTGTTTTTTAATCAGTCAGTTCGGCTTCAGCTCACTGTTATCTGTGCTTTATCCTATTTTTGGAATGCTCAGTCTGATGTGGGTCAGTAAACTGATCTTAGCAGGACGCGGAAGACCTTTCCGCTCCTCACGTCCTCGCTCCAGCTTTCGGCATTCTGATTCCAAACCAGGTGATACCCGTCATGGTTAGTGCGGAAATTTCAAATACATTTTCTTCAGTTCGTTAACAGCACGACTTAATGAATAGCTTGATTTAGCCTTGTCGCAGGCAGATCTAGCCAGTTCATAACGATAGGCAGGGTCAGCGATGACCTTTTCTAATGCGTCTGCCAGTGCCTTCGGATTATCGGGTGGCACGAGCAGACCATTTACCCCATTTTCAATCTGCTCCGGTATTCCCCCTACTTCTGTACCTACCAATGCCAGACAGCTCAATGCCGCTTCTGCAAATACGGAGCCAAAGGCCTCCGCCCGCGAAGGCAATACAAATACATCAAAGAAAGGCATAAACTCTTCCGGGTGAAGAGTATATCCATAAAAAATCGTCTCATGGTATATATCTAGCTGTCGCGCCATCTCTTCCATCTCAGGCCGAATCGGACCATCACCAATGATATGAAGTACAAATTCCTGATTTCTTTTTTTCAGCTCAGCGCAAGCCTGTAATAGAATATCAAGTCCTTTGGCGGGAACAAGTCGGCAAACGGTTATAAGCTGTGTCACTTCATTTTCGTGAGGAATGGGCTTAAATCGCTTCTCATCATATCCATTTGGAATAACCACAACATCTTGCGGATGCTGTACATAAGGTGTTAAGTAATGCTGAAAGGATTGCGATACTGCTATCAGGCGATCCGCCTTCTGCTCCATTTCTCGGTACAGTGACACTAAGAATTGGTGTTCAGGCCCGTTCTCCTCTATTTTCCCGTTCAGAATTAACTCCTTCTCATAGGAAGAGTGAATCGTCTGTACGAGCGGGGTATCAGGAAATACGTTTTTCATAGCTAGCCCGGCAATCGGATGATGAGCATGAATAAGGTCAAAGGGCTTCTGAATACGAAGCCGAGTCCACCACAAATAATCACGGTACGTCTGAATATATTTTTGAACGATAGGATATTGCTCATATCTCGTCCAGTCGAAGGTATCAAAGATTACTTCGTCCCTACCCTTGTTACGAATCCGTTTAGGGATTGAAAATAACTCCATTTCCCAACGGGGGGACGTAAATCGCTCTTGCAAATATGGAATCATGGATGAAACGCCTCCCGGTTGCTCGGGTGGGAAAAAGAGAGCCTGTAGCAATTTCATGAGTGCTTCCCCTTTCAAGCATTAAACTGCCCGGAACACAGGATATATGTATAGGTTTCCGGATTTTCTGAAAGATGATATATTGAGAATAAATGTTAGGCACAAAAGAAAATTATAACATTTTAACTGGAATAAATCCTGTCTATTGTATCGGAACGATATCGTCCGTTCAATAGATAGATTAATTTTACAAATGGAGTCGGTGATGTTGACGTTGTTGTCCTTATTGGGAACCTTGGGCTCCCCATCTCTGGCCGGGGCCATAAGTGCAGCCTGCGGTTTGTATATTATACTCATGATGGCGCTAATGTGCGTGATCATATATAGCAGACAACGAAAAAAAGCCTATATCCTTTTTTCGGTTGCCGCTATTTTTATTATGACATATGAAGCGATGAATCTCTATTCGGCAGGCGGCGGCCAAATGCAACTGCAGGGAATCGTGTGGAAAAATGCTTTGGAGGCGTTTGCCTTCGTGCTCATCAATGCCGCTGTATTTCAGCTTTACCGAAAGCTAAAGCTTATGGAAAAATGGGTCTTGCTGTTGCTGGCTGCGTTATTAATACTGCCGGTAATGGCTTGGACTTTAGGTTTGCTGCCTACTTGGATTAGCCCAGTGAAGTTGGTTGGATTCACTTTGTTTTATCGAGTGTTAGTGCTTATATTAAGCCTTCTGTTCATCACCCCGCGAATCGGACAGCCAAAGAAATTTATGGCAGGCCTATTCACTTATCTGCTCTGGCTTGGTTTTCTCTGGCTGCGAATTGACATCCCTGAAGAAGCAGACGGATCAAACACAATCCTGTGGATGTCATTTTTACCATTGCTGTACTACACTACGTTATTTGTCATCCTGTTTGAACGGATTGTGGAGCTACTCCAAAGGATTTATCGTTCTTCCATTACCGATGGCCTGACAGGACTGTATAACCGTAAATATTTTTCGGGGCGACTACGACGATATATGGACCAGGGAATCCGCGTGTCGGTCATTTTTTGCGATATTGACAATTTCAAAAAGCTGAATGATACGCAGGGCCATGCTCGTGCGGATGAAGTTCTCAAGCAGGTGGCACAGATTATGGAGGACGAACTGGATGAAATCGGGCTGACCGGACGATACGGTGGCGAGGAACTGGTCGCAATGGTTGTGGATCGTCGGGCCAAGGTGGCGCTGGTCGCAGAACGAATCCGCGAACGTGTTGCTGAGGAAAGCATCGTCACTATCAGTGTCGGACACAGTACTGTGAAGAAGGAAATGAACCCGGATGAACTCGTCAAACAGGCCGATCAAGCCATGTACATATCCAAAACGACAGGTAAAAACAAGGTTACAGCTTATAAGGCAGCGGAAGTGAAACAAAATCGGGCAGCACGCGCACAATAATTCGCAAATTACGATTTGTTATCGAAGACTGCCTATGAATACTGCTCTGTCTAATTGTCTATATCCTAAAATGACGCACAGGAATCTCGTACGAGTCTGTGCGTCATTTATATTTAATCTTACCATCAAGCTTCTGATGTTGCGGAAACTATATCACGGCCGATCAATGCCAGTTCTTCGCTAGTCAGCTCTCGATAGCTGCCCAGTGGAAGCTGATCATCCAGCTTCAATGGCCCCATGGCTGTTCTTTTCAAGTAGGTCACTTTTTTACCAACCGCCTCGAACATGCGCTTCACTTGGTGAAACTTACCTTCATGGATTACAAGCGAAATATAGGAAATGACTTCCCCATCTGCCTGATGCGGCTGTTCATGCCGAAGAATCGTCAACTGCGCGGGAAGGGTGACATACCCATCGTCCAGTTCCACTCCTGCTGTAAATTGAAGGATATCCTCCTCCGTGACAAGTCCCAACACCGTAGCTTCATACGTTTTGGGGACATGACGCCTCGGAGATAGTAGTTCGTGCGCCAGCTTGCCATCGTTGGTCAATAACAATAGGCCTTCTGTATCTTTATCTAGCCGCCCTACTGGAAAAGGCTCGAAATGTCGTTCCTCCGCACTCAGCAAATCCAGCACCGTTCGTTCCCTCGTATCTTCGGTTGCAGATATAACACCTGGGGGCTTGTGCAGCATAATGTAAATATACTCTCTAAAAACAACAAGTTCGCCGTTCACTTCAATTTGATCTTGATATGGATGAACCTGTAAGCCGCTATCCTTGATGATCCGTCCGTTTACTGTGATCATACCTTGCTTTACCTGTCTCTTGATATCACTACGGGAACCATAGCCCATATGGGTTAAAATTTTGTCCAAACGCTGAGTTTGTCTTCCTTTTCCACTCATACCGATGTCCACCTCCAGCCTGTAGGATATTCATTTTTAAGCATGCCATCCTGCCATTTGCCCCACCCGGCCGAATAACCATCAATACACACGAGAGTATAGCCCTTGGGTTGGACTTCATTCCGAAGCTCCATTCTCTCAACAGGGATGGACAAGGTTTCACCTTTTAAATACCGGATGGCTTCAGCGTCCGAGCTGGAAAGGTTGATGCTTCTAACCGCCTCAAAAGGGCGCAAAGCCACCGCCAGTGGATGTGAAGGTACAAAACGACCATTCTTATCGGTTCCCATAAACCAGCCCGGACGTACCACCTTAAGCCCGTCCAAACGATGTGATGCCAGCGGCGACTGATAAATTCGATCTCCGTAGACCACCGTGTAGCCTGCAAATGAAACCTCCAACTGCTCCTGAACAAATTGATGATAAGATTCCAACACATCATGCGGGGAGCGTACAGCAGATTTTGCATTTTCTTTGCCCATACGTGACTTGTTACCATCAAAGCCGCGCGTGGTCTTTCCTTTGCCTGACTTTCCGCCCATTCCTTTTCCGGTTCGTTTAGGCTCATCAGTCGTGCGCCTTCCTTGGACACTTGGGAGCAGCGCTTCCTTGACGGGCAAATGTTGCTTCTTGTGCGAATATGCTGCTTCTATTTTTAATATTCTTTCATTCTTGTTCGTATATGGAGCCAGTTCCCCTGACTCAGTGTGATCTGCTGTCGAAGTGACACGACCACCACCCTGATGCTGCAATATGGCGATAAAATGCCCTTCACCCTCTACAAGATGCGGCCATAGGCGTGCTGTACCTCGCAGTTCCGGATGTGCCGATGCAATCTCTTCATTCATCCATTCCGGGTGGCCTGGTGCAAAACCTGCTTCCGAAGGAACAGGGACTACGTTAAAATCGGGATGAGCCTCCAGAAATTCCGCAATCATTCCTTCATTTTCTTCCGGGGCAAAGGTGCAGGTCGAATAGACAATTCTTCCCCCATCGCTCAGCATCGAGGCCGCTACACGCAAAATGTCCCGTTGCATGACCACACATTTTTCTACCGAGTGTGTCTCCCATTGTTTGGCCATATCTTCATCCTTACGGAACATACCTTCACCCGAACAAGGTGCGTCAATTAAAATTTTGTTGAAGAAATGAGGAAAAGCATCTGCGATACGATCCGGGCTTTCATTCAATACCACGGCATTGCGCACACCGTACAGTTCCACATTTTTAGCTAGCGCCTTGGTTCGATCGGCGCTAATATCATTGGTCACCAGTACGCCACTTCCTTGCAGTTTGGCTGCGATTTGGGTTGATTTCCCCCCCGGTGCAGCGCACAAGTCCAAAACAGCTTCACCCTGAGCTATATTGAGCAGTTCAACCGGAGACATCGCACTTGGTTCCTGTACATAGTACAACCCAGCATGATAGTAAGGGTGAAGTCCAGGCTTAGTGCCGTGCGGAATGTAAAAACCTGTGGGGCACCACGGAATCGGCCGCAGTTCGAACGGAGAACGTTCCTTAAAGCCCTCTACTGGAATTTTTAATGTATTGACGCGAATCCCGGCATGGGGCGTGTGGTCATAGGCAGCCATAAAAGCCTCAAATTCATCACCGAGCAGTTGTTCCATGCGCTTTACAAATGCTGTGGGGAGCTGTACACCCATAATCGTAATCATCCTGTCCTGTTAAAATAAATTTTATTGTACCATAATCAACCTGTTATCCGGCAATATCTGTGTGATTTACAAACTTTCACTACAAGCTGTAATGTTGTATAATAATGAGGTTCATAGTTACATATTTTAGATTTTGATAGGAGAGATTCCATTGAACGCACAAAAATCCAACAAAAAAAAGCTTATCCCTGTCATTGGCTTTTTTGTTGTGCTTGTCATTTTGCTTGGAGTGCTGCTCGCTTTAAACTCGGGCACTAAAAACAAGCTGTACGGCGTTTCCACAGCCTCGTTAAATCCTGCTACCCAGGAACTGCTAAATGATCCGAACTATCAGCAAATTATTAAGCCAGAAGATTTACAAAGTAAAATTGACAAAAAGGAAAGCTTTTTCGTCTATCATTTCGCTTCCGACTGTGTTCACTGCCGTGCCACTACTCCCAAGCTCATGCCTTTGAGCAAGCAGGAGAATATCACGATGCACGAATTTAACCTACGTGAGTATGAGGCTGGCTGGGACAAGTACAAGATTGAGTATACTCCCACGCTTGTTTATTACGAAAAAGGCGTGGAAAAGGAACGTATGGTTGGTGGATTGAAGGAAAGTCCTTCAGACAACGGATACACACTCGACGATTTCAAAACCTTCTTTGAGAAATATAAAAAGAACGTGACCTCTTAGACAAATCTCCTCACGTCTGACAATGATAAAGCAGCCCGATCCCTATAAAACGGATCGGGCTGCTCGTTTATTATGCGCTACAACATCAAGGCGCATCCTTCGTTTCCACCGTAGCTGAGCGTAAGCTGCCAGCAGCCTGTCTTCGCCTAATCGAAGCTTCCAGCGCCTGCTGACGCTGCTCATGCTTTTCGCCACGCCGAGGACCTCTCTGCTGAGGGACGTTGACCGGAACGGACAACGCTGCCTTCTCCACGGCCCGACGCAGCCCAGGTTCGATGATTTCAATCGTCAAGTCCCGATAAATCGGCGGTTGACGATGAAGCTCTTCCGAACCTTCCATAACAGCTTCAGCAAGCTGCCGGGCGCAAGCGCGCGCCTCGTCTACCAGCTTCGCCATATTAATACCCAGCGCCTGCGAAGAAGCATGTTCCAACCTGTGTACCGCACTGTCCAGCATCATGTATCCACCACGATAGTTACCATTGCGAAAATGATACAGTCCTACAGCAACTTGCAGCAAACCTTTATATACAGGGTCTCGGTCCAGCTTAAGCCACAGCTCTTCCAGTACCTCATGACATTCAAAGTAATCCCGATCCCGATTGAAGTATACCAAATAAGTCACGTACAACGGTTCATAGGAAGGGTTCACCATTTAAAACTCATCCCTGTCTTCTTCCTTAGTTGAAGCTTCCAGCATCTCCTTGACCTCATCATGCAGCTGCTTGATTCCTTCCATGTCGTGCCGCTCCCACAGTTCATTAAATCTGCGCTGCGCCTCAATCGTTTCACTAATTTTATGGTAGAAATACAGACGATGCATGCCTGTTAGGACTTTGGATACGATATTGGCTTCATCCTCAAACTTCTTCTGCGCTTCCAATATTTCAAGACGGATGGAAGACATTTCATTATCCAACACAAAGGCTGCCTCCGCCGCCTTTTTCAACCGGGCCCGCATATCATCCGGCAAGCTCTCACGATACTTATAGCTAAGAGAATGCTCTATGGTTGCCCAAAAATTCATAGCCAACGTACGGATCTGAATTTCTGCCAGCACAATCTTTAACCCCACTGCTGTCTGAACCGGGTACTCCACAATCATATGAAAGCTGCGATAGCCGCTATCTTTATAATTGGTGATGTAGTCCTTTTCATACAATACCGTCAAATCCTTACGTCTTCGAATATATTCGGCTACCCGCCGGATATCCTCTACGAATTGACACATAATGCGAATGCCGGCGATATCCTCGATCCCCGTCTCCAGCTGATCAGGTGGAACCTGTAATCTCTTCGCCTTATCGAGGATGCTGGATATTTTTTTAACCCGTCCAGTTACGAATTCGATAGGAGCGTATTCCTCGCGCTTTTTCAGCTCCGCACGCATTGTTTTGAACTTGACCTTAAGCTCTTCCACCGCCTGATCGTATGGCAGCAAAAATGTTCCCCAGTCTCTTCCGTCCATCCCCGTACCTCCTGTCTCTTCCGACAACACTTTTTTATCTGTGAGCTGCACCAACAGCCTCGGTAATATGTCTAAAGCCGTCCTTTCGAAGCAGCTCACGCAGACCGGCATGTATAGCCCGGTTTACTTCCGGCCCCTCATAGATCAATGCTGTATAAATTTCAATCAGGCTAGCGCCTGCTTTAATTTTGTCATAGGCATCACGACTGGTAAAAATACCGCCTGATCCAATAATAGGCAGCTTCCCTTCCGTCTGGCGGTACACCCGTCCAATGACCTCTGTGGAACGGTCACGTAGCGGCTTACCACTCAATCCTCCGGTTTCACTTGCATTCCGATGCGTCAGACCAGTTCTGGATATCGTCGTGTTCGTTGCAATAATGCCGTCCACTCCGCTAGCTGCAATCGCATCTGTCATATATTCCAATTCCTCGTCCGATACATCCGGCGCAATTTTGACCAGTACAGACTTGGCTTTACCATACTTTGTCGCCTGAACTCCCATCTCTGCCCGAACCGCTTCCAGTAATGACTTCAGTTCACTGCCATGCTGGAGTTTTCGTAAATCCGGAGTATTGGGCGAACTAATGTTCACTACAAAGAAGTCCGCATACGGATACAGTGCGGAAATACACTTCTCATAGTCCTTATGGGCATCCTCATTTGGCGTAACTTTATTTTTGCCGATATTAACAGCAACCGGTACAGGTCGATGTTTAAGGGTAGCCAAACGTTGGGCCATGCTCTCAGCACCCAGATTGTTAAAGCCCATCCGATTGACTAATGCCTCATCGGGAGGCAGTCGAAACAAACGGGGCTGATCATTGCCGGGCTGTCCGACAGGTGTCACCGTGCCTACTTCCATAAAACCAAAACCGATGGAAGAAAAACCGGCAACCGCTTCAGCATTTTTATCCAGTCCCGCAGCCAGTCCAATCGGGTTGGGAAAATGAATGCCAAACAGGTCAACGGCAAGATCTTCCGTTTCCTTGACTCCATACATCCCTCGCAACGTCGCCGCTCCACCAGGAAGTGAGCCAACATGTTTTAAGCCGTCAATGACTACATGATGGGCCCTCTCTGGACTCATTTTGAAAAAAACAGGTTTCGCGATCCTTCGATACAACACGATTCATCCACTCCGTTCTATGCCCTTGCACAATCCTAAAAAAACATCTCTACAAAATAGTTTAGCTTTTTCCATACCAAAAAGAAAGTAATTTGCGAGGTCCAACATCAGAACAATTCAGTTGTCATGGAGATGTCATTGAAAATGTATAATCAAACCATTTACAATGGACATAGTAAGACAGGATCTTAGCCCGCAAGAAAAGAGGGATTGCTGATATGAAGACCAAGCGTAAACCGCCCAGTCTGCAAAAGAAAAAGGATGAGGTGAACAAGAAAGCGATCGTATGGACCGCCATCAGCTTTGTTCTACTCATCATTGTGATTGTTCTGGTCATTGTTTTAGCACAAGCAGGAAATCGTTAATCAACAAGTAGCAGCGGCACCACAACGTTAATTTAGCCAGTGATAGGTTTTGCGGGGATTCGTCTGGTCGTGCTGCGGCTCACTCGTAAATCGGGAACCAGGTACAAGCACTTGATCAGGCAGTCCCCCGTTACCAATGACCACCTCCGTACCTGAAGGTACGAATGCAAACAATTCCTCCACGTCTTCCTTCCCCATGCGGACACAACCCAGTGACTCATTTTTGCCGATACTGTCTGGCTCGTTCGTACCATGGATAGCATAATTCGTTGCAGACAGTTGCATACCACGGCTACCAAACTCACCGTTGGATTTGCCGTTCGGATTTACGACTTTATCGGTAATCACAAATTTCCCTTCCGGTGTTCTTTCTCCGCCCAAACCGATGGGATAATTGCGAATAAGTATATTGCCGCTCACCAATGCTAGCCTGTGCTTGGATTTGTCTATCACAATTCGTAGCGGTTGCCCCAGAAAAGGACGCCCGTGCAATGACGATGCCAGCAATAGACTTTTCTCAGCCGCTGCGCCAGTGTTCTGATCTTTCCCTGTTCCCTGTCCTGGAGAAGCAAGTAAATTGCGCATAGGTGTAAAAGCCTTCTTCATCCCGTCAGTCGTACCGTACATCGTGTTATCGGGAAAATCTCGGGTCAGTTCCTCAAGACTCTGGGGAAGACGTTGATGCTGCGAGCGAAATGCACGCATGGCACTATTCAGCACAGCCAGTTCTTCCTGTCCGGCAGCCCATTTTAGACCTGATTTGCGGAGAGTTTCACTATCTGACGGCTTGCAAGCACATGCAGCGGCGTCGTAAGACTGAACAGCTAATCCGCCGTTTCCCTTGTTCTGTACACTAAGTAACGGCTTCATGCCTTCTCTCCAGATCAGCCACGCCCCGCTCTGCTCCATGCCCAGCACCGTGGTCTTGGACGGCATTTGACTCGTCTTTGCCAACATATCCGTAAGCGCTGTTCCAGCCCCACTTCCTTGCCTGGCTTGAGCCGTAAACACACCACCAACATAAGTCTCACCGTTCTGCGTCCTCTCCTTTGGATCTGCAGTAGCCACTTTTGCAACTTCGGCATGATCAATCGCTGCGTCCTCAGTTCCGGATGGAACGGATGCGCTCTCAGGTAAAGTGCTCGGTGAATTGGCTGAAGGGACCCAGATGAGCAGAAGTACCATTAACGCAGTTAGAAGGTGGCGTGTTCGAGCGGTTCTCCGCTCCTTCTCCTTGGACATCTGAACCAGTTTATCCTGATATTCCATCCATACGTCTGCCGGAATCTGTTTATGCTCAAAGGCTTCGAACACTTCCCCTGCACGATTGAAGCAATAATTTGCTTTGCCCTCCTGGCCGCTGCTTTCATACTCTTTACCGAGTAAATACCAGGCCATTTTATTATCAGGGTGCTTTTTTACATACGATTTAAGATGAGGCGAATGGTCCATCGGATCCTCCTGATCGTGTAATCTTGCTTACTATTATGTATATCGGTCACAATAGGTCTGATGGACAGCACATAAAAAAACAGCACCGCCAGCATACTTTCACCGTTATACGGCGAAGGGTACTGGCGGTGCTATGCCTGTCCAAAAAACTTACACTTAACCTTCTTTATTAAAAGGTTCGTCTGCAACTTTGATGGAATCTGTAGGGCAACCGTCACAAGCATCCTGCATATCATCAAACAGGTCTTCCGAGATCGCCTTGATGCCTTGGTTTGCATCCCCTTCAAAGATCACTTCAGCCAAACCTTCATCATCATAATCATAGATGTCTGGTGCTGTAGCGCCGCAGGCTCCGCAAGCAATGCATGTATCTTTTTCTACCCAAGTGTATTTAGCCATAACTTTTCTCTTCCTCCTATACAATCGAACAAACCAGCTTTTGCATTCTATTCACATATTAATACAAACCCAATATTATTACAAATTATTTTCCTTTATCCTTCATGCAAAAAACGCTTATAGCGTGTGTTACTGATACAACAATAACCCTCCCCGAAGTTCACTCTGGAGTGGGTAGATTGTCTTTTTGCAGCGAAGTTCCGCGCAACTTGGAATTACGAAGAAGTACCGAAGGATCATCTCCCAGCATCCCCGCAGTCAAAATCGCATTTTCACCAAACTTATCGCGCAGCGCATCCATCGTTTTCAGTAAACTTTCTTTTTTAGGCTGGTCCTGGTATTCAAATAGATCTAATTGAACAGCCGCTTCCTCCTTAGGGATGAGCTGTTGCAGCGTAATCCCCAACAAACGCACCGGCTTATCCTCTCCCCAATGGCGACGATACAATGCACAAGCTTCCTTATATATGTCTTCTGCACTTTCCGTAGGCGTACTCCTGACTTGAGAACGCGTAAAGGTCTTCATATCTGGGGTCCGAATCGTCAGTTGAATACCTCCTGCCAGCATACCGTGCCGTCGAAGCCGCCGGGCTACCTGATCACTAATGTTAAGCAGTACCCTTTGGGCTTCTTCGAGCTTTACTACATCCATAGGCAAGGTGGTGGTGTGCCCGATGGATTTGTTTGGCTCCCGCTCAGTGCTGACTGGAGAATGATTAATTCCGTTTGCCGCCAATTTTAACCAAGAACCCGTTACACCAAATATGCTAACCAGCATGTGTTCATCTGCCTTAGCCAGTTGCCCAATGGTACGAATGTTCATTTGTAGAAGCTTGTCTGCCGTTTTTCGACCCACACCAAACAACTGCCCACATGGAAGGTTCCACAAAATGTTGGGTACATCACGCAAACGTAGAACAGATATCCCGCGTGGCTTTTTCAGATCAGAGGCCATTTTGGCCAGTAGTTTGTTGGGCGCTACCCCAATTGAACAAGGCAAGCCTAGCTCTTCTTCTACTCTACGCTGGATTTCCTCGGCAATATCCAAAGGTGTTCCAAACTGCTTGGAACCGGAAATATCTAGATAACATTCATCAATTGAAGTTGCTTCCAGCATAGGCGTATACGAGTAAGCAATACTCATAAATGCTTTGGAATAACGACGGTATAAATGAAAATCAGGCTGTATTACGATGAGCTGCGGACAAATCCGGCGAGCCTGCTGAACAACCATCCCTGTTGAAATGCCCAATCGTCGTGCTTCATAAGAGCAGGTTACAATTACACCCTTGCGAAGCTCACTGCTGCCTGCCACTGCGGTAGGCAATCCTTTATATTTTTCCGGCTCCTCCGCTGCATGAACGGAACAATAAAATGCGTTCATATCCACATGCAGAATAACTCGTCCACCAACCGGATAATAAGCACTGACATCTTTCATGCTCAACCCTTCTTTTTAACTGTAATTCACTCGTTAGATCAGGAATATGTCCTTTGATTTTATACTTGGGTTACCCTTGAATGCTATTCCTATTTTACATAAAAAATATAGGTTTTGTGTTCAAAAAAGATAATTATATATTACATTTGAAGTCATTAGTTGTTATAATCGACTATCATACGAACACGACAAACTAACGCTTTCCTGTTTTTAAGCGTTAAACAACTAAATTAATGTGCTTAAAAAAGCAGAGCATCACCAATCTGAGCAATCCGCGAAGGAGGAGTCCCTCATGTCC
This sequence comes from Paenibacillus sp. EKM301P, assembly GCF_011800295.1. Lineage (NCBI taxonomy): Bacteria > Bacillati > Bacillota > Bacilli > Caryophanales > Paenibacillaceae > Paenibacillus > Paenibacillus sp. EKM301P. The sequence goes on along the minus strand of NZ_JAALFM010000004.1, from coordinate 171,404 downwards.
ACCGCTATTTCTATCTTTGACACAACGCTGCGAGACGGCACTCAAGGAGAAGGAATTAGCTTGTCTGCTGATGACAAATTGAAAATCGCCAAAAAACTCGATGATCTCGGTGTTCACTATATTGAAGGCGGGATTCCCGGGAGCAACAGCAAGGATATCGAATTTTTCAAAAGGGTACAAGAGCTGGGGCTTCAGGCAAAAATTGTCGCCTTCGGCAGCACGCGCCGCAAAGATAGCATCGCAGCGCAAGATGTCAATCTGCAACGGATTCTGGAATCCGGCGCTCAGGCCGCTACTCTAGTCGGTAAATCATGGGATTTTCATGTACACACTGCTTTACAGACAACATTGGAGGAAAATCTGTCTATGATTTACGACTCCATCGCCTTTTTAAAGCAAGGGGGCATGGAGGTTATTTTTGATGCCGAGCATTTTTTTGACGGATATAAAAACAACCCCGAGTATGCACTCGCCGTTATGAAAAAAGCTGAGGAAGCAGGCGCGGATTGGCTCGTGATGTGTGATACCAACGGCGGTACCCTGCCACATGAAATACAGGAAATTGTTAGTACACTGCAAAGCCAGGTAACGAAGTCACAGTTGGGCATTCATACACACAATGACTGCGAATTGGCAGTAGCCAACACACTAAGTGCAATTCAAGCAGGTGCAAGGCAGGTCCAAGGCACCATCAACGGCTACGGTGAACGATGTGGTAACGCCAACCTCTGCTCGGTCATTCCGAACTTGCAGCTCAAACTGGGCTACGACTGTCTAGATCCCGAGAAGCTAAAACAACTCCACAATACAGCTCGCTTTGTGAGCGAAGTCGCCAACGTTAATCTGCCTGTAAACCAGCCTTATGTTGGCAATGCTGCTTTTGCCCATAAGGGAGGCATTCACGTGTCAGCTATTCTGCGCGACTCACGAACCTATGAGCACATCGCTCCCGAACTGGTGGGGAACAAGCAGCGGGTCTTGGTCTCCGAATTGGCCGGACAAAGCAACGTTGTATCCAAGGCGCAGGAACTGGGCATCACCCTCGATCCGTCCAGTGATGAGGCACGTGGCGTCATTAGTCGCATCAAAGAACTTGAGCATCAGGGATATCAGTTTGAAGGCGCAGATGCTTCGCTGGAATTGCTTATTCGTGAAGCTGGCGGTGAAGTAAAGGAAATGTTCTCATTTGAATCCTTTAAAGTGCTAGTGGAAAAAACAGCGGGCCGATCGGTCGTCTCCGAGGCCTTCTTAAAGTTGAATGTTGCAGGGACAAGTGTCTATACCGCAGCTGAAGGGAATGGTCCTGTCAATGCACTTGATAACGCACTCCGCAAGGCTCTTTCTCAATATTTCCCAGCCTTGCGGGACATGCATTTGGCTGACTATAAGGTGCGTGTGCTTGACGAAAAAGACGCCACTGCCGCCAAGGTACGCGTGCTCATTGAGTCCAAAAATTACGAGGACGTCTGGAGTAACGTAGGTGTATCTGAAAATGTTATTGAAGCGAGCTGGGAAGCTCTCTTGGACAGCTTCCGTTACGCATTGCTGGAAGCACCAACTCCAAAAAATGAACAAACAGAGCTTACTCATCACGGTTTAGTTAACCACTAATCAAGTACAAGCATGAGCTAATAAAGTGACTTTGGCGGTCTAATCGGCCCCTAAAGTCACTTTATTTTTTGAAGAGCTTCTATTTTACCCTCCAATTCCCGTTCACTGAGCATGCCGATTATGATTTCTCGTACATGTCCATGATGGTCAATCGTAACATGAGTTGGGAAAGCCGCTCCTCCAAATTGTTCAAAAAATGCTCCTTGTTCATCCAGTAAAATGGGGAATCGGAGGGCCAAAGAACGGGAAAACTTCTGCACATCCTCTAATCGATCATAACGGGTTACATTGATGCCATACACATCTACAGCATGTTTGTATTTACTATACAATTCATTCAGCATAGGCGCTTCTAATCGGCACGGATCGCACCACGAAGCCCAAAAGCTAATGATCATCGCTTTATTTCGCGGAGCCCCTACATCGTAGGACTTGCCGTTTAATCCCTTTAAAATCATAGAAGGAAGCTGTTGTCCAAGTTTGATTCTTTTCATTACCTCTGCCGCATCTGATTCAGTCCCTACATTCTTCTCTATTTCAAGCTCTTTTTCACCCTTGTATTTTTCTTCCAACCGTGCATTTCTCACGGGAAGGCTTGCTGCATTGACTGTGTTTGCAATAATTCCCCATGAAGCCCCGACCATAACCAATACCATTATTGCTCTGATGAAAAGAAATCTTTTCAAAGTCTTATCACCTATCTTTCATCTAAATGACCTTTATCCTTCCCCATAGGATGCCCATACTGCTCCCACCTCTAACCTTCTAAAATCTGAACAGGACACAAAAAAACAGCAAACCCACGAAAATCGCGAACTTGCTGTTATTATGTGAGGTCAGATGTTATGCCTTGTACTGATCAGGCATGGCTTAAATGCGCGTAGATATCTGCCAAATTGGTCACATTACGCTTCAGCATTTCCTGAACATACGCCACCCATAGCTTAGCGGTCATCTTCGCATCCTCTAACGCATGATGCCGCCCTTCAATCGGAATGGATTGATAGGCCAACAATTCATCCAAACTATAGGTTTGGTGTTGCTGTGGCTCCAGCCATTTGGCGAGCATCATTGTGTCTAGTACACGGTGAGTTAACTGAACTTTAGATGTTTTCCATAGCGCAGCATTTAAAAAGGCCTTATCATGAGCGCTAGCATGCGCTACAAGCACCCGTCCACCTACAAAGGACATAAAGTCATGCAGTCCATTCATAAGCGGCGGAGCTTCATCCGTCATTTCCCGGGTAATCCCAGTTAGCTCAGTAATGTGTTTAGGAATCTCAGTCCGCGGATTAACAAGCGTATAAAACTGCTCTTTTTCCATAATCACATCCCCGACTACCCGAATCGCTCCGAACGATAAAATCTCATCTCCATGCTGTGCCGAAAATCCTGTTGTCTCCAGATCAAAAACTACCGTCTCCAAACGCTCCAGCGGGGTACGCAATACTTCAGAACGCCGTTGTTCTCGTGTTAAGGACCGAATAAACGCCATCTGCTGAGCCGTAGGAGCCCCCATTACAGATGCGATTGCCGAAGGTACCCCTCCTCTGCGGAGGGCACTCCAGAAGCCACCTCCCTGCGCTGGTTCCTTCATGACCTTCTCCCTTCCATAAATCGCAGCTGCCTTTGCAACGCACGATGCAGCCGTCGTACTGTCGAAAGAGCCTCGCGCAGCTCATGCCAGCCTTTCCCTTGCTTCAGCGGCTTGACGGCCAAATAGCCATTACTGAGAAGCAATCCACCCTTCTCCTTTACCGGAGTAGCCATTCGAAGCTGAAGTGCATTCCGAAAAGCTCGCTCGCAAGCATCAAGTAAAGGCAACGGTGCCGCTTCAAGTGATGCGAGACGCCTGAGCCTTTTCAAGGTAGAAGTTTCCTCTACACCATGTTGCAATGCCAAAAAACGGACGGCGTTCACCAACGGAATGTATAACCCATATTTCACATCAAAATCACCTGCATGCTCACCGAATCGCTCGGTAACGATCTGACCTAAAATATTAAGTGTCGCTTTATGCCTTACCGTGTTCCTAAGTACGGCTGAAGGTAAATCGGGATGTTTTCGGAACAACTTATAAAAACTTCGCTTCCATTCTGCAGACAATTGCTGATCGCCTGCGATATGTCTCATATCAGACGAGATAATAAGATAACGAATCGGCTCCCAAGCAAAATCTTCCGACCATTTGGATAGCTGTTCTTGCCATCCAGACAATGTATGGCGCCACAATGGCTCTGAACACATCACTTTCCCCTCGCATTTGGGATATCCCAAATACTCTAGCATCGCAGACACTCTGCGACCAAACTCGCTGAAATACAATTCTTTGTCAGCAGACACAAGGTCACTGATAATCATACCGTTATCCTGGTCACTCCACAGCGTCGATTCCGAGCGCCCCATGCTTCCGAAGGCTATAAATGCGTAAGGGACGGGAGGAGGCCCAAAGCCATCCTCAACCATCCCTTTTTCGCACATTTGTACAGCTCTGGCCGCGATGCGGTCATGCATTTCATTCGCCGTTCGTAACCAGTCTGATAACGGAGCGGAGGCTTGGGAAGCCAGCAGCCATTTCTGAGAATCGATCCTGGCCTGCCTTAACGACTCAGGTGTGTCAGCATGATCAATCGCTTCGGCGGAACTCACCCAAGGGGCCATATTTTGCAGTTCCATACTTCCATCTCCTCCGCTCACCCATACTGGCTCTTTATATTTTACATATTAGCTGACAATTCCAGAACGCTTTTCAGCTTCGGTAACTAACTTCATTTGCTCTGGATAGCCGTACGTACCGTGTTCACTGATATCAAGTCCCATCGTTTCTTCCTCTTCCGTAACGCGAATCCCCATAATTGCTTTCATCGCACCCAGAATAATGAAGGAAATGACGAATACGAATGCCAAAGTGCCAATCAGTCCAAGCAACTGTACTCCTAATTGCGTAAAACCACCACCATAGAACAGACCCGCTTGACCTACACCTGTTATTTTTACAAGCTCAGGAGTAGCGAAAAACCCTGTGGATACCGCGCCCCACATCCCTGCAACCCCATGTACGGAGAAAGCATATACCGGGTCATCTATTCTCGCACGCTCAAACCATTGCGCTGTAAAGAAAGTGACGATTCCTGCAACTGCGCCAATGACCAATGCCGCCCAAGGTGCTACAAAGGCACAAGAACCTGTGATGGCAACCAAGGCTGCCAGTACACCGTTTAGCATAGCTGGAATATCTGCTTTTCCGTATACCATCCAAGATACGAGCAATGCGAAAACTCCGCCTGCCGCCGCAGCAATATTTGTAGTCAGGGCTACATATCCAAAGAATCCGTCATTCATCGCAGAAACAGCACTACCTGGGTTAAATCCAAACCAGCCAAACCAGAGAATAATAACACCCAAGATAGAGTACACCTGATTATGACCAGGGATAATGTTCGGCTTGCCATCTTTATTAAACTTGCCCAGACGCGGTTTGAGCAGCAGCGTAGCGACGAGTGCTGCCGTAGCACCTGTCAGATGGACTACTGTTGAACCAGCGTAATCCTGCATTCCCAACTTGCCAAGCCAGCCACCGCCCCATACCCAGTGAGCTACAACTGGATAGATCACGATGGAGAACAAAATACCGAAAATAATGTATACACTTAATTTTGCACGCTCTGCCATCCCCCCGCATGCGATCGAAAGAGATACCGCAGCAAAAGCAAAGTGAAACAAAAACATAATCGTAATTGGAACATCCAAACCTGAAAGAGTATCAAACGATGCAGCAGCATCTGTCCCGCTCATGAAGAAACCCGTCAGCCCCATAAATCCGTTACCACCATCATTGCCGAAGCCGAAGCCAAATCCGAGAGCCCAGAAGGACAAAGCCGCAACACCCGTCGTGAGAATCGTTTTACCAGCGACATGACCCGCGTTCTTCATTCGTGTCGAGCCTGCCTCCAGTAATGCAAATCCCGCTTGCATGAAAAACACAAGTATAAATGCCAAGAACGTAAAGGCCGTGTTTAGTCCAGCTTGAAGTTGGATATTTGTGGGCCCGTCAGCAGCGAACGCACCTACAGGAAAAGCCAGAACCGTCAGCATGGCCAATAATACAACTAACCACTTTTTTCTCATGAAGACCACTCCCTCGAATGTTAGGTTTCTTTACATTTCGTGAAATTCTTATTGTCATTATAAGCAGAATACATGAAAGTTGACAAGATTTTTTTTATTATGTTAAAAAAATAAGCCTTTAAAGCTTTCATGTCATATTTTCTAACTATATAAATAGCTCGTTTGTGTTCATCAAAAGCATAACGTTTGACTGTATGGTTGAGGATCATGTAAAATATCCTTTATAAACTCTCGGTTTAAGATGTTATTATTGAAGATTGAACGAAGAGCGCGAGGTGAAGACAGATGGGGATATGAAGCTATATCGAATTGGTGAACTAGCCAAAGCGGCTGGTGTCAGCGAACGAACGATTGATTATTACACTAAACTCGGTTTGATCACACCTGAAGAACGATCATTGAAAAATTATCGGCTTTATAATGGTGAAACCTTAAACAGGCTTGAACGTATTAACCAAATGAAACAAGAGAAGTATAGCCTCGAGGAAATCAGACAGACACTGATTAAATGGAACTCCGTTGCAGGAGAAGAGCACGTCACTGACAAACTAACGAGTCTAGAAATGCACATGCAGCGTCTAGAGCGTGAAGTCAATGAACTACAACCTCTTCTCGGACAGCTCAAGCCCGTCCAAGCTCGCAAGCTGCTTACCGGTCTTTTGCCACAAAGCGCTGCTTGTATTGAGGCTTTGAAGTATCTGTTGGAGCATAGTTCTATGATGTAGATACCCGAGCTAGTAGTATGAACAATAATGGAGGGTTGCTTTATGATGGGTATGTATATATTGATTATTCTTGCGTTCGGATTATCCTTATGGGCGCAATTTCGTGTAAAAGGTACGTTTAACAAATGGTCTGATGTTCCAAACGAAAATGGACTGACTGGTTATGATGCAGCTCGGCACATGCTGGATCGCAATGGCTTGCACGATGTGCCTATTGAGCCAGTACCTGGCGCGCTATCTGACCATTATGATCCGATACAACGAGTGGTGCGCTTGTCTGAGCCCGTTTATTACGAAAAATCCATTTCTGCGGTTGCTGTGGCTTGCCATGAAGTCGGTCATGCCATCCAACATAAAGAGCATTATCCTATGCTGGCACTTCGCCACCGGATTTTTCCGATTGTAAACTTTGCTTCCGGGATTGCACCATTTCTGCTGATTGCCGGTTTCTTATTTAGCTTTACGAACCTGATCGGTCTGGGTATTATCTTCTTCTCGGCTACTGTTGCTTTTCAATTAATTACATTGCCTGTTGAGTTTAATGCTTCTAATCGCGCACGGGAAATCATGGTTTCTGAAGGATTTATCCGTAGTGATGAAGAACGTGGTATAGCTAAAGTTTTAAATGCTGCTGCATTGACCTATGTGGCTGCAGCTCTCGTTTCCTTGCTGGAACTGATCCGCCTAATCGGTATCTTTAATAGCCGGGATTAATCACTTGTATTGCAAAAAAGGTTGTTCCTCCACCAATGACGGTAGAGAAACAACCTTTTTTTCTTGATCTTAAGCCAATAAACTATACTTCGTAGTCTCAATCTGCTTTTGCCGTTTTGTTCGAAGTAGCAGCATTACCATGAAGGCCAAAATATTGCAATAGAAAAGTTCGGAACGATTTAGCAACTAATGGAAGCTTGTCATCTCTGCGATGAATCAAGCCAATCGTTCTTGTCACCTCTGGATCAACAATCGACACCCTTGCAGGTTGCAACGGGTTAGTCTGAAACAGCGCCATTTCAGGCAGAAGACTAACCCCCATACCTGCAGCTACTAATCCGCGAATCGTATCAGTCTCTTCGCCTTCAAAAGCAATATCCGGTGTAAATCCAGCCTCCAGACAGGCCTGCCAGACAATCGGGCGTAACGAATATCCATCTCTGAACAAGATGAATTTTTCTCCCTTAAGCTGGCTCAATGTGATGTGTTCGGCTGAAGCCAAAGGATGATTGGGCGGCAAAACTGCAAATAACTCCTCGGTTAACACCACATCCCCCTCGACATGGTCATGTCGATCTGGAAAAGGAGATACAAAAGCCAAATCCACCTCACCCGCTAACACATCACGAATTAAACTCGGGTACATCCCTTGTTTAAATCTGAATTTAACATTGGGATACCGCTTACGGAATTCAGCCACCACTGTAGGAATAAGATGAATCCCCAAACTGTGCGGAAAACCGATACGGATTTCGCCCCCCTCAGGGTCTAAAAACTCATGCACTTCCAAAACAGCCCGCTCCAGGTCTTTCATGATCGTTTCCACCCGTTTGCAAAATAGCTGTCCCACTGGCGTAAGCTGCAGATTGCGACCCTTTTGCATAAAAAGATTAACTCCCAGCTCTTCTTCAAGCTGATGAATTTGCCGACTTACCGCAGATTGCGCCACATGTAGCTCCTCGGCTGCCTGAGTGACATGTTCTTTTTGCGCTACTTTCATGAAGTATTGCAACTGTCGTAATTCCACTCCGATATTCGCTCCAATCTGTTTTTCAACATCCGAAAGAAGATGTCCATCGAACATCATCCTCTTTCTTACCCTGATAACTTACGATAAAGCTGTCTTTAGTGACGTTTGCGCTGGCCAGTTAATCTAATCAATAATCCATAAAAGAAAAACCCACTGAGCAATCCCCCAAAGTGAGCGGTCCAGTTAATGTTCGCTACAGCAAAAGAAAACAGAATACCAAACCCAAGCAGCGTGTACAGCGTTTTGCGCGAAGCATCATCCATCAAGGAACGATGGAATAAGGCAACGTACAGAAACGCCCCATAGATGCCATAAATCGCTCCTGAGGCTCCTACAGAGACTGTCGTTTCCGCCAGCATGTTGTAATGTGCAATGGACAGTATATTCCCTACAATGCCCGTGACTAGATACAATAACACATATCGTAAGGACCCGAGCAAACGCTCCAGCGGAGGAGCGAATACAAGTATTGCAAAGGAATTAAACAGAAGATGATCAAAGCCTGCATGTAAAAACATAGCTGACACATACCGCCACAGCTGGTCAGTGAATGGCGCCTCATTAATCAAAGCCCCATACCGGATCAGCGTCAAACTATTTTCCGATCCACCTTGCACGGTCAGTACAATAAACATCACAATATTGATAAGCAAAATCAGACAGGTTACCGGGTAAAACCGCAAATAACTTTTCCAGTTCTCATAACGTAAAAAAATCAAGGCAATCCTTCCTTCATGGGGTGTCTCCACCTTATTCAAATTGGACAATGTCTTTTATAAAAGATTATAATAGATTTCGGCAACGATAACCAATGCCAAAAACCAAAGGAGGCTATTACATATGGCACAAGAACGTACAGGAGTTGCTACTTTTAAAGGCAATCCTTTGACTCTCATAGGTCCTGAACTGAAAATTGGAGATCAGGCGCCTGATTTCAAATTACAGAAAGACTTATTGGAAGCAGCTACGCTTCAAGACTTTGCAGGCAAAGTCAAACTGATTAGCGTTGTCCCTTCTCTAGATACAGGCGTGTGTGACGCACAGACGCGACGTTTCAACCAGGAAGCAGACTCCCTGGGGGACCAAGTTGTGGTACTGACGGTCAGCGTGGATTTGCCTTTCGCTCAAGCTCGTTGGTGCGGTGCGGCTGGTATTGATCGCGTATTGACACTGTCCGACTACAAAGATCATTCCTTTGGTGAAGCTTATGGTGTATTCATTAAGGAATTCCATTTGGATCATAGAGCTATTTTTGTCATTGACCAAAATGACAAAATCGCTTACGTAGAATACTTGAGCGAAATGGCCGAGCATCCTGACTATGATCAAGCGATTGCAGCCGTAAAAAAACTGGTCTAAATCAGGACCGAATATTAAAAAAGCGAGTGAAGGATTGCCTTCCTCGCTTTTTTTGATGTTTGTCTACCACATCACTGCTCCCACAACCTGCTACTACTGTACGACCTTATAAGCAGACAGCTTCTTGTCGATCATAGTGAACAGTTGCAAAATAATGCGGTAATTGGCACCCAAGTCCCCTAACGATCCACGTGAAGCAGAATAAATATCCACCGCACTTCGAACTGGCGAGACAGATAAAATCGAAACGGTAATGTCGACGGTTCTGCCGAACGCCGTTCGCTTCTCCAACGTAATCTCACCTACAGATGCTACCTCATGGAGCACCTTGTAGCCAGGAATCTTTTTTAGGATAGATGATACTTCTTCCCAAGCCTTGTCTCTCGATAAGTTATAATAGCGTGTCTTCATTTGGGGGTCCTTGACCCGGTCGCTTGTACCTTCTTGGCTGCGCACAATCCCTACCAGAGTCCTCTTCAACGACAAGACATTTCCTCCTTCACGATAATCGCTACCTATCATACGACACATCGGCTTCCTCTGCTGCAAGCGCTTTATAAAACACGATAAACAACCGAAATTGAGTCCGATCATGCCTGTGGTATGCGACCTTAGTACCTCATGTCTTAGTTTAACATTGTTGCATACAAAAAACACCCTGTTTCTGCATAAGCAGTACCAGAGTGTGTTCATTACATTATGGAGTACCCGCCGATGCCGTCCGACCATAGCGTCTTCTGAACCTGCTTTAGCAGGTGGGTGACCGCAGAATAAACTTTTGAAGTCCCCTTGTCAGCAATTGACAGGGCTTTTCAGCTATTCATTCGTATAGATCTCCCTAGACATTGTCATTGGTTCAAAACAACAAATGACCGTAACGTGCATCGCAGGATGTGACCTTATTATAGCGCTTCTCACTCAGAAAGTAAATGCTAGGAGAAATATGTTTTATTTTTAGAGGTTATCACTTTTCTTGTCTTCAATGGTTGCCTTTTCTTCGTCTTTCTGTTTCATTTTCTCCATTTGATCCTGCATTTTGAGGAAGGTTCCGTAAAAATTAAAAAAAGCGAACCAGGCAACTACACTGCCGATGAAGAATAAGAAAAGCACGGGATATTTAACTCCAATGTATATAACAACGGCGCTGCCGAGCATGGTGGAAAATACACGGAATGGTCGAATCAGCGTCAATAAAACCGCATTTTTAATAATTTGTCCGGTAGACATATGATAATGAGCTACCATCGAAAAGAAGTTAAACATAGACACAAGCAAAATAATGATGAGGATCAGCATGATAACACCCACGATTTGCAAGTTGCTGAGCTGTGTCATATATACAGTGTAATCCACATACATGACGACAAACAGTAACGTGTAAAAGATACCCCCAATCAGACTCTGCTTATAGTTCTCTTTATATCCTTTAAAGAAGGTACGAAACACGCCTGTATCGGTATCGCCCATCACCCATTTGCGAACCACTGAGAACAAAGCCGATGTTGCTGGAAATAAAGTAAGCGGTGCCAAAATAGCCATCGCCCAGTTCATTTGTAACGATTCATTCGCCAAATTCTGATTCATAACCAGTAATTTCAGTATGAGGCAGAATACAAAAGGCGATGAACATAACACCCACAACAAATTGCTAGCCGCCAGCCGGGTAATCCACTCGGTTAGGCGGTAAATCCCCCCCATAGCTCCTTTAAATTCCAATGTTAGTCTCTCCCTCCGCAAGCCTTGGCAGTTCCAAGACTTATGTTGCTATGCCTGTTAATTCCGGCTCTTGACTATATCATACCGTATTTCATCCCTAAAGCGCTAGTGAAATCCATACGTGGTCCATTAAAGCAAATCCCATAAAATTCATACTTACCGATCAAAAAAAGCCGAAGCTAGCATTAGCTTCGACTTTTTAATCACTTATTTCTTATTATTCAGAAGAGGAATCTTCACGTCTTGCAGGACGGCGAGTTTCGCCATTGCTGCTCGGGCGTGGTTTGCGATCTCCACTATAGCGGCTTCCGGAATCACGGTTGTAGCCACCGCCTTCTTTGCCACGGTTGTAACCGCCGTATCCACCTTTACTGCCGCTACCGCCACGGTTGGAATTGTAGCCACCGTTGCTGCGTCCACTATAGTTGGAAGGCTTGCGTCCGCCAGAACGCACGTCTGGTTTACGACGTTTTGCACGGATCGGATCTTCCGGAGTCAGTTCAATAGATGCCTCTCTCTTCTCACCAGTCATCAGCTTCAGAGCAGCAGAGAGTAGTTGTACAGAATCATATTGCTCCAGCATTTGAATAGCCAAACCTTTGTACTCATTCAGCTCGCCTTTTTCTACAACCTCTAGAAGGCGTTCTGCGATGATACGTTGTTTGCCTTCCAGAGCTTCTGCCAACGTTGGAAGAGGCTTACGTGGAATGCGGTGACGGGTTACACGCTCAATGAAATGCAAATGGTCAATTTCACGAGGCGTTACGAATGACCAAGCTTCCCCTTCTTTACCTGCACGTCCCGTACGTCCGATACGGTGAACATAGCTCTCTGGATCTTGCGGAAGGTCAAAGTTCACAACGTGAGTTACGCCAGAAACGTCCAAACCACGGGCAGCAACGTCAGTCGCTACGAGTACGTCAATACTTCCGTCACGGAATTTACGCATAACAGCATCACGCTGGTTTTGAGACAAGTCACCATGCAAACCGTCTGCGGAATAACCACGTTTTTGCAGAGCTTCAGCCAGCTCGTCTACCCGGCGCTTAGTGCGACCGAATACGATAGCAAGTTCTGGGGATTCCATGTCGATCAAACGGCTTAATGCTTCAAATTTTTGACGCTCAGGAACTTCAATATAGGCTTGATCAATCAGCGGAGCACTAACTTGTTTAGGAATAACGGATACATGCTCAGGATCTTTAAGGAATTGCTCAGCCAATCTTTTAATGTTAGGAGGCATTGTAGCCGAGAACAGCATCGTTTGACGCTCGTCTGGAACCTGCTTCAGAATGGACTGAATATCTTCCATGAAGCCCATATCCAGCATTTCATCTGCTTCATCCAAAACAACGGTGTTCACGTCTTCTAGCTTAATGGTTTTACGATTAATATGATCAAGCAAACGTCCTGGTGTACCGATAATAATTTGAGGTTTCTTTTTCAAAGCGCGAATCTGGCGTACGATATCTTGTCCACCATAGATCGGCAAAGTGCGAAGACCTTTAAAGCGGGAGAGTTTTTCGATTTCTTCAGCCACCTGAATAGCAAGCTCACGTGTTGGAGCCATTATCAGGGCTCTGATTTTTTCATCGTTTTTAGAAATTTTATTGATCATCGGAATACCAAACGCAGCGGTTTTACCCGTACCCGTTTGGGCTTGACCAATCATGTCTTTCCCTTGCAATGCAATCGGGATGGATTTGGATTGAATAGGTGTTGCTTCTTCAAACCCCAGCTCCGTAATCGCCTGAATTACCTTCGGTTCAAGATCAAATTCTGCAAATGTCGTCAAATTTATTCAAACTCCTTCATAATGGTGGATGTGGTGGACAATCCACAATGTTGTCTGTATTCTTAAGTAGCGATATTATTGTATAAGTTTTCCCCAATACAGTGACAGTTTATTTAACTCTATAACTGCATCTTTCTGTAATGAATTCGGGGAACCCTATCCGATACATCTTAAACGAATTTATCCTTTTTAAAACAGTTTAAATTTTAAGTGTTTCTCTGGACATAGGTCCCTACTCAAGAATATCCACATCGCATTATAGCACAGAACAATTCATGAATACCAGTAAGTTGCTTTCTGTATAATTAAAATGAGGTGAAAAAAAGTTGTTAAAAATAGTGTTAAACTGCTTAACTGTTATTCTTGGAGCCGCTGCCATAGCATGCGGTTTTAATCTGTTTCTCGTCCCACATCACTTACTGAGCGGGGGAGTAGCCGGACTTTCCATGCTAATTGGCTATTTCACAAAATTCGATATCAGCACCATGTATTTTATCATCAATATCCCAATGCTTATTGCAGGCTGGTTTATTTTAGGCAAGCGTTTTATTAGTCTGAGCATTCTATCGGTTATCGTTACCACGTGGATTTTGGCCTGGGTACCCGTACAATCTGTTGTGTCTGATCCCCTGCTGGCCTCTGTCTTTGGTGGGGTAATGGTCGGCGTTGGGGCGGGTATTTCCTTTCGGGTAGGAGGGTCTACGGGCGGTTTTGACATTATCGGCTCCATCGTTACCACATATCGTGACTTCCCCGTCGGAACTGTACTTGTGGGCATGAATGGACTGGTCATTCTCGCAGCAGGATATTTGAACGATGATTGGAATATTGCACTGGCTTCTATGTTATCCATTTTTGTGACTGGTAAAGTGTTGGATCAAATCTATGTAAGTCATACGAAGATCACCGTCTACATCATTACAGAGCATACTGACCAGTTACTCAGCCGAATGTTGACCACGCCACGAGGTGTCAGCAAAATAAAAATTGAAGGTGCATTTTCACATACCGAAAAGGACATGCTGATGACTGTTACGACACGCTACGAGCTTGTTGAATTAAAACGCATCATTAAGGAAGTAGACCCTTCTGCTTTTGTCAATATTGTGGAAACGGTTGGAGTAATGGGTTCATTCCGCCGAAGATAAGCACAAACCCAAGTGTCAAAATACTGTTTTTGTGGTACACTATATGTGCGCTGTTCCCATAGTATATAAAGACCAGCTTTACCTGCTATTTCACAGGCACTTTGCTTTTCCGAATCGTATTGAATGATTCTTTTGGAATGATTCCGAGCAGGAAAGGGTGATTTTTGTGGAAATGGAAACGGTAAAACTGTCCGACATTGTCTTAAGATGGTACCCGGAAATGCTCCCTTCTCTCAAAAAGAATGAGTTAAACTCGATGATTGTGCTTCGAGACGGGTTGTCCATACTCAAGCCAACGGATGCGCTTGAAATTATTCAGTACAGTATTTGTGAGCACCAAGACAATAACTATCTTCAATAAATTTTTTTGCCAAGTGCCGCTTCTTCCGGTTGCATCCACAACCGTGAAGAGAGCGGCATTATTTATGCCTATTTACGGATTCATCGAGCGATAGTTAGGTTAATCATGTAAGACTATGCCTGATGATACCAGTATTGGTTACAAGCGTGTTGTTTTTTCGATCCATAACTTTACGTATAATCAGGTAAGCGCCATACATAAGGGAGAGAGTTAGGAAATGAATATGATTTGGGCAATTATGCTATTGGCAATGGGAATAGGCGGAAACGGGGGCCAGTCAGCCAACGCTCCAAATGTAAAAGATACGGTGGCAACGACAATCAGCAGTGCCATGATCCAGGCACAACACAGTAATACAAAGGTAGATGCCTCCAATCCGCCGGTTAAAATTGACCCACAGCCGACCACGCCAGCTATTAAAGGTATCTATGTCACAGCCTATAGCGCAGGCGGTTCACGTATGACTCAGCTACTCGAATTACTGGACAAGACAGAGCTCAATTCCATGGTTATCGATATTAAGGACGATGCAGGTTACATCACTTATCCAACGACCAACCCCGAGCTTCTGAAATTGGGCAAGCCGCAAAAATTCATTAAAGATATTTCCGGTTTGATGGACCGTTTGAAAAAACATAATGTCTATCCGATTGCTCGTATTGTTGTATTTAAGGATACGGTATTGGCCAACAAAAATCCTGAGATGTCCTTCCGCAATGCTGACGGCTCTGTTTGGAAAAACGGCAAGGGAGATGGGTTCGTCAATCCCTATAATAAAGAAGTATGGGATTATAATATCGCCATTGCCAAGGAAGCAGCAAAACTCGGGTTTAAGGAAATCCAATTTGACTATGTACGTTTCCCTGAAGGTTTTGAAAAAAGAGCAGACAAACTAAAATATACCAAATCCGATCAATCCCGCTCGGATACGGTCGCTGAATTCGTACAATATGCCCGTAAAGAGCTTGCTCCACTAGGTGTGAGGGTATCGGTAGATATTTTCGGATATGCCGCATCCGTTCCTGCTGCCGAGGGTATCGGACAGGATTTCACTAAAATTTCTGAAAATGTGGATGTCATTTCACCGATGGTTTATCCAAGTCACTATACAACAGGCTGGTTTGGTGTGAAGGACCCAGATAAGAACCCCTACCAGACGATCAAAGGCTCCATGGCCGATACACACAAAAAACTCGATCCTACAGGCAAGCTAAAGCCAATTATTCGTCCGTGGATTCAGGATTTTACCGCAAGTTGGTTAGGAAGCGGACATTATGCCAAATATGGGAAAACACAAGTCGAGGACCAAATTCGCGCGCTTAAGGACATGAAGGTGGACGAATATTTACTCTGGAATGCCACTAACCGCTATACAAGCGGAGTAACCTACAAATAACTATCCTTCTGACTCCTCTTTTTTTATACGAATTTTAGAACTTATATCTTTATTATCGAAGACTGCCCCGTTGTTTGACGAACGGATGCAGTCTTTTTTATGGCTGTTCAATTGTTGCAGTATCCCTTACAATAAAATTTACATGTTATGATATGTACAAATAATCAAACCCTAGTAAATGAGGATAACAAAAATGCAATTGACTCTAACCATGGGACAGAAATGGAAGCAGCTTTTTTACATTTTGCTCCCTATTCTGATTACCCAGCTTGCACTATCTGCCATGACTTTTTTCGACACGAATATGTCGGGACACTTTTCCCCTGCCGATCTAGCTGGAGTAGCTATCGGAGTAAGCCTATGGGTCCCTGTACAAACAGGCCTTAATGGCATACTTATGGCTATTACCCCCATTGTATCCCAATTGGTGGGTGCACAACGCAAAGATAAAGTCTCCTACTATGTCATTCAGGCTCTTTGGCTGTCTCTCGTCCTATCCATCGTCGTTTTAATTGCTGGCATCATTTTGGTAAAGCCTATATTAAACGGTATGAATCTGGAATTGAGAGTTCATAATGTGGCTCTGTACTATCTTTGTGCGATGGCCTTTGGTGTTGTCCCTCTATTTGCCTACACTGTGCTCCGAAGCTTTATGGATGCATTAGGACAAACCCGTTTTACGATGTTAATCACGCTCATGTCATTGCCCATCAATGTTTTATTGAACTATCTACTTATTTATGGTAACTGGGGTTTTCCCCGTTTGGGGGGTGTAGGCTCCGGGGTAGCAACGGCTACCACCTACTGGATTATTATGCTGGTCGCTGGTATTACTGCGCACCGAGGAAAAATATTTGCCGAATACCGAATCTTTAGCAAAATATACGGGATTGCGGCCAGTGCTTTAAAAGAGCTTATCAAAATCGGGGTACCTATTGGATTTGCTATATTTTTTGAGACTGCCGTCTTTTCAGCTGTCACGCTCTTCATGAGCAGCTATAACACAGCTACCATAGCCGCTCATCAGGCAGCCATGAACTTTGCATCTACGCTGTATATGATTCCACTCAGTATTTGCATGGCACTTACGATTTTGGTCGGCTTTGAAACAGGAGCTTCCCGTCCACGAGATGCCAAAACGTATAGCGTAATGGGCATTAGCAGCGCAGTAGGCCTATCATTGATTACAGCTATTATACTGCTTATCTGGGGTGAACAGGTCGCTCGACTTTACTCTACCGACCTGCAGGTCATTCAATTGGCCCAGCACTTTTTAATCTATGCGATTTTCTTTCAGATCTCTGATGCTGTCGCTACACCAACACAAGGGGCGCTACGCGGGTATAAAGATGTCAATCCGGCCTTTTTACTCACATTCCTGTCCTATTGGGTGATTGGGCTTCCTGTAGGGTATATACTCGCACGCTGGACCACGTGGGGGCCTTACGGCTACTGGATTGGCTTGATTACAGGTCTGGCCGTAGGCGCCATTTTACTTCTCTGGCGTTTGGTAAGAGTGCAACATCGTTTTGCCGAACAAAAACAACACGCAAAGGCTACTTAGTCTTTGCGTGTTTCGATTACATATGCTACACCAGCAGTAATTCGTTTCTTCTCTACGATAGCCACTTCCTTTAGCTCGGGGGGATATAAAAAGTGTCTCTCCACATGTTGGTCCATTTCCTCAAATGCCTGTTCCTCATTCTCAGCAGCAAGAATGACGGTCAGTGCTCCTTCCGAGCTGTCCACTTCCATTTTGAATAAATACATGCTTGATTACCTCCTGACCCCTATTCAAAGCTAAAAAAATAGCGGATGACTCAGGTCATCCGCATAATTTTAATTTTCCCCATATCAGAGCCCATCTACTAAACGTAAAGGTTCTTATTATTGGGACAAACGCAGAGCCAACTCATAAAGCTCCATGTTGAAATCTTTTTTGGTGCTTACAACCTTGCCAATATCTGTAGCTACCAGCTTACCGTCGATCGTTCCGCAAGCTTTGTCAGATACACCCTCAATCAATTGACGAACAGCAAAGTCACCCAAACGGCTTGCCAGGTTGCGGTCAAACGCGGTTGGTGTACCTCCACGTTGAATGTGTCCAAGCACTGTAACACGAGGCTCATAATCCGGACAGTTTTCTTGGATTACTTTGGCTACTGTTTCGCCTTTGCCTACACCCTCAGCAACGATAATGATACTGTGGCGTTTGCCATGTTTGAAGTTTTGTTTCATCCGATCGGATACTTCATTCAGGTCAAATTCTACCTCAGGTACCAAGATCGTTTCTGCACCGGAAGCCAGACCCGCATGGAGAGCAATATCTCCACAATGGCGTCCCATAACTTCCACGATGGAAGAACGTTCATGGGAAGACATTGTATCACGCAGCTTGTTGATTGCGTCCACTACAATACTTACCGCCGTATCAAAACCAATGGTGTAGTCTGTGAAGGAAATATCATTGTCAATTGTTCCTGGAAGACACATGGTTTTAATGCCTTGCTTGGTCAGCTTGTTAGCCCCTTGATAAGAACCGTCGCCACCGATGACGACTACGCCGTCAATTCCACGATTACGCAAAATTTCAGCGCCACGCTTCTGACCTTCTTCAGTCGTAAATTCCAGACATCTTGCAGATTGAAGTACAGTACCCCCACGTTGGATAATATCTCCGACGCTTCTCAGGTCCATTGGAAAAATATCATCGTTCAAAAGGCCTTGATATCCACGTTGAATCCCGAATACTTCCAGTCCAAAATACAATCCGCTACGCACGACGGCGCGAACTGCCGCGTTCATCCCTTGTGAATCTCCACCACTTGTTAATACTGCAATTTTCTTAACTGCTGTCATGATTTATGACCTCCTCAAAATAATCATATAAGCCTTCTTATCCATCGACTGTTTAATAAGAAAAACAAACGCATGAGCGGACTATTTTTCATTAAACGTCTCGAAACAGCGCGAACATCCTGCTGCTCACTAACTTTAGGGTCGGATAAATATAAAGCCAGCAATCCCTCGATAATCATCCGGTGAAAGGAGCTGGCAGGGACATCTGCAATATCAGCCCGCGCCCGATTCACAACGTAGGCGATCCGGTCCAGCATCATGTCGGTATCTTCATAATAATTGCAAAAGTTAAGATCTCCGCCCTTCCGGTCTTCGTCTTGATCGATTAGATAATCCAGCAAAATATGAAGACTGCACACATGTGGAAAATACGATGCATGTATTGAGGCAGCCCCCGCATCTGTGAGATGCCGGTCGCTGGCAGCAAGAAACAGCATAAAGACCCCCAGGGTTGAGCCAGTAGCCGCAGCAAACTCGTTCCAGCGCAGCTCGGGTGTACGATCTTTATGAATCGACCACCAGTCCAAAAGCGCTTGTTCCCGCAGCTCGGGTTTAATATGCTTGTATACTTGCAAATCCGTGTATAATCGCGCCAAATCCTGAACGTAAGGCATTGCCGCCTCATAGCCCGGAAGCCTGCTTACACAAGACTGACAGGTTGTCACCAGCCCGGTCAAATAACCGCCATCCTCCTGCTCACGACGCAACTCATAATAATTCACTGGCCTAGCCGTCGGATTAACCGCATCCAGCATCGACTGATGCAGCAACCTGAAATCATCCGGGTCCATCGACGTACTGCGATCACACAGGTTGTCCAGATAATCGCTAATCGTCTGGTACGCCACAATCAGTGGAATTAGCGTCTGCCGGTCAGACATATTGGCTGCAGCATAAACCGCTCCCCCCACGCAGTGAAACGTCTTCTCTGCTATGCTCGCAAGCGCCTGACTTCTCAGCTCAGGGTCCGGAATTTGTTCGGCCTTGCTCTTCCAGTTACTCAATTCTTGTTTCGTTTCAGGGAGAATGTGCTTGTACATTCGGCTCATTAGACCTATGGGGCCTCTCGGTACTTGATAACGTCCTTGCTCAACATAACTCAAATGACGGTGCCTCCACATTGTTGTCTACGTAATTATACCTATCCAAACCATATTCATTATAATATGATCGACCTTTTAGCACAAATGAACAACCTCACTTTTTTCTTTACTATTCAAGAAAAATGAGCTCTTCTCACAAAAACGCTTTGTAGCCGTGCCACTGAATTAGCCAAAAATAACAGTCAAACTAGATCCACCCTTATAAAACTTTAATCGCAAATAGTAGAATTGTCCTATCTATCCCTTGTCCTCGGCCAGCTTCATGCCTTGGTTTCCCTCTCCCATGCTAGCCTGCTTCCATTTTCCGAAAACGTAATAGAAAATAACTGCCACGGCGGAGATCGTAAAACCAATAGGAAAGCTCCACCATACAGCATCCAGCCCATACTCATCGACAAATGCATAGGCCAAAGGTATACGAATGCCCCATAATGAAATAATGGTAATGAACAGCGGCACCATTACAGAGCCCGTAGATCGAACAACCCCTGTAATGACATTGGTAATACCGAATATAACAAAAGACCACAAGGTGATCAGATTAATCTGCATACCCAGTTCCAATGCCCCTCCCGTAGAAGGAAGAAACATCAGTAAGGCTTGACGGTTAAATACGTAAATGAATATTACAGCCCCACCAGTCAATACAAAATTATACACAATCCCAATCCAGGTTGTCCTGCGCACTCGATCCCAGCGTCCGGCTCCGATATTTTGAGCGGCGAAGGAAGATACGGCTGCACCTAACGCCATGGCCGGCATCTGCACATAGCTGGACAAATTGTTAGCTGCTGTATAGGCTGCCGCTGCGACTGTCCCGTAGCCGTTGATCAGGTTCATTAAAGCAATCGCACTGGTGGAGACAGCAATCATCTGCAGTCCCATCGGGACTCCTTTACGAATAAGAGTCCAAATAATCTTCCAATCAAATTGAAGTAAGTGAAGCTCTGAAGATGTAATGCGCAGAAAGTATTTTACACGATATAGGTAAATGAGAATCAATACAAAGCTGATCCCTTGAGCAATCAGGGTAGCTGTGGCGGAGCCTCCGATGCCCATAGCAGGGATCGGCCCCCATCCGAATATGAGTAGTGGGTTGAGTAAAACATCCAGTACGACGGAAACGAGCAGAAAATAAAATGGTGTTTTGGAATCTCCAGCCCCTCTCATTACGGTCATGATGTAGTTATATCCGTACAAAAAGGGCATACCCGCGAAAATAATGCGCGTATAGGTGATCGCCATATCGACTGATTCGGCAGGCGTATTGAGCACATGAAGAATCCAAGGTGAGCCCAAAAACCCAATAATACCTATAGCAAAAGCAAGCACCAGGAAAAAGACAGCGCTTGTACCTACTACACGCTTCGTTTCTGCTATGTCACCCGCTCCGATATGTTGTCCAATCAGAATAGTGGCCGCCATGGTGACTCCAAAAATCGAGCTGATCAGAAAGAACATTATAATATTTCCATTCGAAGCGGCAGTCAATGCGGCTTCTCCCAGAAACTTCCCAACCCAGATTGAATTAATCGTTCCATTCAAGGATTGCAAAATGTTTCCGAACAGCATCGGCAAAGAGAACATAAACAGTGTTTTGGCAATAGGGCCTTCAATCAGGGAAGGATTACGATCAGCCTCTGCTGCACTCATTTTCTCAGCTCCCTCAATTTAAAATAACTCATGCTTAGTTTTATTACGTATAATACCCTATTCCGGCCCAACCTTCTCATATCATAAACGTTTTTACGCAAAAAAGCGCAGCTCCTTAAATGTAAGGAACTGCGCTCTCAATTCATCGTTTAACCGTAATATATAAGACATCCGTAAAAACGGAACATTTCTTACAATTCAGTTACACTTACAGTTTGATTACGTTAGCTGCTTGTGGTCCACGGTTGCCTTCAGTAATTTCGAATTCAACATCTTGACCTTCTTCCAAAGTTTTAAAACCGTCGCCTTGGATTGCGGAGAAATGTACAAATACATCCTCGCCACCATCCACTTGGATGAAGCCATAACCTTTTTCTGCGTTAAACCATTTAACTGTACCTTTCAAGTGAACAACCTCCTAAAAATACCGCCATCTATGGCGAATATCCATATTATACTTCATGCTTTTTCACATTGCAATTGGTGTTTTTCCGGGTTTTACGGTCTGGAATGATTTGCTTTTGCGGCAGAAACTGCGGTATCATGAACCAAAACATCTATAAAATCGGAGACATGCATATGATGAAAAAACACGAAATATACAAAAAAGACAAGTGGAATATGATGACTGTCGAGGTGCAGGGCCGTTACATCGTTCTGCGGGAAATATCTGATGATTGGGGCGAGGAAGCTCACACGTTTTTGAGCCGTCCGGCGCTGATGCATTGGGCTGAAAATCGTTTCCCCAAGCAGTCCTTTCAAGATAATGAGGAAGAGTGGCAGCGGATCATGAACGCTTTCAAACAGGTGTAGCCTATTCATGGTGTCCAACAGCTATCTCATCTTCATTATTCTGGCCTTCACGCTGGGCGGAGTGCTGATCATGAAGCGTGAAACGATACCGACTCCTCTCAAAAAGTGGATGGCCCTCACTGCCGTAATCATGATTTGCCTTGCCTTTTATCTTATTGTATACAGCTTATTAAATATAGGTTCCAACCCACAGTAAGGAAAATTATACTTTCAGGGGCAAAAGGTCATACTATGGCATAACAAGCCATGGTATAAGGAGGATATGCCGTTACATGCATCCTGTAAAACCTCTTGCCCTGCTGCTTACGGTAAGCGTGGCGGTTTCTTCGTTTTGGCATCCGTCCCTTACCGCCGCAGCCCTATCCCACATTACGTTCGATCAGAGGAGGCTCTCCATGAATGAAATTGTAAAACGCGCTGATGCGCCAGTGGAAAATACATGGAAACTGGAAGACCTGTTCCCCAACCGCAAGGCATGGGATCAAGAATACGAAGAAGTCAAACAATTGGCCAAAAAGGCTGCTCAATTCCAAGGCAAGCTCAATTCAGCCGAAGCGATTGGCAACTGCTTCAAACTCGAAGATGAGCTGTCACTTAAAACCGAGCGTGTATATGTGTATGCCCATCTTCACCATGATGAAGATACGGCTGAACCTACATATCAGGGTCTTTCGCAAAAAGCTAAAAAACTAGGCGTGGAAGTCAGCGAGTCTCTTTCATTCGTGACACCTGAAATTTTGGCGCTGCCCGATCATCAGCTTGATGCCTTCATTGAAGATCCGAAGCTTTCGGATTATAAGTTTACACTTCAAGAAATGAAGCGGGAAAAAGCTCATATTTTGGGCAAAACAGAAGAAGCACTGCTCGCTCAGGTTGGCAATCTGGCTCAAGCCCCGCAAACAATTTTCGGGATGCTTAACAACGCGGATCTGAAGTTTCCGAAAATCAAGGATGAGCATGGCAAAGAGGTCGAGCTGACTCATGGTAGCTACATCCAATTTCTCGAAAGTCCACACCGCGAAGTACGTGAACGTGCTTTTAAAGCGGTTTATGACACATATGCCAAAAATAAAAATACGATTGCCTCTACATTGAGTGCTAATGTGAACAAAAATATTTTTTATTCTCGTGTTCGCAAATACCCTTCCGTACTGGAAATGTCACTATACGGTGATAATATTCCGAAAGAAGTGTATACGAATCTTATTGATACGATTCATGAAAGCTTGCCCCTGCTTCACCGTTATATCAAGCTGCGTAAGAAGCTGTTAGGTGTGGATGAGCTTCATATGTATGATTTATTCGCTCCGCTTGTGGACGAATACAAGATGGACATTACGTATGAAGACGCCAAAAAGCAAACCAAAGAAGGCCTTAAGCCTCTGGGCGAGGACTATCTGGCTTCATTGCAAAAAGGCTACGATGAGCGCTGGATTGACGTATACGAAAATGAAAATAAGCGTACAGGCGCCTATAGCTGGGGAGCTTATGGCACCCACCCTTATGTGCTCCTGAACCATAAAGATAACCTGAACAGCATGTTCACGCTTGCGCATGAAATGGGGCATGCGTTGCATTCGTACTATTCAGACAACGCATTGAAGTACCGAGATGCACAGTATACCATTTTCCTGGCTGAAGTGGCTTCCACTACTAATGAAGCCTTGCTGATGGATTATTTGCTGAACAAGTCTACCGATCCAAAAGAGAAAATGTACCTTCTCACCTACTATGCGGACCAATTCCGTACAACAGTATTCCGTCAAACGATGTTTGCGGAATTTGAGAAGATTGTACATGAGCGTGCTGAACAGGGAGAATCCCTTACACCGCAGCTTTTGTCGGAGATTTACTATGATTTGAATGTGAAATATCACGGACCTGGCATGAAGGTAGACAAAGACATAGAAATGGAATGGGCACGAATCCCTCATTTCTATAACAGCTTCTATGTCTACAAATATGCTACTGGCTTCTCGGCAGCAACCAGTTTTTCGAAACAGATTCTGGAAGAAGGCCAGCCAGCCGTTGACCGTTACTTAGGCTTCCTAAAGAGCGGTGGCAGTGATTATTCAATCAATATTTTGAAGAAAGCTGGCGTTGACATGTCCTCTCCGCAGCCGATTCGCGAAGCCATGAGCGTATTTGAAGAAGTCATTACGGAAATGGAAAAGCTAACTGAAGGAAAGTAAAACCGTGCACACTTCGAATCCCGCATTAAAAAGATGCACGGATAAATCCCTTGTCCATGGAGGACAAGGGATTTTATAATGTAACGGGAGGAGGTGGCATTTTGAAAACACAATGGTCTTTGATTGCAGCACTTGTTATAGCTTTGTTAACAGCTGTTTTTGCTGTTATTAATGTCAATTCGGTTCAAGTGAACCTTCTGTTTAGCAGGGTCAGCATTCCTTTGATTCTGCTTATTCTCGGTTGCACTCTTTTAGGTGGACTTATTGTCGGTTCTTTCGGAATCTTCCGTCAATATAGGCTTCAGAGAGAGATCAAGCGTCTGACTAATCAGCTTCATACACTACAAGAAGAGCACACATCGGCAGTGGAAGCATACGCGAATGTGTCCAATGACACGACTGGTTCTTCCAGCACGGTGTCTACATCCGACCCAGGTATAGAGCAACCGTCCTCTAACCCTGATCGGTTGTCCAAATGAGGAGGAGCAACAAATGACAATTCAATTCAATGAAAACTATATCATGAGCTTTTTAAATCAGCTTTTGAACACGCCCAGTCCTAGCGGATATACACATCATGTGATGGAGCTGATTCGTAAGGAAGCCGAAAAGCTAGGGGTACCCATCGAATGGAATGCAAAAGGTGGTGCTATCCTGACTCTGGAAGGTGAAGAAACGGACCATACAGTGGCGCTTAGCGCGCATGTGGATACATTGGGGGCGATGGTTCGTTCGATTACAGCGCAAGGTACCCTACGCCTGACATCTGTGGGTGGCTTCATGATGAACAGCATTGAGAACGAATACTGCCTTATTCATACCAGAAGCGGACAAACGTATACGGGCACTATTCTGTCCAGCCACCCATCCGTACACGTCTATGATGATGCACGAAGCTTTGAGCGCAAGGAGAGCCATATGGAGGTACGGATTGACGAGCTTGTCGAGTCGAAAGAAGACGTGCTTCAGCTCGGTATTTCGGTGGGCGATTTTATTTCGTTCGAAGCGCGCCCAGTCGTAACGCCCAGTGGCTTTATCAAGTCGCGGCACTTGGATGATAAAGCCAGCGTAGCGGCACTGTTTGGTTTATTAGAATCATCTGTACATGGAGGCTGGAAGCCTCGACATACTGTTAAATTGCTCATTTCCAACTATGAGGAAGTGGGGCACGGGGCGGCCTACATACCTGAAGGAATCAGTGAGATGATTGCTGTCGACATGGGCTGCATAGGTGAAGATCTGAGCTGCAAGGAAACGGACGTTTCCATCTGTGCCAAAGACTCCTCAGGCCCTTACGACTATAACATGACGACCCGTCTGATTGAGCTGGCCAAGGAGCTGAATATTCCGTATGCGGTAGATATTTATCCGCACTATGGTTCAGACGCTTCGGCTGCGCTTAAAGCAGGCAATAACATTCGTGCCGCACTGATCGGACCTGGCGTACACGCCTCTCACGCAATGGAGCGCACGCATAAGCAGGCCGTATTAAACACTGCCCGTCTGCTCGTGGCTTATGTAACAGCCTAACCATTTTATGCTGCATGGAAAACAGGTGCACATACTTCTACTTCTACAAAAAAGCAAGCCTCCATCTAAATGGAGACTTGCTTTTATTTTTAAGATTTACTTTGTTCAATTTGCTCGGCTAGCTCATTCAAATAGGTCCAACGTTCCATTTGGTACTCTAGATGCTGTTCAGCCTTCGCTTGCTCAGCCATCAGCTCCTGCAACCGTGCCGAATCGCTGAAAGATTCCTCCATCTGTCGCTGAATGTCGACCAATTTCTGTTCGGCTTGTTCAATCAGCTCATCAATCTGCTCATATTCCCGCTGTTCCTTAAAGGTAAATTTAAGCTTGGGTTTATTTGCCCCATTGACTGATTCGGAAGGACCCGCAGACTTAGGTGCAGAAGACCGATTCGAGGAAGCTGTGCCCGGCGAGACAGACGTATTCGCAGAAAGCTGTGCATTTTTACTGATCCATTCTGCATACTCGCTATAGTCGCCTACATGTACACGTACCTGTCCATTCCCTTCGAATGCCAGTATTTTGTCCACGGTCCGATCCAGGAAATAACGATCATGGGAAACGATAAAAACTACGCCTGGGAATTCATCCAGATAGTCTTCCAAAACGGAAAGAGTCTGAATATCGAGATCATTTGTCGGTTCATCCAGCAATAGTACATTTGGTGCGGACATAAGGACACGCAGCAGATACAAGCGACGTTTTTCGCCCCCGGACAAACGAGAAATAACCGTCCATTGCGCACTTGGTGCAAACAGAAAACGCTCCAGCATCTGCGCAGCTGTAATCGTCGAACCATCTGCCGTACGAATCACTTCCGCTTCTTCCTTAATATATTCAATGACACGCAAGGATTCGTCCATTTCCTGATGTTCTTGAGTAAAATAACCGAGCTTCACAGTTGGTCCCAATACAACACTGCCGGAATCTGGTTCTACACGCTGGGCAATCATTTGGAGCAGAGTGGATTTTCCACTCCCGTTAGGTCCCAGGATGCCCACACGATCACCAGGAACCGCAATGTAACTCAAATCCTGAATCAGCTTACGGGAATCTACCGATTTGGACAAATGCTCGATCTCCAATATCTTTTTACCCAGACGTGTGGAGGCCACGGACATATCTACAGATCCAGAACGAGCTTCCGGTTGCTGATCCCTAAGCTGCTCATATCGGTCAATACGCGCTTTCTGCTTGGTCGAACGTGCCTTTGCTCCTCGACGAATCCAGGCCAGCTCATTACGCAGCAGGTTCTTCCTTTTTTGTTCCGAAGATGCTTCCCGCTCCTCGCGTTCTGCCTTCAGCTCCAGAAAACGGGTATAGTTAGCCTCATAACGGAAAAGGCGACCATGATCCAGCTCTAACATGACATTAGCAACTCTATCCAGAAAATAGCGATCATGCGTGATCATTAACAACGCACCACGTCTCTTTTGCAAATATTGCTCCAACCACGCAACGGAATCATTATCAATATGGTTGGTAGGCTCGTCCAAAATGAGCAGCTCACAAGGTTGGATCAAAGCCGCAGCCAAAGCAACCCGTTTACGCTGACCACCAGAGAGAACGCCCATACGAGACTCAAACTGAGTGATTCCCAGTCGGGTAAGTATATTTTTGGCCTCGCTCTCCAGCTGCCATGCTTGGAACGTATCCATTTGCTGACTTGCTCGCAGCAGGCGGTTTTGGAGCTCCTCGCTACCCGGATTCAATTCCAGTAATTCCATCGTTTCTGTATATTCACGCACTGCTTTCATTTCAGGCTGGTTGCCATGAAAAATATGCTGGAGTACCTTCATTTCAGGATCAAACTCCGGATTTTGTGCCAGATACTGAATTCGCACATCGTTGTTCACTGCAATATTACCGTCATCTGGCGGCTCTAGGCCGGAAATTACACGTAAAAACGTTGATTTGCCAGTACCATTTACACCAACAACCCCTATTTTGTCGCGCTCATCCATACCAAAGGAAACATCCTCGAACAACATTTTCTCGCCGTAGCTTTTGGTTATATGTTCAACGGTCATAATATTCATTACAGATTCCCTACTCTTCCCCGATTTTGTGATGCATCTTGTTTATTTTAACACAGACACAGCCAATGATTAAAAAAACCGTTAGCTGAACAAAGCCAGTACGGTTTTAAAAGACCACATGTCAGAATTTTTGTACTCCGGCCTCACAGCCATGCATAAATAAATTAGCTGCCAATGCAGCCGTCTGATCCACGTCACATGCACGGAAATTTTGGTTCAACAAAATATCCATTTTTAGGCGTTCCATCATACCAATGAATGCCTTGGCATGAAATTCGGGCTGCGGCACACCCTCTGACGCCAGTTTATTTTTGACCAGATCGGTATAGTCCTGAATAAATCCCCGCATAAACTCCATAAGATCAGGGTCACTATTCGGAGTCATAAAAAATAATTTAGTATGCTGCTTGCGTTTGTAATAATAGTGGAGATGCAAATTCGCCATCCGCAGCAGTCCCTCTCCCAAAGTATGATTGACCAATGCACCTTGCATTTCGGATAGATATTGTTCGCAATCTCTACGTGTGACTGCTGTAAATAACTGCTCTTTACTTTTAAAGTACAAGTATACCGTGCCTTTAGCAACACCCGCTTGTTCTGCAATTTCGGAAATTTTGCTTTCATAAAAGCCTTTGGTGCCGAAGACAGTGTAAGCGGCGTCCAAAATAGCTTCATATTTATCTCCGTGCATATCCCCCATCTTTGCACCTCCTGAAACAATGATTGAAGCACGCAGTTATTCTCTAGAACGATCTCCAGCCTGGCTCATAGCATAAAGAAGATACCTGCAAGAGCGACCAATCCTCCAAAAATAGAGCTGATGCTATTCACCCGATCATTGCTCATCCAATGCCAGCCTCGTAGATAGACTGTCGTTTGCCCACAATGCGAGTCTACCTCTACTTCCCGTTTGCAAACTGGGCAGAAACGCATCAACTGCACTGTAGCACCAAGATAGGAATCAGCGAAGGCTCCAGCACTGCCAGATAACCCTCCGATCAGTGCCCACAGCCATATTGGCAATTCCGGCATACCTACGGCGTATCCAAAGCCCCATGCGCCTATACCGATCAGTATGCCACCGGCCAAGGCCGCAGCCGTTCCCAATACAGATACTCCTCCCGAGGTTCCGGGTGCCAGCACCTTCCCGGTAAGCACCGAACGAGGCGGCTTACGACTCAGGCTTCCAAATTCCGTTGCCCACGTATCAGCTGTGACTGTAGCCATAACACCGACAAATGCCAGTTGCCAAGCAACATGAGGCCATATCGCATGACCTAGACATAGCAGCATGCCTAATCCCCCATTGGCCCACACTTGTCCTGCATCCCGGTTACCGGTTTTGGCATATGACTTTTCGAGCTCAGCCTTGCGCTCCTTTTTGAACTTCGACAATAGAGTGGACGTGATAAAAAATAAGAGCAATGTGCCGAACCAAAACAGGTTGCCCGCCCCATAATACACAGTTCCCATCAGTACAGCCGCAGCAAAGCCGGATAAGGTTAAGGATTTTTTATAAAATGCAGCCCCCGCCACTACAGCAGCGGAAAGCAACCCAATGATCCAGTCCATGATATACCCCCGCATTTGAGATGAATCTCTGTTTTTCGCTTTTAGTTCTGTATATCATTGTACAATGCTATACGCTTATATAAAAGCCGTGCCCCATGCTTTCGCACAGGACACGGCCTTCACAAGGCTTTTTAAATCATCTTCATTAATGCCGTCTGTAGATTTAGCCGATGATGAAGCTTCCCTGACGGTCACTCCCCCAATAAAGCTCAAAGCGGTCCCCGCTCGCTGTAGGACCTACACCCGCCGGAGTACCTGTAAAAATAATGTCACCCTCACCCAGTCCATATTGAGTCGCTATATATTCAACGATGTTCTGGATGGAAAAGATCATGTCCTTGATATGCCCACGCTGCACCTCTTGTCCATTTTTGAGCAAGGAAAAATCCTGCTGTTCCAGCATGTCCAAGCTCTCTAAAGGCAAGAACGGTGTCACAGGTGCAGACGATTTAAAGCCTTTGGCAGCAGTCCATGGATGACCTTTTTTCTTGAGCGTACTTTGTACATCACGCAGGGTAAAATCAATGCCAAACGCAAAAGCGTTCAGACACGCATCTGCGGTCATGCCTGGTTCGTAGTTACGTCCTACAGCCACCACCAGTTCAGTCTCAAAATGAATATCTCCCTTACCCTGAGGAAGCTCCAGCTTAGCACCATCCAATGGCACAACCGCATGAGATGGTTTCAAGAAAATCATCGGTTCTGTGGGAACATCATTCCCCAGTTCCTCCGCATGCAACTTATAATTGCGTCCGACACAATAAACATTACGAATTTCCACATTCATTACGATCCGTCACCCTTTCTGCGTATGTAGTCCAATTGATTAACGAATAAGTTTACGTATATAGTGCCACAACCGGGGCTTGGAAAGCAAAAAAACCTGCTCCCAGCGATCCGGCCAGTTGGTGCAAATCATCAATTCAGGATGTAATGAGGACAATCTCCGCATGATACGCCGGTCATCCACCGTCCACGCCATGACCGTAATCCCCCGCCCGATCAAATCTTTCAAGAGCTTTCGATCTAACCGTGGATAGCCAATAGACAAAAAAGAACATTGTAAATTTTCTAATTGCTTTGCCAAATCGTCTGGACGGGCATCGATAATCAGTCCGGTACGGATTTCGGGTGCCAGTTCTTTTGCTCGGCGCAAGGCCGCACGCTCAAAAGAGGTTAAAACCACCTCACCCTCCATCCCCCTCATTATAATTTCACGAAGGACGGCTTTCTCTAGTCCCGGATACATATCACCAGCAGTTTTGAGCTCAATATTGAGCGATACACGTCCCTGGCACAAATCAAGCACTTGGGCGAGGGACGGAATAGGTTCCCCGTGATATTGTGCATTTTTCCAGCTACCTGCATCGAGTCGTTGTAAGTCTTTCCAGTCTGCATCCTTTACTCGTCCCGTACCGTTCGTCGTTCGCTCCAGCGTAAAATCATGAAAGACCACCGGAACACCGTCCTTTGACAGCTGTACATCCAGTTCAATCCAGTGCACAAAAGGCTGTTCCAGCGCAAGCTTAAAGGCTGCCATCGTGTTCTCGGGAGCAATCCCCGAGAAACCGCGGTGAGCCACGCACATATGATTCATCCCGTTATGACCTCCATTCACAAAGGAGTCGCTCATACGATCGTTCCGTCCATGTCCATATTAACAATTTCTTTCTTACTGCTACTGAACGCTTACCGTACCATCCACACCTATCGAGACATTGCTTGGTGACAGTGCCGCTACTTTTTGCAAAATTTTGCTGGCCTCCGCATCCTTCAATGGAATCGGTTGACCCAGGTCCGCTCGGTAAGGGGTCAGCTTCATCTTACAGTCCCCGTTCCGGGTACAGGTGGCCTGAAATATCGCTGTATCCCAGGTGACTGGCACCGTTGATTTAGAAAAAATAAAATTGCCTGTGCTGTATGCAATCCATTTGCCTTTATATTGCTCCATCCCTTGTAGCACATGAGGATGACCGCCAACGACAAGATCAGCCCCAGCGTCAATAAAAGCGTGAGATAACTCAGTTTGATGGGGCTCAAGTGCAGTGGCTCGCTCCTTGCCCCAATGGGCAACCACAATCACCAAATCAGCCTGATTTCGTGCCTCACGAATGGACTTTACGATAGCGGTCGAATCATAAGCCCCCGCTACACCGGGCTGCTGGGCACCTGCATTCCAGTTGGCTTCAGGCATGACACGTGTAGCCCCCAACAACGCAATTTTAATCCCGTTACGTTCAAAATAATGCGGCGCATACGCTTCTTTGGCATTGCGTCCAGCTCCAGCATGGGCTATACCCTTTTCATCCAAATAGTTCAGTGTATCCAGTAATCCGCTTGTCCCCTGATCCAAAATATGATTGTTGGCCAAATTTACAGCATCGATCCCTGCCGCTGCCATTGCAGTTAGCGCCTTGGGCGAAGATTTATACACATACGTTTTATTTAACGCTCCAACGCCATTAGTGGTCACCGGTGTTTCCAGATTGGCAATCGTTAGATCGTCTTTATGGAACAAGCTCCCGAGATATTGGTATGGAAAATCAAACCCATTCTGCTCCAACCTCTGCTCAACTTTACCAGAGAACTGCACATCCCCTATGAAGTGAAGTGTAACGGCTGGAGAATTGCCATCATCGTTGTTTGCATCCTTCTTTGGCGAATTCTCCTGTGCTTGCCTGTCTTTCTCCGAAGATGATTTTGCTCCTGAAGAGCTGCCTTCGGAGGCATTGGTGTCGGGCGTTGTCACGGGAGAACTGCTTGTGTCTGGAACGGTTGATTCCTTCGTTTCATTAACTTCTTCACTTCCTGAGGGAGTAGGGTACTCATCATCATTAGCAGCCCCCGTTTGGATGTTCTTTTCAGTTTGCGAATACTGGGCGTTTTCCGCAAGAGAATCACTACTATCGCGTTCAAATATGTAATAATAACCGGAAAGACCTACGATCATTAGCAGCAAGACTAGATTCGTAATGATCCAAGCCTTGCCTATTTTTGGTTTTCTTGCTTTCTTTCGACCTTCATTTCTCTGTGACCTGGGAGGGTACATTCTTCACTCCTTCTATGCTACTACATATGCATAAATTCCTTATTAGCTGGCGAATTTTACACCTTCTCCATTATATATCAAATTTCTATATAAATAGAACCCCTCGCCTGGATCGCGAAGGGTTCATAATCGAACATTTATACCTGTACCTTAACGGCTTCCTGCTGTGCCGCTTGAACAGCATGGGAAGCCCATTCCTTGGCCTGACGGATACAGTCCGGCAAACCGATCGCATCATAGCCAGCGCCTAAAACGTACACCCCTGGCATCGCACTGCGCAGCTCTTCCCGCAGATCAGCTATAGCCTGTGGGTGCCCCACCGGATATTGCGGCATGGAATGACGAAGACGCGTAATTTCTGTGAATAGCGGAGTTGCTGTAACTCCCATCATCTCTTTCAAATCCTTGCGTACCACCGCAATCAGCTCATTATCCGGTAATTCTACTGTTTCTTCAGCACCTGCTCGCCCTACATAACAACGCAACAGTACCTTATCGTCCGGGCTGGTATGTAGCCATTTGGCGGACGTCCACGTACATGCAGTCACGCTACGTCCTTCCTTGCGAGGAACCAGGAAACCGGAGCCGTCAAAGACGTTTTCAATATCTGTTTTATCAAAGGCCATGACTACGTTCGCTACGGATACATATTTTACAGCTTCCAGTGCAGTCACATTTACATGATCTCGCAGTAGCGGCGCAGCAGCGAAGTTAGGAGTCGTTACAAAAATATCGTCTGCCTCCAGCGTCTCTCCATTGTCCAACATAACGCGATAGGAACTTCCTTCATTTTCAGTCGTCTTTGTGAATTCGGTAACAGCAATTCCGGTGCGTAAATCACAGTCATACAAATCATTCAGCAATGCATGCACCAAACTTTGCAAGCCTTGACGGAAGGTCAAAAAAGCGCTTTTCTTGGTACCTGTATGCGTTTCAGCAGGTTTTCGACCTGTCATCATTCCGTGAATGAGGCTTCCATATTGCTGCTCCACCTCAGCAAACTGTGGAAAAGTAGCCTGCAGACTTAGCGTCTTCATGTTGGCAGCATAGATTCCCGCCAGCAGTGGCTCGGTTACATTCTCCAGCACTTCTTTGCCCAGTCGGCGTTCAATAAAATCACCCAGCGCCTCATCTCCCGGTTCACGACGAGGCGGAATGACAAAATCCATCATAGCCCGCATTTTTCCACCTAAAGAGATCAAGCCGCTGCGTAAAAAGGGTTTCAGCTCTGTTGGAATGCCCAGCACCAGCCCAGGAGGCATCGGATGAAGCCGACCTTCATGCAAAATATATGTCTTTTTAGCCTCAGGGTTCGTGCTTACAAGCTCATGATCCAGCTCCAACTCTTTTGCCAGATCTATCATAGCCGTTTTCCGGGCCAAAAAGGAATCTGGCCCCTTTTCAATGACAAAACCATCTTTATGCAATGTTTCAATTTTTCCGCCCAGCACAGAAGCTTTCTCCACCAGCGTAATTCGAGGTGTGTAGCCAGCTTCTTTGTACATTTTCCGTGTATAAAAAGCAGTGCTAAGCCCGGTCAAGCCTCCGCCTACAATTACAATATTACGTACCTTTTGCTCCATTATGTCCTCATCCCTTTTTCCATTGGTCTATGATGACATCACTAAGCGTCTCCATATACAGTGGGTCACTGTTGAGTGAATCAATACGCTGAAAACGCATATCCAGTTCCTTTGCCAATGCCTGTGCTTCAATATCCAGGTCGTATAACACCTCTAAGTGATCAGAAACAAAGCCGACTGGAGCAGCCAGCACATACTCCACTTGCTCTTCCTTCAGACTGTGCATGGTATCCAAAATATCTGGTCCTAGCCATGGTTCTGCTGTACGGCCGGCACTTTGCCACGTAAACTGCCAGTTGGTAATTCCCGCCTTATCCGCAACAGCCTGCGAAGTAGCCATTAATTGCTCCACATAAGGATCACCCATAGCCAAAATCCGCTCAGGCAAGCTGTGCGCACTGAACAGAACACGAACTTCGTCCCGCTTGGCTCCCGCTTCTTCAAAAAGCGCCAGTTTCGCATTCACACGCTCAGTCAGCGTCTTGATTAGCTTTGGATGAAGATAATAGCTCTCCACAAAGGATATGGCCAGATCCAGTTCCTGTGCCTTAGCCTGTGCACGCTTGATGTAAGAGCCTACACTCATAACGGAATAATGCGGAGCCAGCACGACACCCACCGCCGTACGAATGCCATCTTGCACCATCGCTTCGACACCGTCCTCAATAAACGGCTTGGCGTGTTTGAGCCCCTGATAACAGACAAATTCTATGTCCGGGTTGCGATTTTCCTGGTTTAAGGTTTCCTGCAGGTTGTGAACCTGTCGATCTGTATTCTGACGCAACGGAAACACGCCGCCCACAATGGCTTCGTAGCGATCTTTTAATTCTTTCAACTGCTCCGGTGAGGGAGCATGACCACGGCGAATATGTGTATAATACGCTTCAACTTGGTCCAGACTCTCCGGCGTCCCGTAGGACATGACCAGTACACCCACTTTGGTTTTCATTGGCAGATCCCTCTTATCTTTTCTAGTTGTATTTAGTTCTTTGACAAAACAGAGCGAGAATACTCATGTACATAATCGGTAAGCTCTCTTAGCTTATCTAGCGAGGCTTCAGGAAATAAGCCGTGACCAAGATTAAAAATGTAGCCCGGCTCCAGTATGCCTTCATCTACAATGGTTTTTGCATACTGCTTGATCACATTCATCGGCGCAGTAAGTACATAAGGGTCCAAATTCCCCTGTACTCCAAAATTGTTACCCAAGCGGCGACGGCCTTCAGGTATACTTACCCGCCAGTCCAGTCCAATCACATCGGCTTTTACCCCGCTCAAATGCGGAAGCAATTCACCGGAGCTTACGCCTGGAAAATAAATTTTAGGCACATTCAGATCAGATAACTCATGGAAAATACGTACAATGGTCGGCAACACAAAAGTTTGAAAATCATAAGGCGAGAGTGCACCTACCCAGCTATCAAACAATTGAAAAGCCTTACCGCCGTTAGCGATATGGGCCCGCACGTATGTAATAACCATATCCCCTAGCTTATCCATCAAACGATGCCATAGTTCAGGCTCTCCATACATCATCGCTTTGGTGCGAATATATCCCTTGGAGGGTCTTCCTTCTATTAAATAGCTTGCAATAGTAAAAGGCGCTCCAGCAAACGTGATCAATGGCACGTTCAACTCACGGTCTAAAATACGGATGGTTTCCAAAATATGACCCAAATCGCGTTCTACATCAATCGGACGCAAGTTGTCTACGTCTGCAGCTGACCGGATCGGATTATCAATAACCGGGCCAATATTTTTGACAATATCAAAATCAACCCCTAGCGAGGCTACCGGATTCATAATATCAGAATATAAAATTGCAGCGTCCACCCCAAGCTTGCGGACGGGCATCAACGTCACTTCTGCGGCCAACTCGGGCTGGCGACAAATTTCAAGCAGCGTATATTTTTCCTTAATTTTGCGATACTCCGGGTCATACCTTCCGGCCTGCCGCATGTACCATACGGGAATATGATCCACAGCTTGCTTGCGGCAAGCGCGGATAAAAGTATCATTGTAGGTCATGACTTCAGCCTCCAGTTCGAATCATAAATACTATATTTTATTATGCCCTTTTTCAAGAGTCGTAACAACCGCCGCTCTCAAACAAACCATGACAAACCCATGACATTTGGATAAAGTTTCAATGAAGTGTGCTATACTAGAGAAATGGCTTTTTTAAAGCTCCGGGTAAGTTATACATGAATAAGTACCTTTACAACAGGATGAGAATGGCAGAAAGGAAGTGAAAGCACATTGAAAACGTGGGAGACGTGGAAAATCAATCTCATTGTGCTTTGGTTCGGTCAGTTTCTGGTCAATGCGGGAATTACAATGATTACTCCGTTCCTTGCCCTGTATTTGGCTCAAGACCTCCATGTGAAGGGCGAGCACGATATAGGACTGTGGGCAGGAGTTATTTTTGCAGCTAACTTTTTGACCTCGTTTATATTTCAGCCATTATGGGGCAAGCTGGCCGACCGATATGGACGTAAAGTCATGCTGCTTCGCTCAGGCTTTGGTATGGCTCTGGTCATCGGGTGTATGGGTTTGGTCACCCACCCATGGCAACTGCTGGCGCTTCGCCTGCTAAACGGTACAATTTCGGGTTTCAACCCGGCTTCTATTTCCCTAGTGTCGGGTACCACTCCCAAAGAGCGAACCGGATTTGCTATGGGAATTATGCAATCCGGTCAAATGGCTGGCACGATTCTCGGCCCTTTGCTAGGTGGATTTTTGGCTGACTGGGTGGGATTCAGACCGATCTTTTACATTACAGGAGCTCTTATTTTCCTAGCCTCTCTAATGGCAATGTTTTTGGTTAAAGAAAATTTCAGCAAAGCGGAAGCCGCACGAATTCCACAAATTTCGGTTCTTGCCGGATTAAAGGAGCTAAGCCATACGCCCCAGCTTCCGGCTTTGTTCACCGTAACGTTCTTACTCCAGTTTGCTATGATCAGTACCGTTTCTCTGCTACCTTTGTATGTGCAAAAGCTATATGGCTCGGCAGAAGGAATTGCACTGGTTGCCGGATTCGTTACCGCTATTACAGGCGTATCCAATATGGTAGCCGCACCGCTCCTTGGACGATTAAGTGACAAAATAGGAGCACACAAGATCTTGACAATCGCACTGCTTGGAACGGCAGTTATGCTCATTCCGCAAGCTTTTGTCAATGAAGTATGGCAGCTTGTCATTATCCGTTTTTTCATGGGTGTGTTTATGGGCGGTCTGCTACCAAGCGTAAATGCGCTGATTCGCACCTATACACCTGAAGGAATGGAAAGCCGCTCTTTCGGATTCAATACCAGTTCGCTGGCGCTCGGGAATATGCTGGGTGCGGTCATTGGCGGAGTGCTTTCCGGATTTATCGGCATCGAAGGACTGTTCATTATGTCTGGTGTGCTGCTGATCGTCAATATCATCTGGGTACGTATGAAGCTTTTTGATCGTAAGGCTACGCCTCATTTCAGGTAAGACAATCTTCAGGTAGGACAGCCTGCCTTAACAGACAAGAACCTCCGCTCCACGTTACTGTGGATAAGGAGGTTCTTTTGGTATAGCTTCACTTAGGGACGCCCGTTACTTCACTCGTGCCAATGCCAATCCATCATAAGCTGGCAAAAGCGTACTGACTAGTCGTGTATCCGTCGCTATCGTTTCGTTAAAACGTCTCACGGCCTGCACGGCAGGTCCGTTCTTGTCTGTGTTCAGTGTCCGTCCCCGAAGAAAACAGTTATCTCCGGCAATTATAGCGCCTGGATTGGCCAGTGCAATCGCATACTCTAGATACACTGGGTAATTTTCCTTATCCGCATCAATGAAGAAAAAATCAAAAGTCTTTCCTTCTTCCTGAAGCTTCTTCAGGCTGTCCACTGCGGGTCCAATACGATACTCGACACGATCACCGTAGCCATTGTTTTTCAGATGTTGATGAGCCAGCGCTGCATACGCCTCTTTTAGCTCCAGAGACACGATGCGACCTTTCTCTCCCAGCCCACGGGCTAGGCATAATCCACTGTATCCTCCTAATGCTCCGATCTCCAGTACCTGCTGTGCACCAGAGACTTCAATGAGAAAGGTCAACAACTTTCCATAGGGATGAGCAACCGATACCTCCGGCATCCCTTCTTTAACAATAGCCTCCCTAATGTTGCGCAGCGCTTCATCTTCCTGTACCAGCTGGTCTACATATTGTTCAGGTGTCATATTAGGTGTGATTTCCACGTTTCATCTCTCCTTCTTGCTTTATCATAACGCAGGTTGGACGCGGTGTCCTTCGTAAATTATTTGCCTTAACGATTTGTCTCTTCGAGTACAATGACCTATACTATAGGGATTGAACCAAGCTTACATGATTATGAGACGGAGTGAATACGTTTAATGACTCAACTGCAACTAATTGCAACTGCGCCGATGGGACTGGAAGCCGTTGTGGCCCGAGAACTCAGAGAACTGGGGTACACGGATCTGACCGTCGAGAATGGCCGCGTCGTTTTTTCCGGAGATTATAAGGATATATGCCGATGCAACCTGTGGCTTCGCACATCTGACCGCGTTCTTATTAAAATGGGCGAATTTGCTGCTACTACCTTCGACGAGCTGTTCGAGGGTACCAAAGCATTGCCTTGGCAGGATTGGATTCCTGTAGATGGTGAATTTCCTGTAGAGGGACGTTCACACAAATCACAGCTTAGTAGCGTACCAGCCAGTCAAGGAATCGTCAAGAAGGCGATTGTAGAAAAGCTCAAGGAAACCTACCATACAGACTGGTTTGCTGAAGATGGTCCTCGTTACGTCATTGAGGTCATCCTATTGAATGACCGTGCGCTGATAACGCTGGACACAACTGGTCCAGGACTTCACAAACGAGGCTACCGCAAGCTTGTTACAGAGGCGCCTCTCAAAGAAACAATGGCTTCCGCTCTTATTCAGCTTAGTCGCTGGAGCCCGGATCGACCCTTCTATGACCCATGCTGCGGTTCCGGTACTTTATTGGTCGAAGCTGCTATGCAAGCCTGGAACATTGCTCCAGGCCTGAGACGTACCTTTAACTCGGAAGACTGGCCTGTCATTGGCAGAGAATTATGGAATCAGGCTCGCGACGAGGCGATGGATCTGACTCGTGATGACATTCCTTTTGAGATTGCAGGTAGCGATATCGACCCTAGCGCTATACAAGTTGCTGAAGCAGCTGTAAAAGCAGCAGGCTTTGCTAAAGACATCTCACTAAAGGTACTGCCTGCCAGCAAGGTTAGGCTTGAGGGCCAGTATGGTGTGATGATTACAAATCCACCTTACGGCGAAAGACTGAGCGAGCAAGCCGAGGTGGAAAAGCTGATCCGTACACTTGCACGCACGGCAGCCGAAATGAAGACTTGGTCCTTCTTTGCCATCAGCTCCACCAAGCAATTTGAGCATTATTGGGGCCGCAAAGCCGACAAGCGCCGTAAGCTGTTTAACGGCCGAATTGAATGCCAATACTATCAGTATCTGGGTCCTCTGCCTCCGCGCCGCAAAGATACTTCGCCGTTGCAGTCCTAAATGTTCGAGCTATAGGCCAGGAAACGAACCCTTTGTTCGTTGTCCTGGCCTCATTTGTGCCGTGTTTCTTTACTTAATCATTGAAATGCGCAGGATGAGCGCTATAATAATTAAAGGCATTTCGGTTTTAACATTACGTTAATGTGTAGTTTATACTAGCCGAACATTTCTGCCGGAGGGGGTAAAGTGTTGGTTATTCGCACGA
The DNA here is from genome assembly GCF_011800295.1 of Paenibacillus sp. EKM301P. NCBI lineage: Bacteria > Bacillati > Bacillota > Bacilli > Caryophanales > Paenibacillaceae > Paenibacillus > Paenibacillus sp. EKM301P. Next base: position 131,276 of record NZ_JAALFM010000004.1, on the reverse strand, counting down.
CCAGTGCAAGACGCACTGGTAACATGTTCAGCAGACTGCTGCTGTCTCAATATTTCGGTTTAGTTCTGTTTTTTGTACTTATGATTGGCAAGCTTGTACTGATTCACTATAACCTGCATGCCCAAAATATCGACATGAATCCGCTGGATTATGTCATTGCTATTGGGTCGCTGTTGCTTGTAAGCTTCTGGACCTTGTGGCTGCCACGTCGCGGACGTTTGATTGCTCTTGTGGTGCTCGATATATTGCTCACCGCGCTCATTTATTCCGACATGGTTTATTATCGGTATTTCCAGGATTTCATTACGATTCCCGTTTTGCTTCAAGCTGGACAAGTTGATTCTCTGGGTGGAAGCATCGCATCCCTTATGTACTGGTGGGATATTTTCTTTTTTGCAGACTGGATTTTATTCATTCCGTATGTCATATTCGTGGCTTCGTTACGGCGTCGGTTTACAACGAATGATCATTACTTGGAAGCATCACGAAGCTCTTTCACAAAAAAATTTCTGTTTCGCTTCTCCAAGGGGGCATTGGCTTTCCTGATTGGCTATGTTTTGACATTTGGACCGATTAAAATATATACCTCTACTTGGGCAACCGGCATATTTGTCGGCAACTGGTGGTCAATGGCCTTGTACAACGTAACCGGATTGATCGGATTTCATGGATATGATATCTACCGCTACGGTCAGGACCATCTTGGGCCACAGCCTACATTGGCTCAGGTGGAATCCGATAAAGATAAAGAATGGTTCAATCAACACCAGAAATTACTTCAGGTAAAAAATGACCTCTACGGCAAGTATAAGGGCAAAAATGTGATGGTCATCCAAGCTGAAGCGTTCATGAACTTTTTTATCGGCAAACAGATCAACGGTCAAGCAATTACGCCTAACTTTGACAAACTGACGAAAGAAAGTATGTATTTCAATAATTATTTCCATCAAACTGCACAGGGTCGTACATCGGACGCAGACTTCTCTACCCACGCTTCGCTGCATCCGCTCCCTACGGGTTCTGTATTTATCCGTTATGCGGACCATAAATTCGATACGTTGCCTTCCATCTTGAAGGATACAGGTTATAGTCCTAATGCGTTTCACGTGTACGACAGCAGCTTCTGGAACCGTTACACAATGTATAAGGCGATGAACTATGACAAGTTCTACAGTAAAAAGGATTTTAAAATAGATGAGCCCCTCGGCTGGTCCCTGGGAGACAAATCCTTTTTTAGACAAACGCTCAACGATCTCACAACCGAAGTGAAGCAGCCGTTCTACGCCTATATGGTCGGTATTTCCAGCCATCATCCGTACAACCTGTCACCTGACGCTGTAGATTTGGATGTTGGTGAATTTGAAGGTACGATGTTCGGAGACTATCTGAAATCCGTCCATTATGTGGATGAGGCTTTGGGTGAATTGGTAGATCAGATGAAGAAAGACGGATTGTGGGATAATACGATCCTGATGTTCTACGGGGATCACGACAATTCCATTAAAGACAAAGCACTATATGAAAAGTTTTTAGGCAAGCCACTTACAGATCTGGACATGCAGAAAATCATGAATCAGGTGCCATTACTTGTGCATCTTCCTGACGGAAGTCAGGCGGGCACGTATACAGAACCGGCAGGACAGCTAGATCTAACGCCTTCTGTAATGCATCTACTTGGGATTTCTACAAAACCATATCATTTTATGGGTAATGATTTGTTTAGCGGAAAGCCTCGTATGGTTGTGCTGCGTACTGGTGCTTTCACGGATGGACGAGTGTATTACATTCCATCTGAGGATGGTACATTCTCCAAGGGAACCTGTTACAATCTGAGTACAGGTCAACCTACAGATGTGAATGCCTGCGGGCCGGGCTATACTGAGGCTCTCAATCGATTGAACATATCCGATCAGGTCATCACATATGATCTTATTCGCGAATGGGAGACTGAAGCCAAGAAATAACAAAAATCCCGATCCATCAGCTTGTTAGGGCTGTGGATCGGGATTTTTGTATTGACAGTCATTGGACTACGCTCGTTACCATTAAAATTATTCAGGAACGCAGCGTCTTTTTAGCCTGATCAAGACGTTGTACCTCTTCACCAAGCATTTCCTCAGCAACTTCTACTGCATCGTCACCAAGGCTATCCTTTGCCTGCTGTATAGCATGCTCTGCATGAGTGCGAGATTGCTCCGCCTGCTCAATCAGTTGCTCAGCCGGATGTGACAATGCCTGAGACACGGCATTATGGAGCTTGTCCACCGAGTTTTGTGTTTGAGCCTCGACACTGTGATTGTCGAGATTGGAATCATATTGGGCCATGATTCACTCCTCCTTCTGGGCATGGTCTACATCCATTAGCATGGATCAGAAGGAGGGGAACTATTCAAAAGATAAAACGCTGCGCACTCTAACTATTTTATAAAGCGTGCAGCCTTCTCTAATACTTCATCCTCTGTGGCCGCACTCACATAACGTCCATTTACATACACAAACGCCCGTTTTCCACAAGGACCGCAATACGATTTGCAACCGATCTTGATCTCGGCATCGGGTGCCATCTTTTTCAACTTAGGCAAGATCGTTTTTAAGCGGATATGATTGCACTCATCACATACGCGAATATCATTGGCCATCTGTCATCCCTCCGAACTCCGGCTTAGTGGTCGCCGTGATTACCTTGGGAAGGGTTAGTAATAACAAATCCTTCTTCGGGGAAGTACAAGTAATCAATTTTCACACCATCCAGCAACGGCTGACCGCTTTCCAAAATTACATCAATGCCTTTATCTGTAGATACAACAGTATCTGTTTCCTTAGGCGTGTCCAAATCTAGCCCGTAATGAGCATGATCTCCATGAGCATGAGTAATAACAACGCGCAGACTCTTCCCTTGGTTCTCTTCTTTATCCAATTCAAGCTTCAATACTTTAGCTGCATTACGAGTAATTTTGCAGTTCATTAAACTTCATCTCCTTCATATTCATTAAATGAAATGTGGTTCAATGGATACATATCCACACCACACAACCTAGCGGTTAAAATCAACAATTCTAATAAATAGCCCCTCTCCTTGATGAAAAGAAGTTGTGCAGCATAGCACAAGGCAATATTCCTATTGTAAAGAAAATCGCAAAAAATCGCAATCATGAAAATCATAAGTTTACATCTATCGAACACGTACGTGCTGTTTTTCAATCACATTAGGATATTTTCGTTCAGCACGGGTGACGAACCAATTCATAAGCAATAACGTCACACCAATGTCATCGATGGGCATAAAAGGCATGACATCAGGCAGTATCCAATAGAGCAATACAGGCACCGCAAAAAGTAATTTTTCACCCAAAGGAATCCTCGAAGAGGTAATCAATCGGGGAATACGACGAAATACATGTGACCACTGACGGAGAGATAGTAGTTTTTTCCACTTCATAGGTTGTTCACTCCATTTCCAATGCTCCTAAGTATATATACCCTATGGAAGGGACAAGTAAAGAGGAACACGTGTAAAAAACGTGCTCCTCCTAATACGCGCAAATGATGCAATACGTTTCAGCAGGTCCGATCTGTTACCATGACAGCACCGTCGCCATTAACATGCCAACTTCTGCTGCAATATCCTCATAATCACGCATAGGCAGCGGATTTACGCCCAGACCAACTTCAACGGTAAATCCCGGTTTACCAAACCGTTGTATAAACCAATCCTTATACCCTGCATCGCTTCCCCCCAGCTTTACCGCCCGATACCCTGTTGCGGCAGCCAGCTGCAATGCCCAATCTCGGCTCTCCTTAGGCTCTAGATCCCGATAATTCCAATAGATTTCCTGTCCCTGGCTGTGTATGGACAATACCATGTCGAACTGTTCGCGCTCCGTTAGATCGGCAAGGGCCTTGGACTCTGGCTCAGACAAAGGTGCAGGTCCTGCATAGTCTCGTCGAGACGGACCTGTTTTACCGCGTCTGCGCACCTCCTCCTCCCAATACGCCGGAAACTGATCGTTGAGGTCAACACCGCGAATATTGGCCTTCCAGCCACGAAAATCAGCACGTCCTTCATTCCATTTTCTGAGTTCATGATACAGCGGATGAGTTGGGAGTACACCCTGTTGCACCAGCTCCACTCCATCTGGATTGACCATTGGTACCACCCATAAGGATGTATGCTCCATTAAATCCTGCGGAGAGCCTCCATACACCCATGGATTTCCTGTCGGTTTCCCCCATTCATCGTGAAGTTGCTCAGCATCCCGTCCTTCAGCCCCATCAATCCCTCGTGCATATTGTTCTATAAAACGCAGCAAACAAGGTGTCGTCAACCATTCGTTAGCATGTACAGAAGCGTTGGCATGAATTTTCCTCGTACCCTGCCCAATCCGTATATAAGGGATATCCTTCCCCATGACACTGGTGCCAATGCTGCCAACTTCAATAAACGGAAATCTGTGGACCAATGCCTTCAGGTCTTCCATTAAATCTTCATAGCTATACTCTCCACGTAACCGTACAATCTGATCCCGATGGTCTTCAGGAATGATAATTATCTTTCCTTCCACGAAGTTATGCTCCGCAAGTCCCGAATTAGCGAGCCGCAGCTCATCAAGCTCTACACCGAACTGTTTGGCAATCTGTCTTGCATTCTCCCCAGACTGAATAACGTATTTACGATCCGTAGACGGACGAATATATAGCAATTGACCACAAATCAGATAGGGTTGCGTGGCGGCCCACGGATTATCTGCGATCAAAGTATCCGCCGATAGTTTAAAAGCCGAGGCGACCCGGTGCAATGTATCTCCTTTTTGAACGATATATTCCCTCATCTTACTACGCCCCTTCCATCTGCCTTACTGCATGTTATGCAGACGCTGCGTGTCTTGATGTAGCGAAAAGCAAAACAACCAACTTCTTTTGTCCAATGACAAAAAAGTTGGTTGTCTCGTTAATCCAGATGAGTGACTTGCCAGACAACAGGCGTTTGCCGAATCTGCTCCCCAAGCCACTGTGCGGCAATGCGCTGGAACAACTCTGGATCGCCGGAACAAAAAAGCTGATGCACTGGCGTTTCGTCCCCGGCCTCCAATTTGCCCTTGTTATACAAAATGGTACTTGTCTCGCGCGCTGTTTCATCTGCCGAGCTAATGAGCTTCACCGCAGGACCCATGACTTCCTGAATCGTTTCCTTCAAAAAAGGATAATGCGTACAACCAAGAATCAGACAATCAATCGGATACGTTTGAATAGGTCTCAATGATTCCTCCACAACCTGCGATGTCGTTTTGGAGCGGAACAACCCTTGTTCCACCAAAGGCACAAGCGCAGGGCAAGCGTGGCTCACCACGTCTACATAGGGAGACAACTGCTTGAGCGCAGCTGTATATGCTCCGCTTCGAATCGTACCGACAGTTCCAATCACCCCGACATACCCGGTAGCGGTCGCACTGATCGCAGCACGAGCCCCAGGGTGGATAACTCCGATCACCGGAATGGATACCTTTTGGCTTATATACTCTAATGCCGCAGCCGTTGCTGTGTTACAAGCAATAATAATGACTTTCGGATTAAACTGAATCAGAAAATCAACCATTTGCTCTGTAAATTTTTTAACCTCTTCCGATGGCCGGGGACCGTACGGGGTGCGCGCAGTGTCTCCAAAATAAATGATTTTTTCCCGCGGAAGCTGACGCATGACTTCTTTAACAACCGTCAAACCTCCTACACCGGAATCCAATATTGCAATCGCTTGCTGCACGTACACACCGCTTCCTTTTTTTGTTTAAATATGAGTTGTTTCATCTCAGAAATCTATCCGTTGCTACATAACTTATGTCGTATTAGCGTAAAAGGTACCCCCAAAGATTACCCTAAAACGAGGAAGCGATCAACAAAAAGGCTTCACCCCAACGGGAGAAGCCACAAACTCAAGCTATAGCCAGTTGTTTCACCTACGACATACGGACAGTTACAAAGCATCCTCTTCCTTATTCTCTTGATCAGGCACGGATGAAATGCTAACCTCTGGAACAATATTACTCTTTTTACGCCATTGACCTATTTCGTGAATGACGGCTGAGGCTGTTTCCTTAATTTTGTCAGTATACTCCATGGAGGTGTCTGATATTTTCCCTACAAGCTCCTGCCCCTTGTCACTCACGTGACGTGCCTGGTCTGTAATATCCTGACGCAGCTCGCGACCTGACTTAGGAGCAAATAACAACGCAGCAACCGAACCAGCAATGCTGCCTGCCAACGCGCCACGGATAAAGCTTTTGTAGTTCTCCTTCATATTCATCTCTCCCTTGTGCCCGGGCGAATGCCCATCTGTTAATGCATTATAAGCATGGAGAGCCTGTCATGATACAGAGAACAAGCCAGAAAAATTTCTACTTATTTTTGGAGCGGATACGATACAAGCAGCAACGGCCTCCATCCGCCAAACAATCCTCACGGACAACCTCGGCATCAAGCAGCTCCTCAAACATTTGCTGTTCGCACTCACAAGCCTTACGGTAACGATTGGCAATCTGAGAGATAGGACAATTGTACTCCATAATAGAGTAACTTCCATCCTCTTCCTCACGCCACTCTGCCATATAACCTGAAGCGTTCTGGATGCCCGAAAGCTTTTCTACACGTGAAGCTAGTGTAGACTCACTCTCGATGTGAGGGGCGTAGCGCTTCATCATTTTACGTTTTCTACCATCAAATAACGAGTGTACAGCTTCCATTCCCTGCTCTTCATCCAGCTCCTCTAACAGTTCCAGTAATAGATGATCATAATTACGAGGAAACTGCTCGCTTCCCTGATCGCTCAGGCTGTACAAAAACGTCGGACGTCCCATCGCCTGTCTCAGGATCGTAGCCACAATCAGACCATCCTGCTCCATTAATTTGAGATGCCTGCGCACCCCCATTTCGGTAATGCCCAATTGAGCTGCCAAGCTTCCGACGCCCACAGGTCCCTGGGTTTTCAATAGTGTCAAGATCATGCGCCTAGTGGGCATTTCGGGTACGATATACTTATCCGTCACTTTTGCCTTTACACTCCCTCAGGACCCAATTCCTTATTTAAATAATCGTGCACGCTAGATACAAAAAGCTCCAGCAACCCAGGCAGCTTAGGTGTGAGTGGGTGAAGGCTTGTCCGGTCCCAATGAAAATACTCCTGTACTAAGGGTTTGCGCAAGGCTACCAGCTCTAATAGTGAATGAAATACGGTATCATCCAATACACCTTCCTCATGAATGATACCGATAATGTCCTCATAGCTACTGGCGTCACGCATAATAAAACCGTCGATGATATAGCTCCCTACGTCCGTTACCGTCTCAATGGCCAGATGAAGACACCGCTCCTGCACTAGCCCCTGCAACAGATCGCCTTTCCAGGCGGCGGATGTCTGGCGAAGGCCGTCGACAATGTCGGGAACAGCCCCTAGTCGAAGCTCAATTTGTTCCCGGTTGACATAATACAAAGTTCTGCACCTCCAGTAACCGCTTTAGATTTCATAATCAACTGCGATAGATACATCCTTCACTTCATTCATGTGTACAATAATTTCCTGATGAACAGGGTGTACCTGATACGTTTGCAAGTCTTCCAGTGTTTCTACCACAGCGGTAAGGGAAATATCATAAGAACGTTCCGAACGAATCACATCCGTACCTACTTCAAGTGACAGCAGCTCCTTGATCTTGCCAGTCATGCTGCGCAAAATAGATGCCGTATGTTCAATGCTTTCAGGGGAGCGGTCTTTCAATTTGAACAAAACAATATGTTTAATCATGCGTATAGGCTCCTTATCTTAAAAATGTTCTCTTGAAAATTTTATCATAACGCCCCACATACGGAAAGAAACTTTGTAATCTTAGCGATCTTTTCCACCATTTTTACCATCAGACTCCTTGTCCTTTAGTAGGGCAAAAAAATTCTTAAGCTTCGGTGGCAGCGGCAGACCCATTCGTGAACAGTTTTCCGTAATCGAGATCAATTCGTTGGATAAATAAAAATACGTTGCCGCCCCCTTCATGATTTCCGTACCCATCAGAAGATCCATATGATGCGCCAAAGAAATCACCATGAGCATTAAAGCCTTTCTCGCCAACCCCCAAAAGCCAGCTTTACTGCTTAACCCTTGTCCAGTCTTCACGGCAGCAGCGACTCCAGTTACATAATCAACAGCCATGGCAACCGTGAATAGCACCATAAGCTGATTCCAGCCGCCAAAGGCAAACGTAATAATGGCTCCTGCGGTGGCACAAATCATACTAAACATACTCGGATTAATATTCATACCTGCTCCTCCTCTCGGGGCGGTTATTGTAATATATGCAGCGACGTCGTCACCCGTAAAGTCATATGACCTGTGCATAGATATCAATTCATAGATTCATATAAAACAAGCTGTGAAATTCACCATTTCCGAGCAATACAATAAAAGCACCTTCAAAGCCCCTATAAAGGAGCGATAAAGGTGCCTTACTTATTTTTTGAGGGAATATAACAATTGTGCATCTACTTTATCCATGACGCTTGGTTTCTGCTTATCGTTTATATAAAAAAACAGGCTACCCCCTCTCAAAAAATTGAAGTAGGGCAGCCTGCTTTCCTTTCAAGTTTATTCTATTAACGGTGATCGTTCCAAAAATTAAGCGGAGTCAGGTTATCATTCAACGGCTCGAACGAATATCCTTCTTTCTGCAAGGCCGCCATGATTTGTGGAAGCACCTTGATCGTAGATGGCTTATCATGCATAAGAACGACTGGTGTTCTACCTTGCTTTTTCAGTCTCTTAATATCACTGAGGACCGTCTGTACAAAATGCTGCGGATTTTTAGTATAACGCCAATCATTGGAATCTATGTTCCAGTCCCAAATATGATAGCCTGCACCCGTCAGTTGATCACGGTATGCTTTCTTCAAATAGGGTTTGCTGCCATAAGGTGTACGAATCAAAGAAGTGCGTTTCCCTGTGGCCTTAAATAAAATCTCATTATCCTGATTCATCTCTGCCAGTGCTGCTGCCGGGGATGCATAGATCTTTTTCACCTGGTGTGTCATCCCATGCAGGCCCAAACCATGCCCTGCGTCTACCATTCTCTTCATCACTGCGCTATGTTGACGAATTTCAGGTCCCAACATGAAGAACGTAGCCTTGGCATTATATTTGTCCAGAATATCCAGCAGCTGCGACGTGTGCGCCGTTGGACCATCATCAAAGCTCAAATAGATTGTACGGCTGGAAGGCTTGGCATTTCCCGTGCTGCCTGTATTGCTAGTTTTGCCTGGCTTAACAGCTGCATACTGTTTAATTTCTGCCGCAAATGTATTCAAGAACTGAGCATCAGACAAACTAGCGTTTGCATTCTGAATTCGATACACATTACTCGTAGGAATCGTAATAGTGAAGCCAAACGCATCGGTCAAAGTGCGGATTGGCACCATCGTACGTCCTCCACGTTCAAACACATCACCCTTGTTCAAATCCAGCGTAAAGCTGCGATTATGCCCAGTCAGCACCAATGTATTTCCATTGGCCGAAGTAGAAATGCCCATCTTTTGCCCCAGTGTCACGATAGGAACATACAACTTATCATTTTCCATTACGGGCTTAATTGTATTCGAATCTAGCAACACATCATTGACCCCAAGTAAAGGAGCCTTCGCTTGTGCACTCGCTGTATTCGTATGTATACCCAGCAACCCCAAACAACAGATTGCCATCAAGCATACAGCCATCCATTTTACTTTTAAAAGCTTCATCATTACACCATCCTGTGCTGTATTTTATAATGTGCGGGAGCTATCTCTAGCTTGTCTATGAAGTTATACAGACATGACGATATAGACATGGCAATATAGACATTCACTCAACATATAGAACATAAACGCATCTCGACCGACTGAACCGGACGTCTTTTGGCCCCCTATACATATTAATAGATTACCAGACTATAGTAGGTAAATATAGTAAAACAATTTGAAAACAATCTCGCAATCCATCTTACCAAATAAGTTACAAAGTTGTGAATAAATCGACCGTATTTAGAAGAATAAAAGTGGAATGGATTGTATGCCTCCTCCTGTGTAGAAGCTATATACCTCAAATGTCATAGTTATGTTACTAGATTTATAGAATTATACGAACACAAATAAAAGCACCTGAAATCACCATAAGGAATTTCAAGTGCTTTATAATTTTGTTTTAAGTTACTCGTATAGTCGTCCTTTGCAGCTTTGATAATGACATCATATACACGCGTTTTTCCTTATTATTTGGCATCAGGAAAATTATCCTTGATTGGTGGGGTAGAGTCCCAACTTATCAGTTTAATATGCTACTTAGCAAGTAATTCATTTGTATTGGAAAATTGAGTGTTAATAGTCCTTCCATCATTTTCAAAAACCCTTCCATCTTTTTTAATAATAAAGCCTTCTTGTTCAATAAATATAAAGTCAGCAGATCCATTTTTTCATTACATTTGAGAATTAATTAGCAGCTTCTTTACCGAATGTATTCTGAAGACCAATACAAGTATCTCTTATAATCCATGCTTGCACACAGTTAGTGTTATGGACCCAAATATTAGAGGTTAGTGATGTGATAAAGAGATATAATTATCAACCTCATACATGTGGTAGAGGCATATAAGAGGATCTTCATGCGGATCTTTCGTAGTATACCGCCCGATTCATTGGGCATTTGGTGGGGGTAAAAGTAAAGACCTTGAGAATGGTATATTTTCAAAGTCTTTCTCTTGCCCAAACTTTTTTAAATGCTGTTACTTACCATTCATATTCATTAGCCTTCTCTTCTCATCTAGCCATTCTTCTTCTCTTCTCACCCATTCTTCAGGGCTTAATTTTTCGTCCGTCCAGAACGTAGAAGAGTCTGCAGCATTACCATCTTTATCTATTGCAATAACAGATGTCCTACTTTTACCAAAAACCAGATTGGGACAAATTTGGTGACCATCTTGGTTGTAAGTTAAACAATGAACACCTATATTTCCCTTACAACATTTTGAATCATGATTCTCTTCATTATCTTCATAGAAACAATTTGCCTCTAGAATAATATGTTTCCATCCCATAAGACTCCTCTTTAAACTTAATAAGCAGCATTTAATTCCCTAAGGTCGGTCTTGTAGTCGTGTTGATCATTCCAAGTCACTCAATTATACCGTTCTCAAATTACTATAAGCCCGGTAAGAACCATAAACTCAGGCAGACACATACTTTCTACCATTTGGGGCACCATCTAGATACTCGAAATTCAGACTTGGATGGTCCGGATTCTCCTTGAAATTGCTTAAAAGCTGTATCCGCTTTTTCTTGTATATTTTTTTAGAATTTTATTATATGTTTGTTGAATTACCACTATTAATATTCCACACGTACCTATACTGTGCACCAAATACTAAGGTCGCTTACGAGGTGCGTTTGGAACTATCGACTGTCATGTTGTAAACCGTTGCCTGCTTGTGTAATAATTTAATACTGTCTTTCTTAAGTGCATTCCCGTCACTCTGAATAAGCAAGTCTCAACCTTGAAATTTTTAACAAACGTCCATCCCTTGTCCTATCCCCCCAAAACAGATGGCTATCGGTAGATTCAATCATCTGACCGCTCAAATGAATTTTGTAAATCTAATCCGCTTCGTAATTGAGCGTAGCCATAACCTCTTTATAAGCTATCTCGCCAGTCGTTTCATCCTTAGAGAGAACCTTAACTCCGATCTTAATTACATTTACCATACCATTTCCTTTTCACAAATCATCTAGCTGTATAACCTCCCTTTTTCTCGTCAAAAAATTGCATGTTGGGCTGTAAAAACCCACTGTTCTCTCTGTACAACCTTACAATCATAAGAGAAGAACATATTACCTCCATTTCCATAAAAAATGTCACATTTTAATATATCGACACCTTAAACTTCCATTTTTATAGGCCAAATGGACCTTATTTTCCATAAACCGGTTAAGCCCATGGGATTAAAAGAAAATCAGGAGAAGAGTCACTTGCAAAGCCCCCTTCGGGTATAGTAGTATGTGTTTAAAAAAAATCGGAGGGTATATGCCTAAACAACAAGACAAACATTCCATTCAGGCGTGGTCTCTGATCAATCGCAAATATTTGGGAAAAGGCGTGCGTGTCAAACGTTTTCGCAAACCAACACGCTGTCAAGTACGCAATCGCGTTTTGCTTGCCGTTTTGATGGCTAATGACATTAAACTGTCCCAACTTGCCGAGGAGCTTTCCATCTCCTCTCGCAGCGTCAGCGCGTGGGTATATGAAGGTCGCATTCCCGGCAACACTAATCTGGAAAAGACGTGTAATACACTTGGTTATCCGCACCATATTCTATTTAATGAAGAGGTTGTCCGGCGTTCACCGCTCATTTGTCAACCATCACCGTCCCGTTTCATGAAACGGACTGTAACTCGTTCTCCAGTTAAAAACCGGATTTTGGCGGGTTTGTGCATGGTACATGATATTTCGGTGACTGATGTCAGTCATTGGATTGGCGTTCACCCGGGTACATTTCGGAAATGGTTGCATCAGGGTACCGTTCCTTCGCAAACCTTCCAGGATCAGGCGGAACAGTTTTTCCGTATTCCAAAATCCATTTTGTTTGCTGATGCCATGCTGAAAAAGTAACAATGTCCTTTAAAACGAAACGATTGAAATTTTCATGAAAGTCTTTGAAAGGAACGCATTACCATCTTTCATTCAATGAGACTTTCACATCATGTGATTTACAGAATATAAAAGCAAAAAAGCACAGTCTGCCGATTCTGGCGTACTGTGCTTTTTAGATAGTAAAATTTAAATGCTTCTTGCTTATAATTTGTAACTTCTTAGGAATGAGTGCTTGCCGCTTCAGTTGAACGTCCAGCTTCTGCCTTGGTGGCCTTCAGCCTTTTCATAACCGGGTTGCCCCCACATCCAAAGTAGTCGTGAAGACGGCTGTATTCCTCATAGAGCTTATTATAGATGTCCACGTTCTCAGGGATTGGCTTGAAGCTCTCTTCACGCATACGTGCCATATGACGCGCTGTTTCGGCGATTGTCATATCCTCCGCCCCAACTTCAGCTCCCATAGCCATGGCTGCCAGTTGACCTCCCAAACGTCCTTATTTAATGTTTCTAACATACATAGGTCACTCTTCTTACTTTCATTTCTGGCACCACTCTCATCGCACACTTGTACGTACAACTAACTAATCAACCTTTTTTATATATCTTTTTGATAGATTTATGTACACATTTTCAAAATGTATAGAAAAACAGCCCCTTTTCTGCAATCCAGAAAACAGGCTGCTCCGTGTATCCAGTAACATACCATCAACTTAAAATTAACTAAATATTTCCTAAGCTGGCCCCGTGGATTCGCGTACAATTAACTCTGGGGGTATAATCCATTGACGCTCTTCTTCACGATATCCCTTTTCTTCAATCATCGATAGCATGGTATCGGCGGCACGTAACCCCAATTCTTCCTTGGGGTGCCGAATGGTTGTAAGTTTGACTTCCGTGGCTGTCGCCAAAAATGAATCATCAAACCCAACCAGTGATAGATCCTGGGGAATACTGAGGCCCGCCGAACGTACAATATCCAGCAGCCGCACCGCCAATTCATCATTATAGGTCACCCATCCGGTCGGACGTTCCCTTGTCTCCATCGCCAACAGCTGTGATGCGCGTTGTAACGGAAGCTCATTTTTTTCTTCAGTCCGGTACGTCGTTACTGCGTTTGGATGTAACGTCACTCCATATTTACGGTGAGCGGCTACAAATCCCTTCATCCGCAGAATTCCTTGCATATCATCGGTTTTGAAAAATCCGGCCAATCGCCGGTGCCCCAGCTTGATCAAATGCTCTGCCGCCAAAAAACCACCCTTTTCATCATCCAAACGCAAACAAGGTGCATCCATCTCCTCATAACGCGCATTGATCATTAAATAAGGGATTTGGCGATTCTCCACGGTTAAATAATAGTTCAAATTGGGATTACGTTCCCCGCTTTTGGTCGGCTCAATAATAATTCCGCTCAGTGGTTGACTCAGCAGCATTTCCAAGCACTGACGTTCTTGTTCAGGGTCATTGCCTGTGCTTGATAGCAGCAGCTTGTAGCCCTGCCGGCTTAGCTTGGATTCAATTCCCTGTACAATGGATGGAAAAATATAATCCGATATATAAGTTGTCACAACTCCAATCGTCCTTGGATTTTCAGGCTGCTTATGATCCCGTACCGCGACAAAGGTTCCTTTGCCCTGTATGCGAAGCAGCCAACCTTCCTGTACCAGCTCACCCAGCGCCTGACGCACCGTTTGCCGACTAACTGCAAATTGTTCAGACATTTCATGTTCAGAAGGAAGCTGGCTTTGCGGCTCCAGTCTAGATGAATGAATCCATGATAAAATCTCCTGTTTAACTTGTATATATTTGGGCGCCATAATGTCCTCCGTACTTGCCATATCATGTACCTATTCGTATTCCGATTATAGCATATCGTCCATTTGTACATACAAATGTAACAAGAGCAGGTTATTGTTGTATAGCTGCCGGAGGCGTAAACCCACTCACAAATCACTTCCTCATGCTTAAACTGAGTATCTAAAGGACTCTAGTGTAGGTGTAACACACATTACGAACGAAGTAACTGGTGTTCATTCATATACTTGAGTCCGGTATAGCGATCACGCAAAGTATGTGCCGTGCGCAAAGCACGAGCAAGTTGTTCCTGTGTAACCCCCAGCTCGGCAATGGTAGACGGACCTCCCACCTGAGCTAGCCATGCACGCATCTGTTCCGATGTAGGCAAAGTCCGATATACTTCAAATGCCTCCACATCCTGAGTGGCAGCCAATTCCCTATACATGTCAGACAGCAAAGCGGAGGCAACGCCCACCTTGGCACCATGCAAAACTTGCTTGCGCCCCTCTGCAATAAAATCCATTTCAATTCGGTGAGAAATATGATGTTCTCCCCCTGAGGCAGGACGGGAATGATCAATCATCAACATCGAAATACCGGATGCAATCAGCGCATTCATCAACACCTCGACCCCTGCCTTACTGCCGGTCGCGATCTCATCGACATGCTCTACACAAGCACGTAAAGCCTCCTCGGTAATTCGATTAGCTACAGGTGAATACGGCTCGTTTCCCAAATCTCTGGACACATGCCAGTCCGCTAATGAGGTAAACTTACCGAGCATATCGCCAAAACCCGCGGCAGTCATCACTTGAGGGGCACTTGCCAGTACGGACAAGTCAGCGAAGATCGCCTCCGGCGGAACGGCTTGGAACGTCTGCTTGCTGCCATCCACAATTAATGGGGCCCCAGCTGAGGTAAAACCATCTACAGATGCAGCCGTTGGGACTGACAAGAACGGACGATTCATTTTATAGCACACAAAGCGAACCAGATCATGAATCGTACCTGACCCTACAGCAAGCACAGCCTGACTTTGATCCGCCACACCCAGCAGAACCTTCATGATATAAGTTTCATCAGCAATAACATCCCCTACCGCATTCGGAGGCAGCCGAACTACATCAACTGTCAAACCTGCTTCACGGATTAATTCAGCTACTTTCTTCCCTGCTGCCGCTGAAGTATGCTCATCCTCTACTAGAGTAACATGCTTATAATTCTGTTGATTCAAATAAGAAGCAATGGATTCAAGTGCTCCATCCCGTACCTCGATAAACAATTCAACCTTTCGGTGAGGATGATCAGTGTTACTAGCCTGCGCCTCTTCGTTCCACAGCTTAATCTGCTCATTCATATTCATTTCATCAGCCTCCTGAAAAAGGAATAATTTGTACAAGAATGATCCATACTAATAATAGATTCCGTTTGAAAACGATTACTATTTAATTGTACGCACAAGTGTGGGTACAAGTCCAGAAAAAACGTACAAGTTACGATTCAATTCAACCATTCGAAAGGAACAAGATTATGAAATTTGGAACAGATATTGCCTGTGCGCTCGGTTTACTGGCAGGTACAACGTTTGGCAGTGGGGTTGCTTTTTTGTTCGGCTGGCAAGCTTATCGTGCACTGACTTCTGTCACGGTTTTTGGCATTGCAGGGATTATCATTACCATTGCCGTTTTTCGCTTGCTGCACCGAAAGTCGCCTTCTACGTCCAATTCTCAATGAATTCTGTTGAAAGCCAGACCATTTTAATTTGACTGCATACATAAAAAAACGGGCCTCACAAGCCATTTGCAGCTTGAGAGTACCCGTTTTTGGTTTAGCACATTTTCACCTAAGTTGTGTGAACTTCTGGATCAACGTCCAATTCATAATCAATTTCATCAAAACCGAATCCAAACAATTGAAGGAAATCCAGACGATATTGCTCAAGATCACCCAGTTCGGATACGTTTTCGGTAGTGATCTCAGACCAAGCCGCTTTAACAGCTTGCTGCACATCCTCTCTCATTTCCCAGTTGTCCAGACGAATGCGTCCTTCATCGTCTGTTTCCACAGTGGACCCACTGTATAATGCCTCGAACAGACGTTGCGCCTGCTCAATACAACCCTCGTGCAGTCCCTTTTCTTTCATGACCTTAAACAGTAAGGAAATATACAGAGGCACAACAGGTATAGCCGAACTGGATTGTGTAACCAAAGCTTTATTCACTGAAACGTAGGCCTTCCCACGATAACGCTCCAGTTGCTTTGTTAACGTATGTGCTGTGGCTTCCAAATCATTTTTAGCTTGGCCAATGGTTCCTTTACGATAAATAGCCTCCGTAATCTCAGGACCAATATACGAGTAAGCCAGTGTGGTTACCCCTTCAGCCAGCAGGTCGGCTTCTTCCAACGCTTTTAACCACAGGGACCAATCCTCGCCACCCATGACCGTGATGGTGTTATCAATCTCCTCCTGCGTTGCTGGTTCAAGCGTAATTTCCGACACAACACCTGTGTTCGTATTCACCGTTTTATTCGTAAACGGCTGTCCAATGGGCTTGAGAACGGAATTAAAGGTTTCTCCCGTATCAGGATGTGTCCGTCGCGGTGAGGCGACACTATATACAATCAGGTCTACCTTGCCCAGCTTTTCTTTGACCAGCTTCAACGTCTCCTGCTTAATTTCATGGGAAAAAGCATCTCCATTAATGCTCTCCGCTATGTAGCCAGCCGCTCTGGCTGCTCTTTCAAAGGCCACTGTATTGTACCAGCCTGCCGAAGCCGTGCGTCCCTCTGAGGCAGGACGTTCAAAGGATACTCCTACGGTATCCGCTCCCATACCGAAGCTCGCAGCAATGCGGGAAGCCAGTCCATAACCTGTGGATGCTCCGATCACGAGTACCTTTTTAACTCCTTGTAGTGACGTGCTGTCTTTGATGTAGTCGATTTGACGATTAACGTGAGCCGCACATCCTGCAGGATGCGCAGTCGTACATATGAAACCACGAATTTTCGGTTTAATAATCATTGCAAGGGTCCCCCTACTTTGGCATTCATTTAATATTGATGGAATGGTTGTCCAGTCATAACTATATTACAAATCAGCTTATGGCTCAACATATAACATAGTCTTGAAGGTAAGTGATCAAATACTATGACACAGATATCCCCGAACTGCGACTCTACGCCAAAAAGAAAATCGCCGTAAACATCATAGTCTACAGCGCTCTTTAACTCCAATATTCATTTGGACTTATTTTCTAGCAATATCACATCTTCTCCTTTCTCTTGTCTTATTTTGATATTAGTCCTTCCCCAGGTACACATTAAATCAATAATTTCATTTGCTGTAATTCCATATTCCGTTATATAGTACTCCACTTTTGGAGGCATTTGATTATACACATGTCTGCCTATGATCCCATCCTTCTCAAGTTCACGAAGTTGCTGTATAAGAACCTTTTGAGAAATGCCTGCAATACTACGCTGTAATTCACTGGTCCTCTTTCTACCAGACATTAATAAGCATATGATTAAGGATTTCCACTTACCTCCGATGATCTCCAGTGTTGCTTCTATGCCTAAATTATATTGTTTCATACGACCACCTCTTCAAGACTAAAATAACTAAGTTTATCGAATTCATTTTATAATCACATATCTTCACTCTAAGTACCACGCACACTTTCAAGTAACTATATTACTTTATTGTGTGTATTTACATTTTTTATAGCCTACAGAATAATAATACGTATCCACAAAAAGCTAATGATGCGATGTAAGAAAGGTGATTGATGATGAAGACTCTCGTAATTTTAGCACACCCGAATATTGAAAATTCCAGAGTAAATCAAAGATGGAAACAAGAATTACTTCGATATTCCAATGAAATTACAATTCATGAAATTTATAAAGAGTATCCCAACTGGAAAATTGATGTTTTGAAAGAACAAAAGTTACTTGAAGCACACAGCAATATCATATTTCAGTTCCCTTTATACTGGTATAGTTACCCTCCTCTATTAAAAAAGTGGTTTGATGATGTTTTTGCCCATGGATGGGCTTATGGTTCAAAAGGTGATAAGTTAAAAGGAAAGAAGCTAGGGATCGCCATGTCGATTGGCGATAAAAAAGAAAACTACTTATCTACGGGTTCCGTTACATTTACGGTAGATGAAGTTATAGCCCCTTTTAAAGCAAGCGCAGTACATGTGGGCGCCGTAACATTACCCTATTTCGCTGTCTTCGGAGCCTCGTTTCAAGCAAGTGATGAAGACATTAACCAGAGTGCAAAAGATTATATTAAATATATATTCCAGCATAAATAAAATGGCTGTTTAATAGCACGCATCTTAACCATATAAAAACAGGCTCTTGGAGGCATTCAGCCAATCCAAGAACCTGTAATTGTTAGGTATAATGCGGTCGAGAGGACTCGAACCTCCACGGGGGGTTAGCCCACACGGACCTGAACCGTGCGCGTCTGCCAATTCCGCCACGACCGCATACTATGTATTGATGGCGATACTTTAATCGCCGTAATTAAAATTATATCTTGAATAGAGCTTAAAAGCAAGCCGATTTATATTATATTTTCTATGAATAATGCTAGTAAATATAAGAAAATCACTGGATATCACCAACCAGATATGGTAAGATGAACGCATCAGGAAAGGAGGTGCGTCAACATCAATAATCATATGTTGAGCGTATCCCTTACCCGGTCCGTTATTCTCTAATTTGCAGAGTTGACGGAGGCGCGGGATACGGATCAAGGCTTTAATTAAGCGCCACGGGTAAAAAGACCGTCTACGGACGGTCTTTTTTATTTCAGTATCATACTTAATATAGATAAGATTACATAATGTGAAAAGAGGCGTTACAATGTCAATTAGACCTGCGAAAGTAGAAGAGTTGAAAGAACTGGTAGCCATTTGGCTGGACGCTTCCGTAGAAGCCCACCATTTTATTGCTCGGGAGTATTGGACATCTAAAGCTGCCGAGATGGAGAACAAGTACCTTCCCCTCGCTCAGAACTACGTTATCATACAAGATGACCATACGATCGGCGGCTTCATTTCCATGATGGACGGATACTTGGCTGCTCTGTTTATACGGGTTGATTCTCAAAGAAAAGGCTATGGCAAATTACTATTAGATTGGGTTAAGAAGCAGCATGATGAGATTCAGCTAAAAGTGTACCAGTCCAACACGAAAGCATTTAACTTTTATACTAAAAATGGATTTGCGATACAAGAGGAATCTGTGGATGCTGAAACTGATGAGAAGGAATTTGTGATGATATGGACAAAACATTAATGATAATGAAGCACCTCTAGCTTTTTAGAGCAAAGGCTCCGCTCCCGTATCCATACGGAACAAGCAGAGCCTTTTACTTTTATCTACTACTGTCTAGTCTCTTATTTAAGCCCATAAACCTCGGTATATAAAATCTCTTTAAACGGAGTAAATTCCTGTTCAGACAGCGCACCTGGATAGCTCATAATTTGAAGCCGCAGATCCGTCTGTCCTTCTCTTAGAGGGGGCTGTACATATTCAAAATGGTTCAGATGGAATCCCATTCGTTCGTAAAAACCAATTCTTCTCCGTGACCATCCATCCACTGGAGGCTCAACCTCCAGCACTACCGGTTGGTCAGACTGTGATATAAATCTACCCATAAGCTTTTTGCCTAATCCGCCACCTCGTATACGGGAATCTACCGCGATATGCTCTACAAATTGAAAATGTTCAAATTCCCAGCCCGCCAAAAAAGCGACTATATTCCCCTGCTCATTTTTTTCAGTGATAATACGATAGCTAGGATGCTTCAATAAAGCCTTTTGAGCCTCAAATGTCCTGCATTCTGATGCTGGAAAAGAAGATTCCATAATCGCATATATTTCAGAAAAATCGTGTTCATTTATCATATATCCCTAGCTCCTTTACCTCTACATCCCCCCAACGACAACAGCCTGTCTTTCATTAAGAGAAAGAGGGGGTTAGACCTTGTTTAATTCCATAAGCGTCAGCAACACGTGTTCCAACAACTCTGAAATATCCTCCATCTGATCTTCGTTAATTTGCCTGGAAAATCGGAGTTCAATCCTGTTTTGGTATGTAGACGTCTTCTCTCCGTAAATCTGACTTAACGTTTGTACTGGTCGAAGTTCGGGCTTCCAAATGTCGGTCAGTATATTTTCAATCCGGCTGCATTGTGTCACAATCTCTCGAATCTTCATATCAAAATACAGCAACAAGCTACATCCCGGAGTTTGATCTTCCATTTCCAATATTTCTGCAGCCAGGTTGTTTAAATCCATCTTTAGTTGAAGCTCTGCCGTCACACCCGGCTGTTCTCTCAGGCTGAACTGTACGCCAAATTCACGGGACATTACCGACATCTCCAACCTATCGGTCCGCTGTGTAATGTTAATACGAGAATCCAGATTATCCAGATCGTAAACCGCATTTTCTATAGCTACTTTTAAATTATCAAAAACGGTCGGGTCGAACATGTGCAATTCACCTCTGCCTATCGTTACAATTTATTATCCAAGTCATGCCTAAGTATGTTCCTAATCTAAAGAGTATACCATATATATTTTCCTCCAAGAAACCTAACCTTTAAACAGATCCCTTAGAACAAACTTATAAACATACAAAGTGCAATCTTGTAACAAAATGTTCTATTATATCTATTTTATTGATAAATATTCCTTTTCATTATTCCAATTCCCTGGTTAATGATATACAATAAACTCGATCGTAATTACTAATATATTCATATAAATGAATATAATTCACAAAAAAGGAAGGAAATTTATCAATGAAAAAAATGTTGTTAACTTCATTAGGCCTGACACTTATGTTAAGTACTTCTGCCAGTGTCGCTTTAGCCGAAGAAGCAAATTCTGTACCAGTAGCAAAGGAATCAACTCTAACCTCTGTACTTGAATATAATGAACAGGAGCCAAATGATAGTTTTGAACAAGCTAACTATTTTTTTATAGGTGATGCTGTCATCGGTACCCTTGGTAAAGAGGTTCAAGGAGGCTGGGAAGCCTACGATGTATTTAAAATTAAGGTTTTTAGATCGAACGAAGTTCAGTTTATAATTGAAGGCGACAAATACCCTGATTCTTGGATGGAACTAACTCTTTACGATAGTAATGGTAAACGAATTAAACGTTCAAAAAACGCCCAATATTCTTTAAATGCTGATCTTGAAAAAGGTAAGGAATACTACCTAGCTGTCGATGTACCAGGACTTCAACCTGGAGGAAAGGTATTCGACTATAAAATCTCTACTGAAGTTATAAGGTAGCCTAAATAAATTTATGTAACTTTCCAAATAGTTAAATTATTATTTACTGCCTGCTGTTGTGTTGGATACATACAAAAGGCGCGTACAAAAATCAAAAAACTCTAACTATACCAAGAGCCTAGCCCTTTTTTTAAGGGGCTAGGCTCTTTTTTAAGATCATGCAATTGGTACACTCTGTTATTTCACATTACCCTTGTCTTACGACAAACGCGAGCTAAAGTCCTCGTAGGAGAACTGACGGATTACCTTGATGCCTTCTTCGTCATTGTAGCTGGCGATGGCTGGCAGGTTGACTCCGTTGAACATGTGGTTTTTGACCATCGTGTAATGGGCCATGTCGCAGAATACAAGCTTGTCTCCTGGCTTCAATGGTTCTTTAAAGGAATAGTCACCAATGACATCGCCGGCCAAGCAAGTAAGTCCACCGAGTCTGTAGGTATGTGCATATTCACCAGGCTTGCCTGCGCCAATGATGTTCGGGCGGTAAGGCATAGCCAGTACATCAGGCATATGACATTCAGCCGAAGTATCCAGAATGGCAATGTCCATTCCGTTCTTCATTGTATCCAATACAGTCGCAACCAGATATCCGGTGTTCAAGGCGATGGCTTCGCCTGGCTCAAGATAAACTTGCACACCGTATTTATCCTGAAAGTATTGAATACAACGCACCAGCGTGTCCAGGTCATAGTCTTCTCTGGTAATATGGTGACCGCCGCCGAAATTGAGCCATTTCATTTGCTTAATATATGGCCCAAATTTCTCATCCACGACTTTAATGGTGCGCTCAAGCGTATCAGAATTCTGTTCACACATCGTATGAAAATGAATACCGTCCACGCCATCCAGATCCTCAGGTCTAAAGTTAGCCAGAGTCACACCCATTCTGGAGTTGTTGTAGCAAGGATCATACAGCGGCGTTTCGATTTCCGAATATTCCGGATTTACTCGAATGCCGATGTCGATTTTTTTGGAAGTTACGCCTTGCACTCTGCTTTTGAAGCGTTTCAGTTGATCAAAGGAGTTGAAAACAATATGATCAACATACTCCAATAGCTCATCAAATTCACTGTCAACATAAGCAGGTGCGTATACGTGAACCTCCTTGTCCATTTTCTCGCGACCGAGTCTTGCTTCGAACAACGAGCTGGAGGTTACGCCTTTTAAGTATTTGCCAACCAGAGGAAAGGTCGAAAACATCGAAAAACCCTTAAGAGCGAGCAGAATACTGCAACCAGTCCGCTCTTGTACAGAATTCAAAACCTCAAGGTTTTTGACAAGAAGTCTTTCGTCAACAAGATAACAAGGTGATGGGAGTCCGGTAATATCAATATTCATCGCAGACCTCAATCAAGCAACGTTGGCGTAAAGTTCTCTTGCCATGGCAATCCGTGTTTATTTAGTGCTTCCATGAATGGATCTGGATCGAATTCCTCAACGTTGTAAACGCCTGGTTTTTTCCAGAGGCCTTTGATAATAAGCATTGCACCGATCATAGCCGGAACACCTGTTGTGTAAGAAATGGCTTGGGAGCCAACCTCTGCATAACATTCTTCATGATCACAAACATTGTAAACATAATAGGTTTTTGGCTTTCCATCTTTCACACCTTGGATGATGCAGCCAATGTTTGTTTTGCCTTTTGTTCTTGGTCCCAGAGAAGCCGGGTCCGGCAAAATAGCTTTCAGGAATTGCAGTGGAATGATTTGTTGCCCTTCATAATCAATAGGCTCAATCGAAGTCATGCCTACGTTTTGAAGTACGTTCAAATGATTCAGATAATTGTCCGAGAACGTCATCCAGAAACGGATTTTTTTCACGCCTTTAATATTCACTGCAAGAGATTCCAGTTCTTCATGGTACAAAAGATATATATTTTTCGGTCCAATTTCAGGCAGGTCGTATACCTTTTTCTCAGAAAGTGGCTCAGTTTCAATCCATTCTCCGTTTTCAAAGTAACGGCCTTTCGCTGTAATTTCACGAATATTGATTTCCGGATTAAAATTAGTTGCAAAAGGATATCCGTGGTCCCCTGCATTCGCATCCACAATATCAATCGTATGAATTTCATCAAAATAGTGCTTTTGAGCATAAGCCGTAAATACTCCAGTCACGCCTGGATCAAAACCGCTGCCCAGCAGAGCTGTAATTCCTGCTTTTTCGAATCTTTCTTTGTAGGCCCATTGCCAGCTGTATTCAAACTTCGGCGTATCCGGCGGTTCATAGTTCGCCGTATCAACGTAATGAACACCTGTCTCAAGGCAAGCATCCATTATCGTCAAATCCTGATAAGGGAGAGCCACATTGATAACTACATCCGGTTGAAAGCTTCGAATCAAGTCAATGACCATGTCGGTGTTGTCAGCATCAAGCTGAGCCGTTTGGATCTTCGTACGACCTCCACCCAGCTTCTCTTTAAGCGCATCGCATTTCTCAACAGTTCTGCTTGCGATACAAATTTCTTCAAATACATCTGGGTTTTGGCAACATTTATGCACCACAACGCTGGCCACGCCACCGGCGCCAATAATCAATGCTTTTCCCAAAATAAATAACCTCCTTATTCCATACGCTAATCGCTATTCATTCTTGCAAACAAAATGATTATAAAGACATCCCACCAAATAATCAAGAAAAACGACAATTTGCTGTGTCAAAATTCACAGGGGCATGTCACAAAAATTTTACAAACCCCAAAATTAGGCATAAATTCTCCGTAAAGCGAGCAAAAAGCAAACATTTCTCCATACATTACAGGGAAGCCAGCACACCTTTAACGGAAGTTTTCTTGAATATGATGCTCATAACCTTTAAAAAAATTATATTATCTTATTTTTTAACAAAAGACTACCCCTCCGCATGCTATGAAGAAGATTCATGAGGGGGTAGAATAATGGGCTGATAGCGTAATGCTTCATCTACAATCTCTGCCGCGCTCAAATCACGGTCATTCCAGTAGATCAAATTACTAATCCCCGGATGAGGTGTATTTTGCATGACTACGGTCAGCATGCTGTCGAGTTCCTCCTCTGTTCCCTCGCCTCTGATGATTTTTTCCACCAACTGTATAAGCTCACTTCGGCTTAAACTTTGGGGGTTCAATGGATCTCGATCCAGACTCATACAATCGCCCTCCTAGGTATTGAATAGTCGGCACAGTGCAAGGCCTTATGCTTCTACTATAAGCGTTATACGGCCTATTATGGAGCTTTAAGAAGTGTCATAAGAAATAAAGCCGCCCCCGGTGTGGGAACGGCTCTATATCGTAATAAAGCGTATTAAACCATGATTTTGCAAATATCGTTCGTGAATTCAACCGGATCTTGCAGTGGCAAGCCCTCGATCAGCAAAGCTTGATTGTACAGTAATGCCGTATAGAGGTTCACTTTCTCCTTATCCTCGGCAAAGGCTTCTTTCAAAGAGTTGAACACCGCATGGTTCACGTTGATTTCCAGCACTTTATTTGCTTTGACATCAGCGTTATTCGGCATGGCGTTCAAAATTTTCTCCATCTCAATAGTCACTTCGCCGTCAGCGGACAGACATACCGGATGTGTCTTCAAGCGCTTGGAGGCTTTAACACTGGATACTTTGCCTTCCAGCAAGCCCTTCATGTACTCGAACAACTCCTTGTTGTCGTTTTGTTCCGCTTCAGTTTCTTTCTCATTTTCGTCAGACTCAATGCCCAGATCGCCACTCGATACGGATTTGAATTCTTTCTCTTTATAGCTTAAGAGCATTTTAATAGCGAACTCATCAATATCATCAGTGAAGTACAAAATTTCGTAGCCTTTATCGGCCACCAATTCGGTCTGCGGTAGCTTTTCAATACGCTCATTGGACTCCCCGGAAGCATAATAAATATACTTTTGATCCTCTGGCATACGAGATACATATTCGTCCAAAGTAACCTGCTTTTTCTCTGTAGAAGAGTAGAACATAAGCAGATCCTGAAGGGTTTCTTTATGTCTGCCGTAATCGTTGTACACACCAAATTTCAATTGTCTTCCAAATGATTTGTAGAATTGATCATATTTCTCCCGATCATTTTTGAGCAGAGTCAACAGCTGGCCTTTAATTTTGCTTTCAATATTTTTGGCAATCAGCTTCAACTGACGATCATGCTGCAGCATTTCTCTCGAAATGTTGAGTGACAGGCTTTCGGAGTCAACCATACCTTTCACAAAGCTAAAATAATCCGGCAGCAGGTCAGGAGATTTTTCCATGATCAGCACACCGTTGGCATACAACTCAAGCCCTTTTTCATATTCCTTGGAGTAAAAATCAAACGGAATATTCTCAGGAATAAACAAAATCGCTTGGTACACTACCGCGCCATCCGCACTGACATGGATATGCTGGAGCGGCTTGTCGTAGCCATAGCGTTTTTCCGCGTAGAAATTTTGATAATCCTCGTCGGTTAGCTCGCTTTTATTTTTTCTCCAGATGGGCACCATGCTGTTAATACGCTGTTCTTCTTTGTAATCCTCAAACTCGTTGTCGCTTCCTTCTTTCAGACGCTTGCCTGTAACATCCATTTTAATCGGGTAGCGGATAAAGTCGGAGTATTTTTTAATAAGCGCTTTTAAACGGTACTCGTCCAAATATTCGTCGTAGGACTCATCCTCGGTGTTTTCCTTGATTTTCAGAACAATCTCGGTTCCGACCTCGTCCTTCTCAGCCGCCTCAATGGTATAACCGTCAGCACCTGTAGATTCCCATTTATAAGCAGTATCGCTTCCCAAAGCCTTGGTTGTTACTGTAACTACATCTGCTACCATGAAAGCTGAATAGAAGCCGACGCCGAATTGACCGATAATGTCATGACCATCCTTGGACTCATTTTCATTTTTGAATGCCAGTGAGCCACTTTTAGCAATGACGCCCAGGTTATTTTCCAGTTCTTCCTTGGTCATCCCAATCCCGGTATCACGCAGAGTTAGCGTTCTATGATCCTTATCGGCAATTACTTTAATATAATAATTCTCTTTGTCAAAGACTAATTGATCGTCAGTCAGTGCTTTGTAATAGATTTTGTCAATCGCATCACTTGCGTTGGAGATCAGCTCTCTTAGGAAAATTTCCTTTTGAGTGTAAATCGAGTTAATCATCATTTCGAGCAGACGCTTGGACTCAGCCTGAAACTGTTTTTTCTCCATTCGAATATCTCCTTTCAAATATAAACCTATGTAAGGCCAGCGGATAAGAGCTATGCAAACGATTCAGCTTTGTTAGCACTCCCATCATTCGAGTGCTAGCCTACCTTTTTTATAACATTCCTCATTTTTTATGTCAATATCTTGGTTAATCTGCATAGTAAAATTCCATTTCAGGGAATCGTTAGTGCCCGATTTGCTTAAACATAACGTTAAACATTTCGACAGTGGATGGAAACAGCCCCTGCACATGGGGAAGCAGGTTACTCCTAATCTGTAGCTCATCCTCATCCAAATGCCGGAGATCCTCGTGAAAGAACCAGACAATAGGATAATCGCCGTCCTTATGTCTGCTGCCTACATTTAAACATACAGGGCCTTGATCGTCTTCTGCAATGGCAAATGGAATATAGCCTGCTGACAACAAAGGTGACCATTGATCGATCAAATCATAAAATGCCTTTAAGCCTTGACCTGCTGGCAGACGTGGAAACTCTACAAACGTACAATCGCTCCAGTATACTCCCGGAATAGATTCATTATCGAATTGTAAAGATACATAATGGTAGGACATGATAAAATTCCTCAGCAGAAGCGGCAGCTCAAAATGGTATTTTTCTTCCATTTCCCGAACTTCCTGTTCTGTAATCTGTGAAGGAAGGGGCTTCCACTTGATCCATCCCTCCTCATCGACGTTCCCATCACGCATTTCGAACGGTACATTTTCTTCCACATCCATAAAAAAGGCTTCATCCATCTGTGCAAATAACTCCTTCATGGATGTGCGAATATCCGCTTTCTTGTCCATGTCCTCACACCTCTTTCCTTTTTATTCGCATTTTGCATCATAGATGTATGCCTCATGCGTCTCTATATGAGAATAGCATTGCAATCATATGCCACTATACTTTTTATGTTCAGCTTATCAGAACTTGCTTTTTTCACCATTTGCGGAATATTAGTATTACCAGCGCAATGGCTCATAGTTACGCCAGAGCAACCAACGCTCTATCTCGTGAATTGGAGCAGTGCCAATGGTATATTCATCCTTGGTACCATGCTGCAAATCAATCAAATGAAGCATACCGCCATACGTTCCAACCGCCAACATGCCTTCATCAGATGTAACTGCCAGTCCAGATATCGTACTTCCGACAAAATAGCGCCAAAGTTCACGTCCCTCTCGATCCATAAGACGGAGATATCCGTAGGCATCACCTAGAATAGCTCCTTGCGTCAGCGCTACTGCAGCGTATACTCGCATTTCTTCATTTATTATCGGCCATTCTTCCGTATTCTGAGCAAGTCCCTGCTCCACTTCGGCAACCAGCACCTGAATGGTGGCACCGTTGTAGAAATGACAGGCATTGTACCAGACATCCAGATCATCTTTGGAAAATAGAGCATAATGCGGATAGCTGGAGCTCGGCTCCCATGTATGCACCGTCTTATCCGTTAAGTCCATGAGCAAATGCTCACTCATCTGGCTTCCATAAGCGATCCAGCGTCCATCCTTCGACACAGCTCCATGCGCCATATCCGCAATCGTGTCTTCCAGCCCCAATTCTCTTCGTTCAGACGCCTTGGGATGGATCAAATCCACCTGATCACCAGCCAGCAAATAAACACCGTAACCGCAAACCAGCAACAGGCGCTGCCCATCGCCAAACGGAATCACTTCATCTAATATATCCTCAGGGTGTTCCTCATCCGCCAAGCATTCCAAGTCAGGAATAGATGCTTTTAAGCGGACACGTATATCCGTCCATTGAAAATGCGCTGTCTCTTCGCCTTCCAGGTTCTGGTCCGGGTGACGAATAATCCGAATCCCTTGTCCGTCCACCAGCGCAAAATAACTCCCGTCCGGCGAACAACCTACACGATGCAGTCCAGGGATTTGCCTGATTCCATCTTTCCCCGTCACATAGATCTTTCCGCGTTCCCGAGGACTGCCTGCATGCAGAATAACCTCATTGCTTCCATTCATAAATGCCATCGGTCTAACGGCTTGCAAGGCCTCTTCAAACGCTGGTGTAAGCGGCCAGGATGCAACCGGAATTTCCCGACGTAACTGCTCTGTTTCCCCTGCCTGATTCGCTTCCTGAATCATACGAAAAATATCTTTGGCCAGCTTAGAGCGTTCGTCCTGCTTTGGCTCTGGCTGCTCCTGCTGCCACTGGCTTTCCATACCGATTCTGACAAATTCGTTCACATCTGCGGCATACCTTTTTCCTTCCTGTCGCCACTGTGCTGCCAATTCATGATTCAACCAGCTCATTCTGCTCCCCCATTCCAGTCGTCTATGTATGCCCAGTTTGTTCTACAAGCTTTATTCATTCTGTTAGGTGGTTTCTCACCTTCGTCAACACAGACCACAGGTCTGTCACTGCTTTTACCTCCTCATAATCCAGGTAGGCATCGTACTTTTCGTAATATTTGACCGCCACAATCACCATCTGAATCGTCACTGGCTGTCTAGCAGCCTTAAGAACTTCTACAATACTTTCAAAGGTGGCCAGCTCAAACCAGGTTTGAACCTGACGATCTGATATCCATAGGGGAATATACTCGTCCTGTTCGTTGGTTGCGGCTGTACCGTCCTCTGCACATTCCTCCAGCCAATGCTCATCCAAATAATAAATGGGTGTTTGAACAGGGTCCTGATCCCATTGATCCACATTCACATATAACCAGTTATTATGCAGTTGCCCCACGCTGCGCACCAATTCCTGCAATCCTTCAAATACACGATAAGAAGGGCGCTCCCTGCGACGGTAATCCTCAAGTCTTGTCTCATACCTACTCATCTCCAGCCACCCCATTTTTGTATCATCCAAACACTCAAAATTCGCGTAACATACATTTATAACTCATAAAACCCGATATAAGTACAAGCACCTTGTCAATAGTTAAGACTACATAAGGAGATTGATCTATTCATGAAAAGAATCACCGCACTTATTATTCTGTCTATGCTCTTACTTGTAACCCCGATCTACGCTGCTGCACCAACACCTATGCTGGTTTATGTGGATCAGAGTAACCACTCCTTCATCCCGCTTCGCCTCCTAAACAGCTATGAAGGGATCACGTTTCACAGCAATCCAGCAGACAAAAAAATAGAAATTGCGCAAGGCAATACCCGGCTTACATTACTTACGGGACAATCTACTGCTAAAGTGAATGATCAAACGGTTCGTATGCAAAATGCACCTTTTACCGACAACGGCGCTACCTATGTACCCTTACAGTTCATCAGCCAACATCTAAACCTGCAAGTCTTATGGCTAAAAGAAAACTCAGCTGTGCGTATTACGCAAGGTACAACGTCTGTTACGCTTCCGGTACTTACCGGCAAGCTACCCGGAAGCACTACCCCCATCACGACAGCTCATAAAAGCTTCAAGGTTGGGTCTCGTGCCTTTTCCGCTAAGGTGGTCACCATCTCCATGCTCCATCCCAAGGTGAGTTTGGACGTAGCACTGGCGGGGGATACCCTTGGTAAAGTGGAAAACTTAAGCAGTCTCGCCAAACGCAATCAAGCGGTTGTAGCCATTAATGGCACATTCTTTGACGCCTATACCAAAAGCTCCTACAAGACACCTTACGGCTATCTGGTCAGCCATGGCAAGATGTTGAAAAAAAGCTCCGGCGATCAACGCACTGTCTTCACCTACGATGCTAACCATTTAGCCGAGCTCGTGTCGGGCTCTGCCTTTGAACAACGGTTAACAACCCAAGGTAGCGTCGAAGGTGCTCTTCAAGCTGGACCTCGTCTGGTCACGAACGGCCAGGTTTCCCTGAATGTCAAAGCCGAAGGCTTCAAGGACCCTAAAATATTAACAGGCGGCGGCGCCCGTAGCGCACTTGGAATTACTAGGGATCATAAGCTGATCCTCCTGACCACAAGCGGAGCGACTATTCCGCAGCTCGCCCAAATGATGAAGCAGGCTGGCGCTTATCAGGCTATGAATCTGGATGGCGGTGCTTCCAGCGGACTGTACTACAACGGCTCTTACCTCACCACACCCGGCCGCCAAATCAGCAACGCCATTATTGTAAAGTATCAATAGACGAATAAAGCGCTGTTCTCACGGATATACAAGCCGTGGGGATAGCCTTTTTCATTTTCCCAGTCACGGTTATTATAGATTCTCTGTGTTGAAGCGGCTTGCCTGATCCGTTACAGTTTGATCCTACAATCTACAATCGAATCAGACTGGTAAAGCTATTGCTGCCTTCGCTTCCTTTTTTAAAAGAAAGGTATATACGGTTATTTTCTCTGCTGGCCAAGCATTCATAAAGTCCGGGTTGCACAGATAGGAATGACCCTCCCCATACACAATCAGGTTCCAACTCACCACCTGTGACTTCTTCTCCTGCACCAATAAATATGTTTCCTGAGGGAACCTTCAAAAACAGCCGCACCATCGGCTGCTCGATATGATCTGCTATCACAACCTCATACGTCCCGTCCGCTCCTAGATTCAAAAAAGCAGCGTTTCCCGCATTTAACTCCCCTAGCTCGTCCTCTTCGATGGACCACCAATCAGGCTCATCGTTCAAGCGATGCTTCAGAGCTTGCGTATCAAATAGGCAAAGAGTCGCCGTGTCTGTCGTAAATTGAAATGGATTGATTGCCATGTTCATCATGCGATCCTCCTGATAATAGCCAGCGAATTTCCGTTTTTTCACGTCTTCCGCTATCCAAATTGCTATACACTTGAGGGAAATTATCCCTGTATGTAAAGTATAACAATGCTTGCAGGGCCAGACAACATACTAGCACTACCATCCATTCTGCATTAAAAAAGCCCTCCCTCACGCTGTCGTGAAAAAGGGCCGCTTTGTGAATTTTAAGAAATCTGAACCTGCTGTTAGATCAGAAAAGATTTGGTGATAATCACCAACAAAATGAACAATACCAAAATCGCGCCTGTGGATGTCCATGCTCCACCGTAACCTACTTCACCCATATCTAAATCCCTCCTTGCGTTAAAGCTTACTCTTATCGTATGTAGAAAAGCGGATAACGACAGGGCGAATCGGCAAGTTTATTTGCCATGGAGGGGCTTTTTAGAAAATGGCCTGATACGTTTCGGATAAATCAGTTATGACTCGGGATGACAACTGGCAGAGAATGTCGTCGGTTCTGCGCAGTATCCTGCTCACATCCTTCTGCTTCATCTTTTGAAGGAGCGGGTTTTCTAGCTGGGATGAAAGAAATTGAATGGTACCTATAAATACAACAACATCCAATCCCGGGTTGGTGTCAGTATGTAATAAGTGCAGCAAATCCGCCATGGACAAAAGTCCCGGAGGGGAAATGCTATTAGTTTCTTTCATATATAGAGCTTTTACCATGGAGGTTAACGCCCAGTCGCAGAGGATAATGCAGCATTGGAGTTGGTTATGCTTGTAAAGAATTTGAGCTAGTTTCATATGGTATTGGGCTAAGGTGTGGAAATCGGTTATGGAATGATGTAGGTGTTGTACGGGTCTGGGTGGTTGAGTGGGACTTGCAATATAGGTAGAAGGAGCTTCTTTCATATCTATTCCTCCAGAGAATTTAAAGAATAGTCTTATTATACTCCAAAGCAATACTTATAGATATAATTAATAACAAATATACGATTCTTAATCTCATGTTTACCCAAGAAAATCTTGTCTACACTTTTTAGTATGAAGGGGTGTAGATGTATGCTGGACAAAGAAGTGTTAAAGCTAGTTGGGGCTAGAATAAGAGTTTTACGCAAAGAAAAAGGTCTCTCGCAAGAAGCACTTGGGGAAAAAGGTGGATTTCATTTTACATACATTGGGCAGATTGAACGTGGAGAAAAGAATGTTTCCTTGATAAATGTAGCTAAAATTGCAAAAGCACTAGAAGTAAACTTAGTTCAGTTGTTTTCATATGTAAGCGAGGACCCCAAAATTGTGGAGTCTGATGAAGATATTATAGAAATTATTACAATGCTCAAAAAATCGAGTCCAGAGAAAGTACGTTTGGCGAGGAATGTGATACGGGAGATTATCAACTAAGAAGATTCTCAAAAATTGTGAGAGCAATCTCTTGGGGGAATAAAAAAAGGACTATACTTTTCATTTTCAGAAAATCATAGTCCTCATTTTCTATTTTAATATAAAAAAGGCACCTCGTTTTTTGTTCTGACCTTCTTAGATGGAATTTAACGCAACAGCCATTCCTTTATTGTCAATGTAGAAGAGCCATTTTGAATGAGTGGATCTAAATTTCCAATCTTTGTCGCCTCCTCAAGTGACGCTGCTTTTATTAAATAAGCGCCTCCCGTTCCATCACTAAATGGACCATACTTCTCAAGAAGTCCCTCTTTCTTCAACTTATCCAGATGGTCATAGTGTCCTTCGATATCATCCGCATTGAACTTGATTGTTCGTGTAGTAATTAATAAAAAGTAATTCACTGATTTCCCCTCCATATTTCTCTTGTAATAAAAAATATCTAGCGTTCCTTTAAGAAGATATTACAGCGTTCGCTAATGTAATAAAAGCCCTCAAAGATGAAATGCAACTTTAAGGGAATTTGATCAATTTTAACGGATTCTCAAACTAAAACACGCCCACAAAAAGGCGTGTTTTAGTCTCTCCAATTCAATTCCTCTAAACTAAACCCTTACTTCCAAATTTCGTCCGCAATCTCTTTTATGAAAGCAAGCTTTTTCCACTGCTGCTCTTCGGTCAGAATATTACCTTCTTCTGTCGAAGCAAAGCCGCATTGTGGGCTGAGGCAGATGTGGTTAATGTCCACGAATTGAGTCGCTTCCTTAATGCGGTTAATGACCGTCTGTTTGTCTTCCAGTTCACCTGTTTTGGAGGAAACGAGACCCAATACGACCTGTTTTTCATCTTTCAGATGCTTAAGCGGGGTGAAATCACCCGCACGGTCGGTATCGAATTCGAGATAGTAGCCGTCGATGTTATCGATGCCGAACAGGGTTTCGGCTACAGGCTCATAGCCGCCTGAAGATGCCCAGGTGGAATGGTAGTTACCACGGCATACGTGGGTTGTAACGACCAAATCGGCTGGAAGATCCTTCACGGCTTCCTGATTCACGCGAGCGAATAGCTTTTTGGTATCTTCCACATTTTCACCCGCATGCTGTCTAGCTTGCCAATAGTTTTTATCACAGAGCATGCCCCATGTGCAATCATCCAGTTGCAGGCTGCGGCAGCCTTCATTATACAGCGCTTGGATCACAGATTTGTAGGCTTTGGCAATGTCCGTCACCAGTTCATCCAGATTGCTGTAATACGTATCGGTCGTTTCTTTATTTTCTCCGCGCAGCAGCTCAGCCAGGAACTGCGCAGGTGCCGGAATCGTTTGGCGGGCGATAGCATCCTCTCCTGCGACTTGCTTCAGGAATTTGAAATCTTCAATGAAAGGATGATGAGAATGTCCGATTTTACCGGACAAGCGTGCGGTTTCCGCTCTTGTTTCCACACCTTGGAATTGGTAGCCGTTTGCAAGCTGTACCTTTTCCACGCCGTCCAGTCCCCACATAAAATCAAGATGCCACCAGGACCGTCTGAATTCACCATCCGTCAGAGCTTGAAGTCCTACGGATTTTTGCTTTTCGACCAGTTTGATAATTTCTTCATCTTCAATCTTTCGCAGCTCGTCCGCAGAGATTTCATTATTTTGAAATTGAATTCTGGCGTCTTTGATCGCTTGCGGGCGCAAAAAGCTGCCGACCATGTCATGTCTGAAAGGGGTCACTTTACGTTGGGATGCATTGTCAAGGATGCTGCTCATTAGGGTTATCTCCTTTTTCGCTTCAGTAGTGAAGTTGTTGTAAGAAAGATAACATACATTTTCAGCTATAAGGTAACTCCAATAAACTATAGCTAGTTATAGCCTAAGGCTATATCAAACTTTTTTATTCCCCTATCGCCTCATGCAACGCTTCTACATAGACAGTAGCCAGCTTGGAGAGCGCGACGTTTTTATGGCAAATCCATCCTACATTAATAGACTCATCACACTCCAGAGGGACGGAAATTATCTCGTTACCGTTCAGATCCGCACTAATTACCCCAGTAGAAATGGTATAGCCGTTCAAGCCAATAAGCAGATTAAAAAGGGTCGCCCGGTCATTAACATGAATGCTTTTGGGATGCGACAACGTACTCAGAATTTCCTCGGAGAAGTGAAAGGAATTGTACTCCCCTTGCTCAAAGGACAGGTATGGATAAGGATGAAGCTGGTCAATGGTCACGCTAGACTGCCGGGATAGCGGATTATTGGCACTGATAAAAATGTGCGGCTTGGCCGTAAACAGGCTGTTGAATTGCAGATTTGCATCTTTTAGCAGCTTGTTGATGACCTTGGCGTTAAATTCGTTCAGATACAGGATTCCGATCTCACTGCGCAGGCTTTTGACATCCTGTATGATTTCATGGGTTTTGGTCTCCCGCAAAGCCAGTTCATATTCATCCTGTCCATATAGATTCACCAGATTTACGAATGCATTTACTGCAAAAGCATAATGCTGCGTGGACACAGCAAAATGCTGTGGTGAAGGCTTGGCATCCAGATAGCGATTTTCCAGCAGCTCCGCCTGCTCAACAACCTGACGTGCATAACCGAGGAATTCCACGCCTTCTTTGGACAAAGAAATGCCTTTATTGGTACGTTCAAAAATGGTGATATGAATTTCTTCCTCCAGATCGCGAATCGCGTTCGACAGACTGGGCTGGGAAATGAACAACCGCTTCGCCGCCTCATTCATGGAGCCACGATTGGCAACCTCGATGACATATTTTAATTGTTGTAGGGTCAATGCATGATGTCCTTTCCGTTTGTGTTTCTTCTATTATATAATACATAATCACGCTTCTGGGCAAAGGGATAATAGAAACACCTCCTCAAAATGGTAACATCCATTTCAAGGAGGTGCTTTTCACTGCTTCTTTAGTTAACGAATTTCACCGTTTGTAGCGATCAGCTTTTGATACCAGTAGAAGCTTTGTTTACGAATGCGGCGCAGATCTTTGAGATCAAATTCCTCACGATCCACATAGATAAACCCGTAACGCTTACTGGAACCCTGGTGGGTACTCACAAGATCAATCGCAGACCACGGACAGAAGCCGAATACGTCTACGCCGTCTGTAATAGCCAATTGAATCTGCTCGATATGTTTCTTGAAGAAGTCAATACGATAAGGATCGTTTACTACATCCCCTTCTTCCAGCTTGTCAAATGCACCCAAGCCGTTCTCTGTCACGATTAAAGGCAAGTGGTAGCGAGAATATATTTGACGTAATGTACTTCTAAAACCGACCGGATCAATCTCCCAACCAAACTCTGTCTTTTGCAGGTTGGGGTTCACAGAGCCCCGGTATGCTCCGGGTTCACCCACAATTTCATGCTGATCGCCTGTATGTGAAAAATCATTTCCATCATCCAAACTTTCCCCTACGGTTTGAGAGGTATAGTAGTTAAAGGCGATAAAATCTGGATTTCCTTTCGCTAATATATCCATATCCCCTTCTTCAATAACAGGCTCATAGCCCTTCTCGACCAAATAGCTCCAGGCAATGTGGTTGTAGCGGCCAAATACAGCCATATCCAGGTAGAGCCAGTTGCGAATAGCTGCATAGTTGTCAGCTGCCAGCGTATCTTCCGGTTTGGAACTAGCTGGATAAATGACCCCAATATTCGGTGCTGGTCCAATTTTCGCATTAGGTAGCATGTCATGGCACAATACCATTGCCTTCGCCTGCGCAACTAACATATGATGATTTTGTTGATACAGTACCTTTTGTGGATTTTCCAGACTTGTATCCAATGTACCAATAGAACCAGGATGGAGAATCAGCATGTTTTGTTCGTTAATGGTTAGCCAGTATTTGACTCTGTCCCCAAAGTTCTCAAACAACGTTTTGGCATACTGCTCGAAGGCATCAATCGTTTCCCTTTTGGACCATCCGCCTTGTTGTTCAAGCGCATAGGGCAGATCAAAATGATACATAGTAACAATGGGTTCAATACCATATTTAATTAATTCGTCAATCAATGAGCTGTAAAATGCAATTCCCTTCGGATTGACTTCACCCGCGCCTTGTGGATAGATGCGTGTCCAAGCGATCGAGAAGCGATACGCCTTAAAGCCCATTTCAGCCATCAGAGCTACGTCCTCTTTGAACATATGGTAATGATCACTGGTTACCTTAAAATCAGTGACTCCTTCGACGTGGTTAGCCATGTCAATGACAGAGGGTCCTTTTCCATCTTCGTCCCATGCACCCTCTACTTGATAGGCGGAAGTAGAACCTCCCCAGAAGAAGTCTTCAGGAAATGCCTTCAATTGATTATGTTTCATGCTACAGTCCCTCCAGTTATCGTTATATCCTTCTGATTTCGCAATTCATGTACGTGAGGATGAGCTTTCCTGTATTACACCACCAAAGTTAGCAATACTTCATTTTTCTGAATCTGCTCCTGATTGGTCTCAAATACGTCCACTTTATGTTTCGTCAGTGTGACGATGACAGGCGTTACGATTTCGTACCCTGCTTCTATAATCTGCTCTCTGTCAAATTGGATTAACAAGTCCCCTTGTTTTACGATATCTCCCTCTTGAACGACCGGATTAAAATGCTTTCCTTTCAGCGCGACGGTGTTAATTCCGATATGAATTAATATCTCCGTACCCGCCTTGGAAGTCAAGCCGATGGCATGTCCTGTAGGGAACAGCGAGGTTACAACTCCATCAATAGGCGCTACGACCTCACCGACAGATGGTTCAATGGCTAAGCCTTTTCCCATTGCCCCTGTAGAAAATGCCGAATCATTCACTTGGCTCAGTGGTGTAGTCTTGCCTGTGATCGGGCTGTATATCGTTTCTTTCTTGATGTCAACAGCCTTAGTTGCTGTAACAGCTAGTAGAGGTTCTTCCGTCTTAGTGGTCTCAACGGTTGCTGCCGTCTCCCCCTTCACCTTGCTTTCATAGCCAAAAATAAGAGTCAGCACCGTGGCTACCGCGAACGAGCATGCGATGGCAATTACGTAAACCAAGGTCGGCGTATAGACCGGAATCGCAAAAATGTTGTGAAACACATAAGCCGTCATTTTCACTCCAAAATGTCCATTGATGGCACCGCCTATAGCCCCTGCGATAATGACAATTGGAATGACTCGTTTAAAGCGAAGCACCAGACCATACACAATCGGCTCTGTTACACCCGCCAGCAAACCTGTAATACTCGTGGAACCCGCAAGGGTTCTAAGTGTTTTATCTTTTTTCGCCTTCAGGAAGATACCGAATGCGACACCAATTTGAGCAAATACAGCCGCAGCCGCCATAGCCTCAATCGGATCACCGCCAACACCAATATTTTGAATCGTGATCGGGGTAAAGCCCCAGTGAAGTCCGAAGACGACCATAAAGGTCATAAAACCGCCAAGCACAATCCCTGACAAAATGCCGCTTACACCGATTAACCATGTCACACCCGAAGAAATCCAATCTCCTACTGTTGTACCAAACGGTCCGAATGCTATTGCAGATAAAGGAACCATAATCATTAAAGCCAACATCGGAACTAAAAACAGCTGCAAATCTTTAAGAATGATCTTCTTCAAAAACTTGTCTACCAACGCATAGATGCTGATAGATATGAATATCGGAAAAACACTCGCTGAGTAGTTCATCATGACCACCGGTATTCCCAAAAACGATACATCTGAGCCTTTGTCCATCAGTCCCGTAAAGTTGGGTTCCAGTAGAGCTGCACCGATCACACCAGCTACATAAGGATTCGCTTTCAGCTTTATACCGAGCGTAATTCCCAGTAAAATCGGCAAGAAGTAAAATACAGCATTCCCGGCAGCAGACAGGATCAGATAGGTATCACTTGTTGCAGACATCCAGCCTAGCAAGGTCAAAACCGTCAAGAGAGCTTTCAGCATCCCCGAGCCTGCCATCGCCGGAATCAACGGGGAGAAGCTGCCGGAAATGACTTCAAAGATTGTGGATATGACCGATGTCTTCTTTCCGCCGGATTCGTTAGTCGCTGAGCTGTCTGATCCAAAATCTCTGTTTTTCATAATCTCTGTATATACATAGGCAACATGGCTGCCAATCACGACTTGAAATTGTCCTCCGCTTTCAACAACAGTAATGACTCCCTCGTGTTTCTCAAGCGCTTCTCTTTCAGCTTTTCGTGAATCATTCAGGTCAAATCGGAGCCGTGTAGCACAATGGACAAGCCCATTAATATTTTCTTCTCCTCCAACGAGACGTACGATATCCTCGCCCATTTTCTTATGGTCCATGTTCATTCTCCTCTTGGGCAGATTGCCTGAAAACAAAAAAATACCTAAACGAAAGGCCTGCATGATCATAGAAAATGATCACTGCCATTCATTTAGGTATCGCCTGCTTATCAGTAACAATCCTTAAATTTAAGTTGTGAGCCTACTATAAAACACTCCGAAATCGTTTGCAAGCTTTTTTTTCTAAGCATCAGCCAAATCATTTCTGGAGGTTACACGCTGTATATGAATCGTCAAATACACTTTCTCGTCAATCGACATCGCACTTTCATGCTTTAATTCCAAGTATTGATTAATTAATTGGGTGCATTGAAAAGCCCTCTCGTATTTCTCTTTGACTTGGTCATACAAGAAGTTATCCCCTGATGCTAATTGCTCTTGTTCATTGCTCAGCAAGCGTTGGGCAAAGTACTGCAAATGTGTAATAAATCGCGAATAATTAAATGAGGTTTCATCCAGGGTAATTTGATAGTAATCGGTTACAATATTGAAAATGTCATCAATGACCTCTGTAATCTCAACCGTTTGTTTCATTCCCTGACCGTCTTGTCTTGCATTAACAAAATGCATGGCAATAAAGCTTGCTTCATGCTCATCCATTTGAATGCCAAATTGAGCATGAATAATGTCCAATGCATTCATACCTATCATAAATTCTTTTTTGTAAATTTTTTTGATCTGCCATAACAGTGAATTTTTAAGTCCCACGGATTTTCTATATCGAGAGATGGCAAATTGAATATGGTCAATCAACGAAATATAGATATTATCACTAAAAATATCTCCCATTTCTTTTTTGGCGCTGCCTACAATTTCATCCGCCACCTTCAAATACTCTACAGATGTCTCACCAATGAGATCAATTAATTTTCGCGGAATTTTATCGGATTTTAATACAAAGGTTTTTTCTATTTTTTCTTCATCGACCCTTTGTCCATTTTTCTTTTTAAAACCCAGACCGTTCCCTATGACAACAAACTCATGACCTACCTGATTTTCGGCCCGAATGACATTGTTGTTAAATATTTGCCGGATGATCATCTATCTGCTCACCTCATTGATGTAATAACAAAGTTGGAATAACAAAAAAACCAAATAACGACTAAGTCCATTAGTCATTATTTGGGTATCGCCTGCTTATCAGTAACAATCCCGAAGGACACTATGCCCCTCATTCAATTACTCTTACTATACCGCTTTCAAAGCAGAATAACAATACAATCATGCCAAAAAACCGCCAAACACTCGAAATCCCTGTGCTCAGCAGTTTTTAAGTTGATGCTTAACGTTCTTTTTCTTTGCAAAATATGTCTTTGGCAACCTGAACTGCTGAGGCTGCCCGCGGCCATCCTACGTAAAAGGCTAGCTGTGTAATGACCTCAATCAATTCTTCCTCCGAAATCCCGTTCTCCTTGGCCAGGTTCAGATGATAAGGAAGTTGATTCACATGCTCCCCCGCTACCAGAGCGGCAACTGTAATGAGACTCCGTTCCCTAAGAGATAGCTCACTTCTTCTCCATACATCTCCAAAAAGAACCTCCTCCGTATAGGTTACAAAAGCGGGTGCAAAATCACCTATCGTTTCCCGAACACTCGATCTGATTAATTTATGCTTCATAAAATCATCTGGGCAAGTCCGTTGCCAAAGGACCAATCCTCTAATTCAGTCTCCACCAGTGTCACAAATACATCCTCTGGTCTAGTCTTACATTCAATAGATATGAGTGCGGCTAACCTTTGGTAAAAACTCTTTTTTTGTTCCGTAGTTCTACCCGATCCCATCGTAATTTGGATATAAAGCAGCTTGTCTGTTCTGGATATATTCAAATAATCGGAACTATAATAAAACTCGCTCTGCTTATGAGCATGAAAAGCCTGAAAATAATCCTTGGGCGGGACCTGAAAATGTTCAATCAAAGCATTCATGATACAGCGGCTAATGCCAGGCAGCTCTTGCTCTGTGTATTGTTGCTCCAAATAACCTACTCGTACAAAAGGCATATTCATTCTCTCCTATCCGTTGGGATAAGATGATTGTACTCTCCTTATCTTCATCTGTATAATTGAAAATAATCATAAGCATATTCAATTTTATCGATGGAGATGAGTTTGTATGGATCTGAAAGAGTTAACTACGTTTCGTACTATTATTGAAGAAGGAACCTTCTCGAAAGCTGCCGCCAAATTAAACTACGCACAATCTACAGTCACGAACCAAATCCAAAGGCTAGAGAAAGAGCTGGGATTTCAGCTTTTTAAAAGAGGCTGGGATGCGGAATTAACCTCCTCAGGAAAAATATATGCCGAAGAGGTTGACGGACTTATACGGCATTGGAATTTTGTAACGGACCAGGCGAAATCGCTGAAAAAAGAAGAGATTGGCACGCTCCATATCGGTGTGCTTGAAACGGTAGCTACTACTGCACTGCCTTTGATTCTACGACAGTTTCGTGAGCATAAACCGAAAATCACATGCCATTTTACAGTGGGAAACACAGATGCACTCTCCAAAGCTTTGTTGGACGGTACATTGGATTTTGCAATCTCCGGCGAACCTCACTCCATTCCTTCCCTACATTTCGAACCTCTGTATCAAGAACAAATTGCTTTTATCGTGTCCCGTAGTCATCCCTTCGCGGCAAGAAATGAGCTTCAGCTCGAAGATCTGTATGAGTATCCGCTTATCGTCGGAGGTAAGAACTGCTTGTACCATATACGACTGGAGAAGGAGCTTTCGCGCTTCCCGGCGATGCCGTTTTTTTATACCGTTAGTCAAATCTCATATATACCTTCATTCGTACATACGATTTCTTCGGTTGGGGTGGTTCTGTCGTCAATGCCTTTGCAGAAGGACCTGGTCACCATCCCTCTCCAGTTAACAGACCCCAATATCCCCATCGGACTATTACAAAACAATCAGCACCCACAATACCTGACTTCGGCCCAAAGGCTGTTTATGCAGCTGGTTAAAAAAACAGTGGGGAATGACACCCGTTGGAGCTGAAAATATTATGAGCCCATAAAAAAACCGCTAAACACCTCGATATACGAGTGTTTAGCGGTTTTCCTATGATAAGACCAAGAGGAGTTCGGCTCCTCTTTTAATTTCTATACTCTTGTGATACTCGTTATTTCGTTTCAACTGGTTTTTTCCACAGTCCCAGAATGAGCGCGGAAATCACGGAGCCGATCGCCACTGCAAGCAAGAATAGCAACGCATGGTTGGCAAGAGCTGCTACAAAAATTCCGCCATGCGGAGCTGGAAGATTGATTTGCCAGAATTGCGTCAGACCGCCAGCGATCGCCGAGCCTACAATACAAGAGGTCAGGACTCGCAGAGGGTCAGCAGCTGCGAAAGGGATGGCCCCTTCTGTAATGAAGGACAATCCGAGTACATAGTTTGTCAAGCCAGACTTGCGTTCTTGCTCGGTAAATTTATTTTTAAAGAACGTCGAAGCTAGTGCGATCGCCAGTGGAGGCACCATACCGCCTGCCATAACAGCTGCCATCATAGCCCCGTTTGTGTTACCGCTGGAAGTAAAGACACCGATCGAAAATGCGTATGCTGCTTTGTTGAAAGGTCCGCCCATGTCGATCGACATCATTCCGCCCAGAATCAGACCCAAAATAACCGCATTACCAGTTCCCAAATTGTTCAGAACATTGACAAGCCACGTATTAATACCACCAAAAATTGGATCGAACAGGTAGAACATAATCGCGCCTGAAATTAGGAGTCCAAATACAGGGTATAACAAGATTGGTTTTAAACCGTCCAGAGCTTTCGGCAGACCTGCAAAAGCTTTACGCAGGAAAATAACTACATAACCGGCCATGAAACCAGCTGCCAGACCGCCAAGGAATCCTGCATTGGAGTTTACAGCCATCAAACCACCGACCATACCTGGCATCAGTGCCGGGCGGTCTCCAATGCTCATTGCGATAAATCCGGCCAGTATCGGAATCAGGAAGTGAAACGCACCTGTTCCTCCGCCAATCGTTTGCAGCAATTGGAATAGTACATTATCTTCTCCAGCCACTTGTTCGATCAAGAAGGAAATCGCTAACAAAATCCCCCCGCCGACAACGAATGGCAACATATGAGAAATCCCGTTCATTAAATCCTTGTAAATTTTACTGCCTACGCTGGTCTTCTCGGCTTTTGACTCTTCAGCGTTGCCTTTACCTTCACTACGGTAAATTGGCGCTTCGCCGTTCAGCGCTTTGCGAATCAGTTCTTCAGATTTACGGATACCGTCACTTACCGGTCTTTGCAATACAGGTTTACCGTCAAATCTGGCCATTTCAACCTTCTTGTCAGCTGCAACAATGACGCCTTTGGCACGACGGATTTCATCTGCTGTCAGTACGTTTTGTGCGCCTTCCGAGCCGTTCGTTTCTACCCGGATATTTACACCCATTTCTTTCGCTTTCTTAATGAGAGCGTCTTCAGCCATAAACGTGTGCGCAATGCCTGTAGGACAAGCGGTCACTGCAACTACAAACTCGTCAGAATCCGGGTTGCCAACGATAACGTCCGGCGTTTGCTGTGCTTTGGCTGCCTCTTTCTTGGCCTCTTTTGCTTTCTTGGCAGCTTCTTCTTCCGCCTGCTTAGTATCAAATAGCTCTGTTACTTCATCCGGTGTTTGTGTATTCATCAGCTTGTCGATGAAATCAGTATCAATGAGCAACCGAGAAAGGGCAGCCAGTGTGCGAAGATGTGTGTTTGCTGCTCCCTCTGGAGCTGCAATCATAAAGAATACCTTCGCGGGTTCACCGTCCAGCGATTCGAATTCTACGCCTTTACTGCTTTTGGCAAAAACGACGGTCGCTTCATTCACGGCTTTCGTCTTGGCATGCGGCATCGCAATACCACCGCCGATTCCAGTGCTGGATTCAGC
This sequence comes from Paenibacillus sp. EKM301P, assembly GCF_011800295.1. NCBI lineage: Bacteria > Bacillati > Bacillota > Bacilli > Caryophanales > Paenibacillaceae > Paenibacillus > Paenibacillus sp. EKM301P. Next base: position 87,136 of record NZ_JAALFM010000004.1, on the reverse strand, counting down.
TTCGCGTTTGTATATCATTTCTTTGAACAAGGCCCGGTCATTAATACGTCCACTTGCTTCGAGACTGGTGATGAGTTCCTCAATCGCCCCGTCCTTTGTCGTTGCCTGCAGGTCCATGATCATCGTTTCTTTAATCATCAGGTCTGTTATTCTCATTGTTCACACTCTCCTAAGTTCGATCAGCGTGTAGACACACGCATAATAAGCTCATGCTGTAGCCAGATTACCGTTTTGAAATCGTGACTTGCGGCCGTAATTGTTCAATTTTATCTCTCGTAGCCAGATCATCGGAGAACGCGGTTGCGCTTCCGGATGCCACTCCTGCACGGAAGGCTTCGATCGGATCGCCATGTAGAGCCAGCGTACCCACGAATCCAGCAATCATAGAATCACCTGCGCCTACAGAATTTTTCACCGTTCCTGCCGGTACATTTGCGTGATACACTTCATCTGCCGTAATGAACAAAGCCCCTTCTCCTGCCATGGAAATGAGTACATTTTTTGCACCTGCTTCCAGTAGTTTACGACCGTAAGTGACGATCTCCTCCTCAGAATGAATAGTTACGCCAAACAACTCAGCCAGCTCATGATGATTCGGCTTGATGAGCAGCGGTTTATGAACCAAGGCCTTCATCAGCGCCTCACCTGTGGTGTCGATAACGAATTCAGCCCCGGTTTGCTGACATACGCGAATCAGTCGCTCGTAGAAGTCCCCTCCAAGGGATGGCGGGATGCTTCCCGACAAGACGACAATGTCATTTTTCTGGAGACTCGCTAGCTTTTGCACCAATGCATCGGCTTCTTGCTCACGAATCGCAGGCCCCAAACCGTTAATTTCCGTTTCATCACCATGCTTGAGCTTAATATTGATCCGTGTGTCATCTTCGATCATTACAAAATCAGTTTTAATGGATTCTTCCCGCAATGTATCGTCGATAAACCTGCCTGTGAACCCTCCGAGAAAACCAATCGCCGTGCTGTCTGCCCCCAACTGGTTTAGTACACGTGATACATTAATTCCCTTGCCACCTGGCAGTTTTAAATCACGTTTCATCCGGTTCAAATCACCAAGCTTCAAATCGTCAACTTCCACGATATAATCAATGGAAGGGTTCAGCGTTACTGTATATATCATCGTTATCCCTCGATTATCTTAGTTTTCTGTGCGATGGATCGGCGTGAACGTTCCGGCACCGATTCAGTAATAAGGATAGCTTCCTTGAGTTCGAACAGTTTGGCGAAGGTTACTTCTCCAATTTTGCTGGAATCGGCCAACACATATGTTTTGCCGGACAGCTGGTGGGCACGCCGCTTGATCAGCGCCTCTTCAGGATCAGGAGTGGTATACCCCATCTCCACGTCTACCCCGTTCGTTCCCAGAAAGCACTTGTCGAATCGGAAATTGTCCAAATTCTGTAGGGCAATACTCCCGATTACGGCTTTGGTATGAATTTTCATCATCCCTCCCAGTAGATAGCTTCTAATTCGTTTGCTTACCAGTGCTTCTACGTGGGAGAGACCATTCGTCACGACCGTCACGTCTTTAGCTTCAATGTAAGGAATCATCGCCATCGTTGTTGTTCCCGCATCCAGATAGATACATTCACCATCCAAAATTTCTTTGGCTGCCATACGAGCGACTGCGTTTTTTTGTTGAACGTTTTTGAATGTTTTTTCTTCCATGCCAGGTTCCTGACTTTTCTGATTCAGCAAGGTTGCCCCGCCATGAATCCGCTTTAACAACTGACGGCCTTCAAGATCTATCAAATCACGCCGAATCGTTGACTCAGAAGCTCCCAAGAGATCAGCCAATTCCTGCAATTTTACAACACCGCGCTCTTGTAAGCGCTGTATTATTAACTTGTATCTTTCTTCCGTCAGCATCTTCATTCCCCCAACTGTTCTTATCGTACCACAAACCTAGCAAAAAACAATCATTTTTCTCCAAAAAGATTCAAAAAAATTCATTCCAACTTCATTTTTTTACAAAATGGTGAATTCCTGCTCCAATCAGCATGATTGCGTTTACATTTTAAAGAAAATTCAGCTACTTTTATGTAAATTCATTCTTCTTACATAGGAATTCAGCAGTAAACGTTCAAAAACGTTCTGACACTTTAATATGCCCCATCATATCCCTTGCTCCCTACGGTCTGGATTGCTGTAGCTGTAATTCTCGATTCTTCAGCCAGCAAATCATAAAACTTTCTTATGGCCTGGACGCGAGGGTCAGTGCTGCAAGCTTGGATTAACTCAACAAGAGCCATGACTGCGTGCATACCGCATTCATGGCTCACCTCATTAGGATAAATATTCACCCTCAATCATCTTCTCTAGATAATCTTCCGGCTGCGCAAGAAACTCAGCAAAGCTGCATACATCCGCATATTCTTGATGCTCCTCGTCATAATAACCAAGACACTTGTGCTTCGGATTCCACACCAAAAGGATATCCGAATAGTTATCTACGTTTAGAGACAATCGCAACAGCTTTTGCCGTCCCACCTTCATCTCAACCGTATCTATGAAAGAGAAGAACTCAACAAATTGGATACCTAAATCATTTTCTGGAAGATCCACACGGAGCTGATCTCCCATCAGAAAGGCTACAAGATCCTCAGGAAGCTTGTAGCTTTTTAAGGTATGTCGTTTATTCTCCAGATTATGAAACGCTGGTGGTTCCACAGACTTTAGATATTCGGCCATTTCCACGTTCTTATTGCTAACAGCAATCGTATATGCCCGATCTCCATCCTTTTCTGCCAGTGTCACATCAGCTCCATACTCTACCAGGTACTTAACCATCGCAAAATCATTATTTCGTGCTGCCACAGTTAAAGGAGTCGCTTTATAGGGATATACCGTATTAGGGGCATTGTAATTAATATCCGCATCATGCTCCAACAGTAGTGCCACGGTGTTCAGATCATGGTTACTAACTGCGTTGCGCAGCGTTGCCCCACCGTGCTGCTTTATATCGAGGCCAAGTTCGTGAATCAGCAAGATATTCTTTTTATTGCCATAATAGGCTTGCTCATAAGCACCGGCTTTGACCTGATTTTTCCCATCCAGCTTAGCACCATGGGCAACCACATAGCGGACAATCTCTTCTGAGCAGTAGCGAACAGCTGTTAAAAATGCAGGGCGATCTTTCGCATTGAGCTGAGCTCCCTGCTCCACCAACAGCTTCAACACATCCAATCGCTCGCAAATAAGCGCAAGGTCTAATGGACTTAACGTCGAATATTTGCTGAGTTTAATTTCTTGTTCGATATCCCAGCCTTCGGTCAGCGCTTGGCGTAATGCCGATATATTGCCTTCTACAATATGCATTGCGATTTTTGGAAGAACGTCAAATTTGCCGATATCTTTTAATTGGATCATCGTATACCCTCACTCTTTATGTATCTGCTATTCATGTACATCTATTTTATACCAATCTTCCGTTTACTTAAATCCGCCTGACTCCCCAGTTTATTTGCTCACTCTAATGCAAACAATTGAGAGTATAGGTGAATATGCCTTATAGAAGCTATAATTGTAGTTGATTCTTTATACTCGATGTAACGAAAAGGAGAACATATGAATAGCATTCAATACTTATCCCAATTCAATTTGCTGCATAGTCTCTCACGAGAAGATTTGATTGAAATGGATCAAATGACCTCCATTACGACTCTACCAAAAAATACATTTATTCAAACCCCAGATACCTTTTCCGAAGGGCTTTATTTTGTGAAGAAGGGAAAAGTACGTCTATATAAGCTAAATGCTGACGGGAAGCAATTTACTTTGGATATCCTCAATGAGGGGAATGTATTTGGTGAAATGGATATGATTTCATTAGGGACAAGGGATATGTATATAGAAACGATAGAAGAATGCGATATCTGCCGGATGGACAAAGACCGCTTTGAGCATTTTTTAATACAACATCCCCGGTTTATGATGAACATGATCAAGGTGCTAAGTGACCGAATCTCAGGAATGAGCAGTCTGGCCCAGCATTTAGCCTTGGGAAATTTACAGGATAAAATTTTATATGTTCTTTTAAAATTATGCGATCAATTTGCCCTTCAAAGGCATGATGAGTATTACAAAATTGATTTCCCGCTTTCTCACCAGGAAATAGCACATTTGGTTGGAGCCACCCGTGAGGCTGTAACAACCGCTCTACAGGAGCTCGTCAAAGAAAGGGTCATTAAGACCGGCTTTAAGACAATTTACATCCATCGCCAAAAGCTAGTGAAGTTGTAAGCTACATTACATCTTTCCTCCTGACAAAAGAATTATCGTATACCTACCAGCAAATATACGATATGGAGTGATGAAATGCTACACCGCAAAGGGGCTCGCAAAAGAACAGATATCCCTACTGATGTACTTCAATTGCTACAACAGGGACAACTTGAGACTGTGAATCTTACCGAATGGCTGGCTGTAGATCATATTCTACTTCTGCGGAACGCTCTTGATGAGTTTGGATTGCAGCGATCATTCAATGTCTTCTTGACTGAATTGGATCATCTGAAGGAAAAAAAGATCATGAAAATAATACCCGCAATAGCACAAGCATGGCTTCATGTGTTTGAACAACAAACGTTGGAAGAGCGTACTCGTATCTTTGACGCGATGGCCTCTCATCTTTCAGATAGCATTCGCTGCTGGGCTGCCTACATCATCGGGGTAGATTCCCGTTTAAGTCTAGAAGAAAAATTAGCTGGTATTCGACCATTTGCAGCAGATTCCCATTTCGGAGTACGTGAAATTGCCTGGATGGCAATGAGAGAACCTATATCCTTGCAACTGGATGAGGCGCTTGTGCTGTTAAACAGCTGGATGCGAAACAAGGATGCTAACATACGTCGTTTTGCTATAGAATTAACCCGGCCACAAGGCGTTTGGGCCAAACACATCCCTGAACTAAAAGAACATCCCGAGTTAGCCCTTCCACTTTTGGAAGTGGTTCAATCTGACCCAGTCAAATATGTTCAAGACTCGGTGGGCAATTGGCTGAATGATGCCAGCAAAACTAACCCAGAATGGGTAATTCAGGTATGTGATACATGGCTGTTGGCTTCAGATACAAAGGAAACGAAGCGAATAGTAACTCGGGCACAAAGAAGCTTGAACAAAATGAAATAATCTGGAGACTCCTCCCCATCCAATCCATAGCTAGAATATTTACATAAACTATGAGATACATCTGGAATATTAGGAATGGAGGAATTCCTATGTCTATTATCCGAATCTATCTGGAAGCAGACAGTGTTGTATCTGGGAACATTGCCATCACCACGAATATAAATGTCACTCCAATTGTCAATCGGTACACAGCCGTTGTTGTGCTCGGCAACATCCTAGGGGGAGTGACCACCATCCCGGCACAAAATTTTACGAATGATAGTGGGACTTCAGTTGCGGCAAACAGTCTGGTGGTTCCGACCAGTAACGGTTACTACAATGTATTCGTGAATGGAACGTTGCAGCGAGGCGGATTAACGACACTTTCTCCTACTAATCTAATCATAAATACTGGCTTGTTAGTTGGCGCTACCGTAGTTATTGAGGTGATCAATTTCAACACCAGCGCTTCCTCAACATCTGTCAACAACGTCACCGTAACGACCACAATAAGCGACTGAGCTACGTAAAACAGGACAAACGCCTCTTTTTTATAATTTAATAAAAGGGTAAAATTACCTTTATAAATATGAAACAAAGGGAGTTATTTCCATGCAATTCAGTTTTGCCTATTTTCGATTTTATATTATTGCACTTATAGCACTATTCATTCTTACCAGTTGCAATTCCAAAAATGCTGTAACTACAGTCCAAATGAATTCTAATGTAGACAATGCGACTCATAATACAGCCGTTGTGGACAAAGAAAGTCAACCTGTCCCACACGTCACAGAGTCGTCAGCTCATACCGTTACCTCGGATAAGGATCTTGTGGCTCTCACCATTCCCGCTGGCTGGCGTAAATTTAAACAAGGACAACTGGATTCAGTGCTTAGTGTTTGTGACAAAGAAAAAAAGAACGTAGGTCTGGTTTTCCGTGTCCCCAAGTCAGCTTTTGCAAATAATATGACGCTCGACGAATTCGTACAGCAACGTGAAGAAATCTCCGCACTGGGCCTAGAAAACTTTAAGGCTGTGGATACTACCCCAATCCAGATTGATTCCACAACCGCTAGAACAGCCGATTATAGTGGGAATTTCCAGGGCCAACAGGTCTATTACTTCAGTGCCATGTTTGAGAGCAAACAGCATTATCTTCAAGTATTGATCTATTCAAGGGGAGGCTCAGCTATAGAAAAACATCACAAATTTGCGACAATAGCCAGCTCCTTAAAAATATTAAGCGACTCACAAGTGGAGCCTGATCTTCGTTCAACAACTATTTTAAAAACTTTTAAAAGCGAAGATGCCCAGCAACGAATCCGTCTCCCTTATGTATGGAAGGCTGGTTTAATTCTTAATCCAGATGCGTTAATTCAAGCCTGGTATGAGAAAAACGATGCGTACATGGTGGTCATCAAGGATTGGAAATCTGAACTACCTTATGAGAAATCCTCAATGATCACATTAAAAGAATACGCTGAGTTTTCAGCTCAATTAGTACTTAAAAGGTCTGGAAAAGGGATAATATTGACGGGACCAATAAAGGTCAATATTAACGGGAATCAAGGCTTGCAATACGAAGTATGGACAGAGAACGATAAAGTGAAAGTTGTATATTTAATCACTTATTTGGAGCATATCGATTCTTTCTCTCAAATTATTTTTTGGACGAGAGCTGATTATTACGATAATCAAAAATCTGAATTTCAAAGATACACCAAAACATATAGAGAAGAAGAAATATAGACATGACAAAATCCGCCAAACACTTAGAAATCTTTGTGTAAAGCGGATTTTCTCTATGTGACTATCACAGCTTGAAATCCTAAAAACTTCTCCATATTAAAATGGAACTATATCACCTTAATTCTTATCTTTTGTGGGCTAATAAGAGATTAACTATAGTATCCAGTTGAAGCTCCAGCGAATAGGGATCTTCCATCACAAACTCATCCCCTTTATCGCTGAATGAACCGTACATGTACACCTGTCCTTTTTTTACAGCCGGAAGACCCTTCCATAGCTCGCTATGTAGAATCTGATTGGCCCCTTCATCTTCTGAGCCATATACAAAGATGTGATCTCCCATATACTCGGGTAAAACCTCAAGCGAAATATTTTCAAATCCTTCTTTCATATTCATTGCTTTCTTAGTGGGTGGCAGCTGTAGCATTTGATATATGGTTGGACTTCCGTAGTTACCGCCTTTCGCCGCTAAAACATAGATTGATTTATTGGCGACTTGTACGATCGAAACCGTCTCTCCATCTTTAATGATACCGTCAATTTTAATTCTAGCCTTTGCAACTTTCTTCTCATATTCAGCAATCCACTGCTCGGCTTCTTTCTGCTTACCAAATATTTCACTGATTCTGCGGAATTTATCCAGTGGTCCCGCTGTAGATTCACCCTCCCAATACGGCAGGAACACAGTCGTTCCTACTTTCTGGTAGCTGTCGATGTTCTTTTCAATTGAGCCGATAATTAAATCCGGTTGCAGTACGGTCAGTTCCTCCAAATCCATAGGAAAATCCCCGAGATCTTTGATTCCGGCTAACTTCTCTTTGGGATATCCCGATTGATCAATCCAAGCCTCATTCAACATAAAGCTTCTGACCCCTACAGGTATAATCCCCAGTTTTAAAAGATGACCCATATACTGATCCGATGCTACTCGTTTCGGGTTAGCAGGTACTTCCACATCGCCTTTTAGTGTCTTAACCGTTCTGGTCTGTGCTTGTACTGCCGCTTGTCCATCGCTGTTGGATGATGTCGCTGTATGATTGGCTTTCGTTTGCGAGCTTCCATTTGTATTCGTCGGAGCTGAGCAGGCTCCCAGCATCAATGATAAGCACAACATGATCATCATTGCTGTAATTTTGCCTCTTCCGTGCATGAATAAATCCCCTTCCGCATGATACCGATATTGATAATCAATATCAGTATAACGGGTGAAAGCTGTCCGCTGAAGGGCATATTTAAGCTTCGTTTGGGGCATATCCTGATCTTGCGCCTGGATATGCTGCTGCCGTTCTTTTTTGAATCGTACAGGAGATAGTCCCTTATATTTCTTGAAGCTGCGACTTAATGAATGAGCATCTGGATATCCCACACGCTCTGCGATCTCCTGCAAAGTGGCATCCGTCTGCATTAGCAGCTCTGCCGCTCGATTTGCCCGTATCTGGCCCAAGTAATGAATTGGACTGGTATGCATTTTACTTTTGAACAGCCTTGATAAATATCCGGTACTGCACTCTAGCTCCTCCGCAATGGACTCTAGTGTTATAGACCGACTAAAATGCTCACAAATATAAGTTACAGCTTGCGCTACCAAGTCAGGTTTAAGGGGCTGAATGCCTTGTCGATCCAATTGATGTAACAATTCGAAGACAAAATGATGAAATAAAGCTTTGACGTGCAGTTTACCAAGTCCCGATCCCTTATGCCATTCTTGCTCCAACAGCTTCACTTTATCATACAGGGGCAGCGGGTAATGAGGTGCGAAAGCATACTGATTCTGAAAAGGATTTCCCTTTTCCAGCAATTGTGCGATCTCCTTCCGACCAGGTAGGGCCAAAGTTGCCTTGTACAGAATGATGTAATATTCAAGCACATCCTCCGTCATGACGCTCAGGCACATTCCTTTTCCCCCATGCAGGACATGAAAACGATCCACCCTATGAACACTGTCATCTAACCATACCCGCGCACTTCCGCGTACAGTATATAAAAACGCACTGACCGGAAGTCTGTAGTTTCGCAATTCTTCCCCTTTATCCATTTTCTTATGGCGAACATCCATCACTTGTATAAACACATGATTCCACAATAAAATGTGTTCGTTCAACTTCATTACTACCGCTCACCCCCCATCCAAATATAAGAAAAAGCCCTGTAAAGGGCTATCTTTTTTTGTGAACCATTCAATTGTCGCTTGGATTTCCACCGATATGATTAGGTTCCAAATCGTTTGCGATACCCACACTTTCGGCACAACTCTTCCACTGCTTCTCTCTTGGAGAATCCAAAGTACAGACGGTTTGCACGCTCACCTTCCACGATCTCGGAAAATGTTTGCTCATGCACATTTCCTAAATTAATGACGCCTTCTCCATCAAGACAGCAAGGGACCACTGTTCCATCCACCAAAACCGCCGCTTGACTGCGAAGCGCATGACAAAAGCCTTTTCCGTCATCTTCTGGTGCACTCAGGCTAGGCCATTCAAATTCGTAGTCTTGATTCAAATATACATTGGGGGCGATTTTGACCCCACTGCCCGGCATTACTTTTTCTTCAATCCGATAGTCCAGCCCAAACTCTTGCTCCAATTGCTCCAGTGTCTCGCGGTTGCGCTGACGCTGCACATTAGTCAAATTGTCTTGAGTCAGGTTCCAGAGACGGAATGAAATAATGACATTGTGCTTCACAGCTTCTCTGACAAACGTGAAAATATGACCCAAATAACCTTCTCGATCCACAGAACCTTCATGCCCGTCAAAACTATGAAGAGAAAAGTTCATCTGCCGTAATGCCGGCTGACCAAGCAGCTTATGTCCGGTCTTCGGCAGCAAGGTACCATTGGTGGTAATGTTGACCTTTAAGCCTTTCTCATGCGCACTCTCCAGCAAAAGATCAATTTTGGGATGGAACAAAGGCTCTCCTTTGACATGCAGATAAATGTAATCCGTATGCGGCTTGACCTGATCAAGCACATTCCGAAAGACTTCCGGATCAATAAATTTTTTGACACGTTGTGTCTGAGGGCAAAAACTGCATGCAAGATTGCAAATGCTTGTTATCTCAATGTATACCTTCTTAAATGTCTTCAACATAATTTCCCCATTCTAACCTTCATCCTGAACATTTGGTTTATGCACACTAATCTTATGATTATAACGGGTTATGAACGAGAGGTAAACTCTGCGGATATTTTCTATTGACCTTAGGTCTGACCTAAGGTTTATAGTGAAGTTATTCAATTATCAAGAAGGAGACCTGTCATTGAAAAAACACATTACGATTAGTCAGCTTGCTCAGCTCATGAATGTATCTGTACATCAGCTGCGGTATTTTGAAGAAAAGGGTATCCTTTATCCGTTATACACAGATGAAAATCAATATCGAATGTACGGACTTCATGAAATTTATCAACTTTCCCATATTTTAATGCTACGTAAATTAAATATCCCTGTCGGTCAAATTGAAGAATGCATGACTTCCTACACGGCCGATGATTACAACCAGCTTTTAGAACATTCGTTACAGAAGGTACAGGATGAAATCGCTAACTTAAAGCTGCTCGAACAGTTTATTCATAAAGTGCTAAAAGAACATCATAACCTTACCCGGCAAAACAATGAGTATCGAATCAAGCTTTTGGATACTCGACATTTAAAGCTTTGGTTTGCATTGGAGAGTGATCAAGAACTCACGGCCAGGAATCTATTTGAGCAGCGGCCTGCACCACCACAATTATTTGAAAATGATCTACATTATCTATCTGATTCTGGACAGGTGAAACTATATTATGAAACGACATCAGGAGCATCTGATTATATTCTGGAAGAAGGCGGCTATCTTTATAAGCACTTCTCTGCCACTGAAGACGCTGAGATCGAACACCAAGTCCAACAACTGGAGCATTATGCGACCCAACATCAATATGAATGCCTAAGCAAGGTCATTGTGGTGGAAAAATCCTATCTATCCATATTCGACAGCAACGAGCTGCAATATGAGATTCAAGTAAAAATTTCTGATGTGCAGGAGGACGTTACATGAGTCCACAATCCTATGACATTGTTGCTTATCAAGAGCAAGACCATGAAGCCGTATGTAAGCTCTTAGTGGAATCGTTTAAGGCAAAATTTCAAGCTCTTGTTACTTTGGAGGATCAAGATATACAGCGTTTATTAATGCAGGTTTGGGTTCAACATCCTGATTCTACATCTGGGAAGCAATTTGTGGTTAAAGAGAACGAAGATGTTGTTGGTGTCCTTTCGCTCAAATGGAAGGCTCCCTCCTCTTCACTTCCTAAAACAAATCTCACTTCTTTGGCTTCGCTTATAATACAGTTTGGCTGCTTCAATGTATTTAAATTTTTGACAGGCATGTATGCGCTGGACTATAAACCTGCCATAGATGAGTGTTACATTGATCATTTGGCGATTCGCTCAAGTCATCGCAATCAAGGGATCGGGCGACGTTTTCTAGCTTTCGCACAGCAGTTTACGGTTGAATCCGGTTTCCATGCGTTGACACTTCATGTAGCACATCAGAACCGGCAGGCTATCCGCTTGTACCACAATCTAGCATTTGAAATTGAGCAGTCTCAATATAATTATTGGCGACATTTTTGGTTCAAGGAGCCTGTATGGCATCTAATGAGCTGGAAAGAACGAAACTGCATTCGAGGAGAGAACAGCATTGAAAAAAACATATAAACTTACCCTTGGTATTGCGGCAGGTCTGGCTGTTGCCTTGATATTGATTGTTTTATATCAAAATTCCTACAAGATGACGGAAGAAAAAATACAAATTGCAACTCCCAAAGGAGTATTAACAGGTACACTGGCTTTGCCTAAAAACTACTCGGGAAAGGTTGGATTGGTTGTTTTTGTCCATGGAGATGGTCCAATCAATGACACCTATGATGATGGATACAAACCACTGTGGGAAAGGTTTGCTTCTAAGGGGTATGCTTCCTTATCCCTGAATAAGCCCGGTATTAACCGCGCTCCAGGCGATTGGCTGGAGCAAAGTATGGAGGACCGGGCACAGGAGATTCGATATGCAGTTGACTGGGCCAAAACCTTACCGATGATTGATAAGCACAAAATCGGCCTTTGGGGAGCCAGTCAAGCAGGCTGGGTCATTCCGAAAATCGTTAAAGAGGAGCATGATATTGCATTCAGCATCCTTGTATCGCCGGCTGTGAATTGGATTACACAAGGGCAATTTAACACAAAAAAAGAGTTGGAACAAGCAGGAGCTAGCCCGCAGCAAATTAAAAAGAGACTGGACTACGACCATAAGGTTCTACAATTACTGAAAAATCATGCTTCCTATGAAGAATACCTAAGCATAGCCAGTCCTAACGATATCATTTCCAAAGAAAGATGGAGCTTTATAGGCAAAAATTTTCGTTCTGATTCTACGGAAGAATTAAGCTACTTTAAATCTCCTGTACTCTTGGTTCTGGCTGGGAAAGATATAAACGTAGATGTAAAAGACACTGAGCGAGTATATCGCCAAAAGATATCTCCAGACCTGCTGTCTGTTATTCATTTGCCAGAAGTTGACCATTCCATGATGAATGAACAAATCGCGCATTCCAAGTCCCTAACCTTCTTAACCGCCGTATTTGCCCCCAGACAATTGGTAAATGATGATTATCTACAAATTCTCGCCGATTATGTTAGTCAGCGTTAAGCTTGGAACTGCTGTATACTCTATTAGACCGGGAATAGATATATAAACAGCAAAAAAACGGCATTTCTGCCGTTTTTTTTAAAGGATGGACTCTCAGGGACTCGAACCCTGGACCAATTGATTAAGAGTCAACTGCTCTACCAACTGAGCTAAGAGTCCATATAAAATTATGGTGGAGCCTAGGGGGATCGAACCCCTGACCTCATCGCTGCCAGCGATGCGCTCTCCCAGCTGAGCTAAGGCCCCGTCTCATGTAAGTTAATTAACGTTTCAAGCGACTTCTATATCATATAAAATATTCGACCCTGTGTCAATACTTTTATAAAAAAAATATTAACATCTTCCCGCCACGGCCCTAAAAAGATACAGTCAGCGATCAGTCGCTGTCTGTATCTTTAGATAACAGTGTTTTCAGTTCCTTCATAAACATATTGATGTCTTTGAACTGCCGATAGACGGACGCAAAGCGTACGTAGGCCACTTCATCCACAGGATAGAGCTGTTCCATGACCAGCTCACCAATCTGCTGGCTATCCACCTCTGTGGCTGCCGTGTTGCGAATGGCGTTCTCCACCTGAGATACAATCAGATCGAGCTGCTCGACTGATACTGGACGCTTCTCACAGGCTCGAATGAGACCGCGCAGCATTTTATCACGGCTAAACTCTTCACGGCTGCCATCTTTTTTGATGACCATCAGTGGGGTCTCTTCCACCATTTCAAAGGTGGTAAAACGCCTGGCACACTGTTCGCATTCGCGGCGGCGTCGGATGGACTTATTATCATTCGCTGGTCGCGAATCCAACACTTTCGTGCCGTTGTAAGCGCAATACGGGCACTTCATAATCTCATCACTTCCTTTTTCCAATAAATTCCCGAAGCTTTTTAGTAATAATTTTGTCGAAACGGATCATAATATGTTTACCACGTCGCGAGGAGGTGAACAACAATGGCACAAGGAAACAATGGCAACTCCAACAACCTGGTAGTCAGCAGATCCTCCGGTGCTCTGGAGCAAATGAAATATGAAATCGCTCAAGAGCTGGGTATCAGCATTCCTCAAGATGGATACCAAGGTAACATGACTTCCTATGAGAACGGTTCGATCGGGGGCTACATCACAAAACGCCTCGTAACGATCGCCGAACAACAATTGGCAGGACAATACCAATAATCTCGGTAATAATGAAGAAGTAATACGAAAAAGTGTAGGGATAGGCTGCTAAAAACAGCCTGTCCTGCGCTTTTTTTCATTTTAAAGCGAAAAGGCTCATGTTGTCATTAACCTGTCACTTAAAACACATCATAAATTTTTGTATATTGCCTGTAGTAGTAGATGACTCGCTGTACATAATGCCGTGTCTCACCAAAAGGGATTTGCTTAATGGACTCTTCTTTGCCATCCCACACCCCCTGATCCAGCCATTCCTGAACTTTACCTGGACCAGCATTGTAAGCAGCTACGATGACCACAGGATTATCCTGAAACTTCATAGACAGGTTATGCAGATACCAGGTACCCAGCTCAATATTGGTGCCGGGCTCGTGCTTGACACTGTCCAGCGGGACCTTTTGAATCTGAGCACTCTCCATAATCCAATTGGCCGTGTTCGGCATAATCTGCATAAGCCCCAGCGCACCCTTGTGTGACTGCTTGCTGGTTTTAAAATTTGTTTCCACACGGATAATAGACGCCACCAAAAATGGGTCCACTTCATAGGTCTGTGAATACTGCCGAATCTCATCCTTATATTGAATCGGGTAAAACCAGGACATCCAATTCGAGTTGAGGAACAGAATCAGGACAAATCCGACAAACAAAATGAGCAGGACTCTTTTCTTACGTAAAATGTTCATGCAAGTCCCTTTCGCTGCCAAAACTGATCAATTTGCATCTGCGTCTCAGACTGTGTTCCGCTATTATCAATAACAATATCAGCTAAACTTTTTTTCTGCTCGATATCCATTTGTGCAGACAAACGAAGCTCGGCTTGCTCTTCTGTCAGACCGTCTCTGAGCATCAGACGTCGGAGCTGAACATCACGTGGTACATATACAACCATAATTTCCTCGTACAGGCTCTCCAGCCCAGACTCATACATTAACGGGATATCTGCCAAAACAAGCTTGTCCGGCTGCTCCCGTTCATAAGCTTCCATGCGCAGACGCATTTCCTCACGAATAGCAGGATGCGTAATATCGTTAAGTGCCTGTCGCTGTACAGGATCTCTGAATACAATCTCTCCCAGTCTTTTGCGGTGCAGGGTTCCGTCACTGTTCACTATAGCTTGTCCAAAATGCTGTATGACCGCCGCCAGCACAGGATGCCCCGGAAGCATAACTTCCCGGGCAATGGCATCTGCGTCGATCAGCAGCGCACCCTTGGCGACCAAAAGAGCCGACACGGTGCTTTTTCCGGTAGCGATCCCTCCGGTTAATCCGATATTCATGCTCTTCACCTCATAACAGCTTCAATATACCCATCATAATCAGTAATAATGCCGGCAATACGCCGAGCGCCTTCATAAATCGAAATGCTGACAGGAAGAACCCTGCCTTCATACCAGCAATCAAAAATACACCACTGAATAACGTAATAGCCAGCGCAGTAGACAGGGGCTGAAAACCAAGCATGGCTGCACCTAAGCCCGCTCCGAACGCATCGACCGATAATGCAATACCTAACCAAACCGCTTCGGTAGCAGATATACTGCCGGAACGGTCCATATCCGCAGCAGACGGGCTTCGAAGAATCCGAATAACAAGCCCCCATTTGCGGAACTCCAGCGAAAATAACGTTCGCTCCTCCTGCTGTAGCTCCAAAGAAGTCTCTGTCGATAGATCTCTTCCTGAGCTGGTTAGAGACTCTGTATTGGCATTCTCAGCACTTTTTTTCTCCGCAAGAGCTGATATATGCCCTGAATCTGAATCAACCTGTTCCGTAAGGTGCAGATCCCGAGGGACTTCCGCTGTTTCTTCCGTCAAATCTTCCTTGCGTTGCAGAGCCTGAATCAAAGAGTAACAGCCGATACAGATCAGAATGACAGCACCGAAAACCGTCGTATATACAGGAGACAGGACACGGGATAGTAATGCGCCGAGCTGCATGGATATGCCGATCACCAAACCTGAACATACGGAGATGATAGCAATCGACAACAATGGAATTTTCATTTTGCGCAGACCATATGTAACACCGACTCCGAAACTGTCCAAACTTAGCGCAAATGCCAGTAACAGCAGGGCTCCCCAATGATTAGCCACTCCAATTCCCTCCCATTGCGAAGGCTGGGCCTTACAGCAACCGACTCCCTTCGCAGTATTGGTACTTGGAACAATATATGAGAGGGGTGGGCTTGGGGTGACTGTGCCTGTTTAGCGCAAAGGCTGGCAGACCGGGCAATGATGTGTGCCACGTCCAGCTACGACGGATTTTTCGATCAATGTACCACAGTTAATACAAGGCTTCGCATTACGTCCATAAATTTGCAACTGATGCTGAAAATCACCCGTTTTGCCCTGTCCGTTAACGAATGATTTGATAGACGAGCCACCAACCTGAATCGACGCGCCCAGCGTGGAGACAATAGCTTCATGCAGTACGCGAAATTGGCTATCCGTTAGGCTTTTGGCTGGCTGTGCCGGATGAATCCCTGCCTTAAATAACGATTCATCTACATAAATATTCCCGATGCCTACCACATATGACTGGTTTAACAGCGCTGCCTTGATCGAAGTCGAACGAGTTCCAACAGCGGCACGCAGCATTTCAGGTGTAAAAGCCTCGTCCATCGGTTCCAAACCGAGTTTATTCAGCGGCTTTTCCAGCAAATCCTGTCCTGCCGGAAATAAGTGCATTGTACCAAATTGGCGCACATCCTGATAACGCAGCTCTGTACCATCTTTAAAATGAAAGATGACATGGGTATGCTTTTCCACAGGATCATCTTGTGAATACAATCCATAGCGTCCTTCCATTCGAAGATGGGAGACAAGCACTAGCCCGTCCAGCAAAATCCGCAGAAACTTACCGCGTCTTTCCACCCCAATAATCCGGTGGTCAGCCAATTCCATCGCAAATGCGTGGATATCATCGGGACGTTGGATAATACGCGGCAAATTTACGGTTACATGATCTATATGTTTATCGACGATTAGCTCGTTTAGTGTTCGTTTAATGGTTTCTACTTCCGGTAATTCCGGCATGATGTCTTCACCTCACCCTATATTATAACGGAAGCAACGTCAAATTGGGACTATCTACTCATTGAAATATCTTACTTGGCCTCATACCAATTGCTGCCATAGCTTACTTCCGCTTTAAGCGGCACAGCCAGCTTTAATGCAGCTTCCATGGTAGCGGGAACAAGCTCTTTCATCGTTTCCATTTCCTCAGGCGGAACCTCGAATACAAGCTCATCATGTACTTGTAACAGCATACGGCTGCGAAGATTGCGCTCACGCAGCGCTGCGTCCATCTGCACCATCGCCAGCTTGATAATATCGGCTGCGGTACCTTGAATCGGCGTATTCATCGCTGTACGCTCGGCGAACGAACGCTGGTTGAAATTGCTGGCGTTTATCTCTGGCAAATATCGTCTGCGTTCCAACAACGTTTTTACGTATCCATCCCTCTTCGCATCCTTCACAATATCATCCATGTAACGGCGAACACCCTGGAACACGTCAAAATACTGGTCGATAAAGCGAGCCGCTTCCTTCCGCGTAATATTCAAATTTTGCGACAGACCATAGTCACTAATCCCGTAAACAATCCCAAAGTTGACCGCCTTTGCAGAACGGCGCATATCGGAGTCTACAGCCTCTGCCGGTACACCGAACACATCGGATGCGGTCTTGGTATGGATATCCATATCGTGGACAAAAGCCTCTTTCAAACGCTCATCATCCGAAATATCAGCCAGCACCCGCAGCTCGATTTGTGAATAGTCTGCCGCCAAAATCGACCAGCCCGGCTCCGATGGCACAAATACTTTGCGAATTTTGCGTCCTTCTTCGAGACGGATCGGAATGTTTTGCAAATTCGGAAATTGACTACTCAAGCGTCCGGTTGCTGCAACCGTCTGCCGGAAATACGTGTGCACTTTACCTGTCTTCTCCGAAATTTCTTTAAGCAATCCTTCGACATACGTCGATTGAAGTTTGGCAATGGTGCGATATTGCAAAATGTTTTGCACAATATCATGATATGGCGCAAGCTTTTCCAGCACCTCTGCATCGGTCGAGTACCCGGTTTTTGTCTTTTTAATAACGGGCAGACCCAGCTTATCAAACAAAATCTCACCCAACTGCTTGGGCGAATTAAGATTGAACTCTACCCCTGCAATGCTGTAGATCTCACCCACCAACGTTGTAATCTGGGCTTCAAATTCTTTTCCCAAAGCGCGCAGTTCCTCTACATTCACCAAAATACCCTGCTTCTCCATATCCGCCAGAATGCGGGATAACGGCATCTCAAGCTCATGGAACAGCTTGTGCATTTCCGTTTTTTCCAGCTCCGCCTGCTGCACAGGTACCAACGCTTCGATCACCGCTGCCTTACGCGCCACATGATCGGATAGTACATCTACGTCAGGAACTTTATATTTAGCTCCTTTACCAAACACTTCGTCGTCTGGACGAATCGATGACAAGCCATACTTGGCTGCCAGCCCACTCAATGTCTGATTGGCGTCTGTCGGATCTAGCAAGTATCCGGCCAGCTGCACATCAAACTCAGCTCCAGCAAACTCAATTCCATGCCAGTGTAAAGCCAAGTCCGTACGATGCAGATCATGACCGCGTTTTTTGCGTTCAGGGTCGGCAAGCCACTCCCGAATAGGGGTAGCTGCATCACTTTGTAGAACTTCCAGTGTCATAAAAAACTGACGCCCTGTTGCGGCAAATATCAAGCATACAATCTCAGCATGATGCGGATTATCACCATGCGTCTCAACATGCAGCACATCTACGTTATTCAGCACTTCTACCAATTCGCTGATCCGCTGTTCATCCAGCACAGTCACGTCTGCTACGGCTTCCTCTACGCCGACTCCAGCACTGCCGACCTCGCCCGAAAAGGATAAACGCTCCAGCAGGGACTTGAACTCCAGCTTCGCCAAAGCTGGTCCAGCCGTCTCTGCCTGTAGCCCGCTGAAAACCACATCTTCCAGTTGCTTGTCCAACGTTACATCCCGATAAATGGTCGCCAAATCCTTGCTCATTCGTGCATCGTCAGCATGAGTCTCCACGCGTTCTTTCATTTTACCCTTCAGCTCATCCGTATGCGCCAGCACCTCTTCAACTGAACCATATTGATGCAGCAGCTTGAGCGCGGTTTTCTCACCCACGCCCGGAATACCAGGAATGTTATCCGACGTATCGCCCATTAGGCCCTTAAGGTCTATGATTTGCAGCGGCTTTAAGCCGTAACGTTCCTGAATCTGCTCAGGTCCATACGTTTCCACCTCGGTAACCCCTTTGCGGGTCAAGCCGACTGTGACATGGTCTGAAGCCAATTGAAGCATATCCTTGTCGCCGGTCACAACCAGCACATTAAAACCCGCTTCGTCCGCTGTTTTGGACAGGGTGCCTATAATATCGTCTGCCTCATAGCCATCCAGTTCAAATTGGGCAATGCCGAAGGCGGTCAATAGCTCTTTCAGCAGCGGAAATTGCTGGGACAGCTCCGGCGGCGTTTTCTCCCGTCCACCTTTGTAATCCTCGTACCCTTTATGGCGAAACGTAATTTTACCAGCATCAAACGCAACCAAAATATGCGTTGGTTTGTGCTCCTCCAAAAGCCGCAATAACATTGTCGTAAATCCGTACACCGCATTCGTCTGCTGTCCGCTTGAATTCGTCAACGGCGGCATAGCAAAAAACGCCCGGTATATGATACTGTTACCATCTATAAGCATGAGTTTATCCATTTCGCACCTCGCAAGTTCATCAATGCATTCGTAACGTTCTTACGTTTTACGCATTCCTCTTTCTATCTTAACATACAAGACTCTTTTTCAGAAAAAAACGGCTGTTTCCTAGCCAAATTTGCCTTTTGCTCAAGACAAATCTGGATTAGAAACAACCGCTATATACTAAAAGCCTTACTGGTTCAAATCTGGTCGCTCTCCTGTCACGAGATATACAGTGCTTTCACCGATATTCGTAGCATGGTCGCCAATGCGTTCAATATAACGTCCTACAAGCAGTTGCAGCATGGCTTGTGAAGCCTCTGCTGGCTTTTCTACCATAAATGCGTATAGATCGCTGATCATGTGGCTGTACAAGGAATCCACCCGATCATCCTCTTTAGCCATTTTGTAGGCCAGATCTGTATTTTCATCCAAATAGGATTTGATCGCATCGTCGATCATTTCTTTTACAATGGAAGCCATGTGTGGAATATCCACCAACGGCTTCATCGCCTGCTGTCCTTCCAAGCGAAGTGTGACCTTGGCAATATCAAGTGCCAAATCACCCATCCGTTCCAAATCACTGGAAATTTTAAATGCAACAATGATCCGGCGTAAATCCTTCGCTACCGGCTGCTGGGTAATAATGAGCTTGGAGCCCATATCCAGAATATTTTCTTCCATTGTATTGAGGGATGCATCATTTTTGACTACCTGCTGGGCCATTTCTGTATTTTTGGTCTGCAAACATTCAATAGCCTGATCGAGCGCCTTCGAAACGTGTGCACCCATTTCGCGCAGTACGGCTCTCAGTTCTTCTAATCCTTCATCAAAACCTTTTCTACGAATCATTTCGAAGTCACCCCTTCTCGCATAATCATCAAATTTGGCTTTAGCCAAAACGCCCGGAAATATAATCTTCCGTACGTGAATCCTGTGGCGTGGAAAACATCGCCTCTGTATCCGCTGCCTCTACTACAACCCCATTCAAAAAGAACGCAGTTCGACCAGACACACGCGCTGCCTGATGCATGTTATGCGTCACCATGACGATGGTATACGTGTCTCTTAATTCTTGAACCAGCTCTTCAATTTTCATCGTCGAGATCGGGTCCAGCGCAGATGTAGCCTCATCCATAAGTAAAATATCTGGCTGTACAGCAAGCGCCCGGGCAATACATAGCCGTTGTTGCTGTCCGCCGGACAAGCTCAGAGCAGAACGCTTGAGAAAATTTTTAACCTCTTCCCAAAGTGCTGCCTGCCGTAGGCTTTGCTCTACCAGTTCATCTAACTTGTCCTTTTGCCGAATTCCATGCAGACGCGGACCATAGGCCACGTTATCGTAAATGGATTTGGGAAACGGGTTAGGCTGTTGAAAAACCATTCCCACCTGTTTACGCAGCGTTTCTACTTCCATAGTATCGCCGTAAATATCCTGACCTGCGATGCTCACGGTGCCTTCAATACGCGTTCCCGGTATCATGTCATTCATCCGGTTTAGCGTACGCAGCAAGGTTGATTTTCCACAGCCGGATGGGCCGATGAAGGCTGTTACCGTTTTTTCAGGAATATCCAGGTTTATATGTTTCAGCGCGTGGAATTTTTCATAATACAAATTCAGCTTATCAATCCGGATTACGGAATCATTCATGGATTTATGATCTCCTTCGTGTTGCAGTTATGGTCCTCAAGCATTGCACCTGATTTGCACAATATGAAGATTATATAAGCTGTGTGTAAATTCAGTGTGGTGGATTTGTTAACGGTATGTAAAATGATCAAGAACTCAGCATGAGCTCAAGCTCCTGTGCTATTCCAGCTGCATTCAAGGCCGCTTCTTCTGCGGAACGGGACATTTCACTATTTTTAGCCTCTATTTCATCGACTGCCTGCAATAATTTGGCAAACGTTTGGGTTCCGGCAGATATAAATTTAGAGCCTGTATGAATCTGCTGCATACTCGTATCCGTCAGTTCAGCAGTGTCACGCAGCATTTGCTCAATATGAGTGAGTAAGCCGGTAATCTGTACAGAAAAAGCTTTGGTCTGGAGTGACATATTCCGAACCTCTTGAGACACAATCTGAAAGCCACGCCCGTGTTCGCCAGCATGGGCCGCTTCAATAGACGCATTGATCGCCAGCAATCCGCTGTGATCTGCCAATGCACGAATGGATGAGGCCATGCCCGCAATATCATTCAGCGATTGGGTTAAGGCTGTCATCTGCTCATGCTGGCGCTTCATTTGTTCCGTTACTGCATGATAAGAAAGCAGAACATCCTCCAGTTCCACTTTACCACGGCGGGATAATTCACTCATTGAGCGAGTTAGCTGCACACTGTCATCCGCCTCTTTCGCTGCATCCAAAACAGTCATCCGAATACGCTGGACTCCGTCATAGCTATGTCGAATCACATCGCCCCGATCTTCGTCTGCTTCTCTTTGCATTCGCTGAACGACAGACAGGATATCACGAATTGTGAGTACACCGAGTAATCTTGTCCCTTCCTTTATCAATAAACAATCGTAAAAACGCTGATCTTCACGCATCATCGCCTGTTCTACAATTTCCGTTGCTGGACTTTTCAAATCCACAATTAATGTATTCGGATCGGCAAATAGGGAAGCCGGTTTATCATAGAACAACGCCGCAGCGAACCTGCCCGTAAAATGACGATTGTATGCATCTCTCATGATAATGCCCAATGGAAGGTCATGTTTATCCACGACGATGACACAGGGGATATCTTCCTGTGCTTTCATGAGTGCTAACAGTTCTTTGCAAGACATATCCGTGCCAATGATCGGAACCTCCCGGCATGGCACATAGGTAGTAATCGGCTTGAACGTTTCACGTTCAATCACGGCAGTGGAACTCGGCTGGGTCTTTGGTTCCGTTATCATCGTTCTGAAGTCCCCTTTTTTTACTTACTTGGAGTGACGGGAACATCATATCGGTCATTTGTTGATTTTAATGGCTAGTTTTGTCAACGAAATGTAAAATCACAAAATGGACATAAAAGTTGCTGCTACGGCCTGGAAAGAGAAAAACGCTCCTCATTTATAACAAATGAGAAGCGCTTCTTTTTTTATTTACAACCAGCTTATACCCCACTCCGCGGATCGAATCAATATGAACCGAGTCAGGATCAAGCTCCAGCTTTTTACGTAAGGAGCTGACGTGTACATCCACCGTCCGTTGACCACCGATGTAGTCAAAGCCCCACACGGCATTCATTAGATCATCTCGAGTCAGGACGACACCCGGCTTGCGGGACA
The DNA here is from genome assembly GCF_011800295.1 of Paenibacillus sp. EKM301P. Taxonomy (NCBI): domain Bacteria; kingdom Bacillati; phylum Bacillota; class Bacilli; order Caryophanales; family Paenibacillaceae; genus Paenibacillus; species Paenibacillus sp. EKM301P. The sequence goes on along the minus strand of NZ_JAALFM010000004.1, from coordinate 64,385 downwards.
AATAGAGAAGTACTTCAAATTCCTTGGGTCTTAAGCTGATGGATTGACCTCCAAGAATGACTTCATATTTTTCAGGGTAGATTTCCAGCTCGCCCAGTTGAATTTTGGAGCCATCCTTCTGTTCAGACAGCACTCCCTCATCCCCTCCGGATGTTCTTCGCAGCACAGCCGTTACACGGGCCAACAGCTCAGAAACGCCAAAAGGCTTTGTGATGTAGTCATCAGCACCCGACTTCAGTCCTTGGACCACCTCAGCCTCCCCGTTTTTAGCGGTGAGAATAATGATAGGTGTCGTCAGCCCCTGATGGCGAAGTCTGCTCAGAATGTCCAGTCCATTCATTCCCGGCAGCATCAAATCCAGCAGGATCAAATCGTAGGATTCTCTGGAGGCTCTTTCAAACCCAGCACTGCCATGATCCTCCGTGTCCACTTCGAAACCTTCTTGTATCAAATTGTAGGATAGCAATCTGGCAAGCGTTGGTTCATCCTCAATAACCAGCAAACGTTGTCCCATTAATAACTTCATCTCCTGTTTACCTGTTAAAGGCGCATTAGTCAAAATCCTGAAATCTTTTCCATGCTCATGCGACACCCGTTTATTTTATCACGGCATTGTTAACACAATGTAAAAAATGTTATAGTTCATTCTTCCTGTTGCAATAACGGTAATTCAACGGTAAACGTCGTACCCAAACCAAGCTCGCTTTCAACCGAAAGTGTACCATGATGCAGATCAACCAGGTGCTTGACGATAGATAATCCCAACCCCGTTCCGCCCGAGTTGCGTGAGCGACCTTTGTCCACCCGATAAAAGCGCTCAAAGATACGTGGCAGGTCCTTTTTCGGTATCCCAATACCCGTATCACTGACTGTAAATACGACCTTTTCCGTGTCATGGTCTCGCTGTAGCGTTATAACCTTGATTTTTACCTTGCCGCCATCAAGTGTATAGTTAATGCCATTAGACAAAAGGTTCAGGAAAATCTGCTGAAGCTTATCTTCATCTGCCTCCATAAACAATTCATCCGGGATATCCATGTGCAGTGTAATCCTTTTCTTCGCTGCTACATTGTTCAGTTTCTCCAGCAATGATTCTATGAAAGAAGAGATATGAATTGGAGAGCAATCCAGCGGAGAGCGCTTGGACTCGATTTTGGAAAGCTCCAGAATATCGCCGATCAGTCGATTCAGTCGTTCGCTTTCGTCATATATAATTTGTAAAAAGGAACGGGCTGTTTCCTCATCTTTGACCCCGCCACCAAGCAATGTCTCGGCAAAACCCTTGACTGCGGCAATCGGTGTTTTTAGCTCATGAGAGACGTTTGCCACAAATTCGCTTCGCATATTTTCTAACCGTCGAATAGCTGTAATATCCTGCAAAAGGAACAGCATCCCCCGGTATCCCCCTTCATCCTCATACATAGGGACACCATCTAGCAAAACGAGTCGTTCCTCAGGGTTGTACAAATGCACCTCACCATGTAGCCTTTCTCGGCTTTGTATACTGCCCTCAATTAGCTTTGTGAGCTCATAGTGCTTCTTCAGTTCATGATACGGCTTGTCTGTCACCCGCTTACCCGCGACACCGAGCATACGCTCAGACTCACGGTTGACAAGCGCAATGCGTTCATTAGCATCGATCATCAGAATCCCGCCTGTCATATTACTCATGACGCTTTGCAGCAGATCCTCATTGTCACGAATCGTTTTCATTTGGTTTTGGAGGCTGTCAGCCATACGATTAATGGCTTCACCCAGTTGTCCTACCTCATCCCGGCGCTGTACGCCGACCCTTGCGTCATAATCCAGTCCTGAAATACGGTTGGCTACCCCTGTAATATGTTCAATGGGCGAGGTGAGGCTGCGAGCAATACGATAGCTCATCAGTCCAGCAGCAATAAACAGCAACACAAGACCAATCCCGATGGCCGTCCAGCCGCGCTGCATTCCCTCTTCCACCGCTTTCAGACTCATGGACAAACGGATATATCCGTCAAAGCCCTTCTCCGATACAACAGGCTCAGCGACGTATAGCATGTTTCGTTGCAAAGTTTCACTGTAGCGTATCGTCCGTCCGATTCCCTCCGACGTAGCTTGTCGTATTTCTTCACGCGATGCATGGTTTTCCATCTTGCGTGGATTGCTTAACGAATCACCCACCACCGTCCCGTCCTTACGAATGAAGGTCACTCGCGAATCGGTCAGATGGGCAATTTCCTTCGCCTTCTCAGAATAATAGGAGACATAATCCGTACTGGATAGGGCATCAGCATTAACAAATGGGAAAGTAGCGCGGAGCAAGTCAATCTCGCGGCCCATGTTCTCCTCTAGCACCTTCATATTCGAATTTTTGAAAATTTGTCCCATAGTGATTCCAGCAGCAAGGACAGATACGCCAATCAAAATCAGCATGATCAGGGTAAGCCTGAAACGAAACGATTTCATAGAAATTTGCCCATCCTTTTATGTAAGTTAATCTCATTCTACAGGCTACCTGCATTATGTTCCACCGTGAAAAGAAAAAAGGCCGGAGCAAAAGACTGCCCCAACCTTTTCTTTATCCTCTTACCCGTTTACAACTTCACCGCCATTGATATGAATAACCTGCCCGCTTACATAAGACGAATCGTCTGAAGCAAGGTACACATAAGCTGGCGCCAGTTCTTCCGGCTGACCCGGTCGCTTCATGGGCTGTGCTCCTCCAAATTCGCTGACCGTCTTGGCATCAAAGGTAGACGGGATTAACGGTGTCCAGATCGGCCCTGGGGCTACAGCGTTCACTCGAATACCTTGATCCGCCAAATTGAGTGATAGGGAACGAGTGAATGATGTGATTGCCCCTTTGGTGGAAGAATAATCAATGAGCGTCTTATTCCCAGCGTATGCGGTAATCGACGTTGTGTTGACGATCGCGCTCCCTTTCTTCAAATGCGGCAATGCCGCTTGTGTTAGGAAGAACATACCGAAGATATTCGTGCGGAAAGTGCGCTCCAGCTGTTCCTTGGTGATATCCTCCAGCTTTTGCTGTGGATGCTGCTCGGCCGCATTGTTCACGACGATATCAAGCTTGCCCAATTCGTTCACCGTCTGTTGCACCGCTTTTTTGGCAAATTGGTCATCTCCGATATCGCCAGGAATCAACACGCATTTGCGTCCTTCCTGTTCGACCTGACGTTTGGTTTCTTCCGCATCCTTATGCTCATTCAAGTAGACGATAGCTACATCCGCACCTTCTTTGGCATACGTGACAGCTACAGCCCGCCCAATTCCACTGTCTCCACCAGTAATCAGTGCAACTTTGCCTGTTAGCTTGCCAGCCGCTTTGTAAGTTGGTTTTTCAAATTGCGGTGCAGGCGTCATTTTGGACTCAATCCCCGGTTGCTGTTCCTGGTGCTGCGGGGGCAAGGTTTGCTGAGGTTGGTTGCTTTTAGCCATTGTACATTCTCCCTTCAAAATCAGATATTTTTTAGGATGCAACATTTGCATCCACTCTACTCCTGATTTACCACACAAACTTATCCGTTAAACGAAAAAAGAAAAATCCAGCTATGTGAGCACACAAAAAAACGACCTATGCTTATTCTGCACAGACCGTTTTTTCAACGTTAGCCGTTGTCATTATTCAATTCCAACCGCTCATAAAATGATTCATTAAATAATATGGCTGTATACCATTAAAAACGTAATTAAGATCATGAAAACGGCCAACAACGTACTGAACATTCGCACTTTACCAGCGTATTGCGTAATTGGCTGTTGGTTGCGAACTGCTTCCAGTGACAATCGTAATGGCTTACCCATAGCACCTGCGATACCAGAAATAGCAAGAAACAACAACAACACGACCACGATCCATGCTACCGAATAAGACTTCCAAGCAAAAATCATATAGATGCCGCTAATAAGCACAAGGATTAGTGCAAATTGCGCCAAACGGTTCAATAGCTGCACAGCCGATATCGTTCCCTCCTGCGCGCTTGGAGCCAATTTGTCGATTTTGCCCACGACGAAGGGAAGCAATAAATAAAAGCCCATTGCCAGTGATCCAATAATGTGAATAAAAAACATTCTTTATAACCTCCAATTCTTTGTTTTCTTACAAACTGATTTTTCCATAGAACGATCATATTCCAACGAATGACTAGCATCTTTGCAATGTTTTGGGACATGCTTTTCTATGTAACTATTAATGCATATGAACTCTATTATACCGGGGAAGTGGGTCAAAGCAAAGGATATGAGGGGGAAAGTTTCAACTCGGGTGGATGCTTGTCCGCAATCATTCCGTTCGCTCCGCTGGTGCCAGCAAATCCAAACTGAAACTTTCAATATTAAAAGAAAAGGAAGAAGACAATAGACTATTTAAAAATAAAAGAGGTGGCCGACAGCCATAACTATGACTTGTGGACACCTCTTTAAGTAAAAAAGTATACCGTTTTAGTAGCAAATCGTATTTATACGTTGACTATTTTAGTCACATTACGAACCGCTTCGGCAGATTGATCGAGCGCTGCTTTTTCTGCAACTGTCAATTCCAACTCGAACACTTTTTCGATGCCGTTCCCGCCAAGAAGTGTAGGTACACCGAGGAACAGGTCCTGATAGCCATACTCTCCTTCCAGGTAAGCAATGACTGGAATAATCCGTTTTTTATCTTTTACAATCGCTTCTGTCATTTGCGCAAGCGAAGCTGCTGGAGCATAATATGCGCTGCCATTACCCAATAGGTTAACGATCTCTCCGCCACCCACTCGTGTACGTTGTACAATCGCTTCGATACGTTCCTGAGAAATCAGGTTATCGATAGGTATACCTCCTACGCTGGAATAGCGTACGAGCGGTACCATATCATCACCATGCCCTCCCATAACGAAACCGCGCACGTCTTCAACCGAAACATTCAGTTCCTGGGCAATAAAGGTACAATACCGAGCCGTATCCAACACACCTGATTGGCCAATAACCCGATTTTTCGGGAAGCCAAGCGTTTGGTACGCCGTATAGGTCATAGCATCGACCGGATTACTCAGAATAATGACGATAGCATTAGGCGCGTACTTCTTCACATTCTCACATACGGATTTTATAATTCCTGCGTTCGTGTTGACCAAATCATCACGGCTCATCCCCGGCTTGCGCGCGATCCCGGCTGTAATAATGACGATATCCGAGTTGGCTGCATCCTCATAATTAGAAGTGCCCATGATCTGGGTGTCAAATCCCTGCACTGGACCAGCTTCCAAAATATCAAGTGCTTTGCCTTTAGTCGGATTCTCTAGTTGCGGAATATCAATGAGTACGATATCACCTAACTCCTTCTGAGCCAGCAGCAATGCGGTAGTGGCACCGGTAAAACCGGCGCCAACAATGGATATTTTTTTGCGTTGAATGGTCAAGTAGTATTCCCCTTCCTTACAGGTTACTAATAATAGTGTCCGCGAACTCGGAGCATTTCACCTGTGTAGCACCGTCCATCAGACGGGCAAAGTCATAAGTTACGATCTTTTTATTAATGGACGTCTCCAGCCCCTTGTAAATCAGGTCAGCTGCTTCTTTCCAGCCCAAATGTTCAAGCAGCATAACGCCGGACAGAATTACGGAACCAGGGTTCACTACGTCTTTGTCTGCATATTTTGGAGCTGTACCATGCGTAGCTTCAAAGATAGCATGCCCGGTTACATAGTTAATGTTTGCACCTGGCGCGATCCCAATTCCACCAACTTGAGCAGCCAAAGCATCGGACAGATAGTCCCCGTTCAGGTTCAGCGTAGCAATGACATCAAATTCAGAAGGACGAGTCAGCACTTGTTGAAGTGCAATATCAGCAATCGCATCCTTAATAATGATTTTGCCTGCATCTTCAGCTGCTTTTTGAGCTGCATTTGCCGCATCCTCACCTTCTTTTTCCTTGATGACATCATACTGAGCCCAAGTAAATACTTTATCTGCAAACTCTTGCTCAGCTACTTCATAACCCCAGTTTTTGAAGGCACCTTCGGTAAATTTCATAATGTTACCTTTGTGTACGAGCGTTACACTCTTGCGCCCATGGTCAACGGCATACTGAATAGCTGCCCGTACCAGACGCTTTGAACCCTCGGAGGAAACTGGCTTAATCCCAATTCCTGAGGTTTCAGGGAAACGGATCTTATTCACGCCCAGCTCTTGCTGAAGGAACTGAATTACCTTTTTCACGTCTTCAGACCCTTCGGCATATTCGATCCCTGCGTAAATATCTTCTGTATTCTCACGGAAAATGACCATGTCTACCAACTCAGGACGTTTTACTGGAGATGGGACACCGTTAAAGTAGCGAACAGGACGCAGGCATACGTATAAGTCCAGTTCTTGGCGCAATGCCACATTCAATGAACGGATACCACCGCCAATAGGTGTCGTAAGTGGACCTTTAATGGCTACAATATACTCACGGATGGCTTCCAAAGTATCGTTAGGGAGCCACTCGCCGTATGTATTGAAAGCTTTCTCACCAGCGAATACTTCATACCAGGCAATCTTTTTCGTGCCGTTATATGCTTTTTCTACAGCCGCGTCCAGTACGCGCTTGGAAGCTTTCCAGATGTCGCGACCTGTGCCGTCACCCTCGATAAACGGAATTACCGGATGATTTGGAACCTGCAGTTGACCGTTATCAATTGTAATTTTTTCGCCTTCAGTTGGGAGCTCAAACTTTTCAAATTTCGCCATAAGTTCCTTTTCCTCCTCAGATATGAATGGGTACAGGACGAAAGACATGATCTTTATCACAGACAAAAACGTATATCTCTCGCCGACCCTTCTATTGTACCTTATTTTTTAAATTCAGGGTATACAACCTCAATCTTCCTCCAAAGGTTAGCGCAGCTCTGGTGACACATATTTTTGATCCATCGGACCTGTGTATTCCGCACGCGGACGAATCAAGCGGTTATTTTCATACTGCTCCAAAATGTGTGCAGTCCACCCCGATACACGGCTTACAGCAAAGATAGGAGTAAACAGGTCCCTCTTGATACCCAACTGGGTATATACGGAGGCAGAATAAAAATCCACATTCGGCTTCAAGCCTTTTTGCCCTGTTACAATACTCTCAATTCGAACTGACATATCAAACAACGTAGTGTCGCCGTTCATTTCTCCCAGCTCGCGGGACATTTTGTGCAAATGTTTGGCACGCGGATCACCGTTTTTATAGACACGATGCCCAAAGCCCATAATTTTTTCGCGGTTATCCAGTTTGGCCTGAATATAGGAGTCCACCTGATCCAATCCGCCAATCTCCTCCAGTGTTTTAGCAACAGCCTCATTGGCCCCACCATGTAACGGTCCTTTTAAGGCCCCAATGGCAGACGTGATCCCGGAATAAATATCTGATAAAGTGGCTACCGTTACGCGCGCAGCAAAGGTCGAAGCATTCAATTCATGATCGGCATGCAGCACGAGAGCCTGATTGAACGCCTTAATAGCCGTCTCCTCCGGGTCCTTGCCAGTCAGCTGATACAAAAAGTTTTCAGCAATGGAAACACCTTTTTTAGGCGCAATTGGTTCCAAGCCTTCGCGTATACGCGCTATGGCTGCCACAATTGTGGGCAATTGCGCCTGAAGCTTGACGGTTTTGGTCACATTGGACTCTCTTGACATATCATCCGCCTCTGGGTCATACAAAGCAAGAGACGATACAGCTGACCTCAAGGCAGCCATCGTACTCAATTCTTTCGGGTATAACTTTAATTGAGTAATAATTTCATCCGGAATAGCAGCATATTCGCTTAACTGGCTGCGAAGCTCTTGCAATTGCTCTTGGTCAGGTAATTTTCCAAACCACAACAAATAAGCTACCTCTTCAAAATCGGCGTTAACAGCCAAATCATCAATGTTATAACCCCGGTACGTGAGAACGCCATCTACGATAGAGCTTATGGAGGAAGTGGTCGCTACGATCCCTTCCAGACCTTTAGTCGCTGTCATCGTTACATCTCTCCTTTGTAAAAACATTGTGAACGGACTTGCAATGTAAACATTTTCAAAAGTAAGATATGTCTTTTATTTAGCTGAGTAATGTTAACGCCATATGTCAATATTTAAACCTTCTTTCACTATACTGGATTTTGTCGTTTATGTGAACATTGAGGGCTATTCCAACACATTCAAATGTTTTATCGCATCTATAAAGAAATTTTTGAAACCCCTTACAAAATATATGCGTCCATTTGCACTTTTTTACATAGGTCTTGTCTTACCCTCCTCCCGCATAAGTATAGTAGAGCACTTCCTTTAAGGAGTGCCATCGAAAAGAAAGGAGTCGTGAGAGCTTGAGTCGGTTAATCTTGAATCGCATATTTCGTGCTCTATGGGTCGTAATCGTGATTGTAGCTCTGTTGCTGGGCATATATATGCTGTTCCCTCTCGTTTATCCTTTCCTATTCGCCTGGCTTGTGGCCTATGCTATGAACCCATTGGTCGTTTTTTTGCGTAACAAGGCTCGTATGCCACGTTGGGTGGCTGTCACGGTCTCCTTATTTGTATATTTAGGCGGAATCGCAATCATCCTGTCTGCTGCAATCACCCGAATGGTTCGAGAAATGATTAAGCTGGCCATGACTTTTGACGGGCATATCGAACGTTTTAAAAGCCTGTTTATTGATTGGACGCAAAGCGATTTAATCCAAAATATAATTATTGAAATCAACCATTTTATTCGGGATAATCCCGATTACCAACACACCATTAACAGCAATATTGATAAAACGACTCAAACCGTCAGTTCTGCTGTTACTACGCTAGTCGGTCAATTTTTTAATGGGGTTTTAAATTTGCTAACCTCTCTGCCTAATATGGGAGCTGTGCTAATGGTTATTGTATTAGCAGCCTTTTTTATTAGTAAGGATTGGGATCGACATAGTCGAATACTTTCGAATACGGTTCCTGATACGATCCGCAAACCATTGTCAGATATTTGGCACGATCTGCGTAAAGCATTGTACGGCTATTTGCGTGCACAGTTTATTATCATTTCCATTACCGCATTAACGGTTATCATTGGGCTGTTCATCTTGCGTGTGGAATCGGCCTTTACCATCGGTTTGATGATCGGGCTGGTGGATTTGTTACCTTATTTAGGGGTTGGCATTGTGATGATTCCGTGGACACTGTATGCGTATATGTCAGGGAATTTGGCACTAGGGGTTGGATTGTCGATCCTCTATGCCATCCTGTTGATTGGACGGCAGATCGTGGAGCCTAAGGTGCTGGCCAGCAGCGTGGGATTGAACCCGCTTCCCACCCTCATCGGTATGTTCATCGGGCTCAAGCTGTTTGGCGTTTTAGGACTCATTATCGGACCTGTATCACTCATCGTTCTTGATGCACTGAATCGTGCAAATGTCATTCAGGACTTGCGCAACTACATTCTTGCTGGAAGAGTCCGCTAGGTTATAGAGAGGGGACAACGGCAGCTCAGTCAAAACCGCCGAAACGTAATACTGCCGTTTTTCATTTTTTTCTCCAGCCACTTTAATAAAAAACGTCGGTACAATACTCGTGTTAAAGGAAACACCAACGTAAAACCAATAATATCCGTTATAAATCCAGGGATAAGCAGCAAGCTCCCGCCGAAAAACACACATAATCCATCCAGCATTTTACGGCCAGGCATTTGGCCACGGTTCATTTCATTTTTGGCATCGGCAATCACCTTTCGACCTTCAAATTGCATCATGGCAGCGCCAATCAAGGTCGTCAGAATAATGAGCAGAATAGTTTTCCCCGCTCCAATCCAGTGACTTACCCATATAAACCCGTACAGCTCCGCCAAAGGAATGAGCAGCAGCAACAGCCACAGACGTTTACGCATCATCATGACTTCTGTCCCTCCCCGCCTGTAAAAGCAGACCTTAACGCAGTGTACAACTCAGGCAGTGCCTGATCGAGCCGAACGGGCTTCCAGTCGGTATTCAACCACACATGTCGTGTCGATCCTGTGACCAGCAGTTCTCCCGGCAGCGTGTCAGCCTCTGTCCATACCTTTCCCACATTGTTTTGGTGCTCCTCATCCGTTACCCGTCGAACCTCATAAGTATAGTTCAGACGTAGTCTGGAGAAGTCCGTAATAGCGGTATAGATAGTAACTAAATCATCATATCGAGCAGGGCTCGCATATTTCGCATTGATTTCAATAACTGGCAGCAAAACTCCTCGATCTTCCATGCTCCGGTAGTTAAAGCCTGCCTGCCGAATCATTTCCGTACGCCCGATCTCAAACCAGTTTAAATAATTCGCATGATACACGACCCCCATCTGGTCGCTTTCCTGATAACGGACACGTAGAGGTGCGCCATACCATCGTAGTTGCGTTTGTTTCTCCTCTTGAGTCATACAAGCTCTCCTATCTTTGTGCATCTTTATCTCTATTTTGCCCTCTCTCCATTAAACCATATTTACCGCCTGGGAACAAAAAGAGGGCCGAACCATACGGCTCTCCCTCTCAAAGCATTTACAATGATGGCTTTATTATTGTGGCAACGGCTTGGACAGTTTATAATATCCACTTTCCGAAGCCAGTTTCAGTAAGCTCTTTGCCTGACTTCCCGCCCAGGCGTAACCAAGTCGTCTTTCTTCACTAATTTTCATGATGTCCGTATACTTTTTGCCATCTCGGTCTGAGAAGAAATACTTATTGTCCTCCACGTTGTAGAAACGATACCACATCACGCTTGATGCATCCTTTTGGAAAAACTCCGGACCTTGACGATTGTATTTCATGCCGTCGATCCGATTCGTGTCAAACCATTTCAAGGCACTCTGAGCTGCTTTTTTCACCTCAGTCGTCTGTGGTTGAGACATTAAGAATGCGGTAATGCCTACCGATTCCGTCGTTGTTTTGGAAGCAAGCTCGAATGCTCGCGCAGGCACAGATTCATAAGTAACCGGATCATGCTGTGCTCCCCAAATTGTTGGTGTGCCATTGTTTACAATTTGAGCTTTTAGTGTATACTGTACGCCTTTATTCAGAGCCTGCTGAAGTCTGGAGCGATATGTATTGTCAAGAATATCGCTATCAAACGGTTGTCTTTTGTTTACAATGTCATCTGCCAGTACCATCACTCTAACCATAGCATCATCGTTGTAAGTTGCGGCATCTGAGTAATTACCACGTTTAGGGTAAACCTGTGGCCAAGCGCCAGAGGAATATTGAGAGGTTAGTACGAAATCAATTGCTTTTTGTACACTGTTTTTAATGTCTTTGTTTTTAGTTTTTTTGTATACATCCGCTAAAAAGCGGATCTCGGTTGTCGTGGCCTCGTTATCAAACGTTCCGAGTTCAACACCATCCTTGCTCTTCCATGTAGAACGTGCTGCCTTGCCATCCCATTTGGATTTATAATTCTTTTCCATCGCTTTGAAGAATCCACCATGCGGCAATTGCCACGATACAATATTCAAAGCAAGCGTAGTGTCCTTGGATGTATTTCCTGTAGAAAATTTACTAAAATCACGATACTTATCCAGCAAACTACTCACATTCACACTAGCCAGTGGAACAACAGCATTTTTGTAAACGTTTGCATCATTGTATACGGCTTGGGTAACACTCGCACCTGCATCAGTCACATTCTGCTCAGCTGCTGCCCATGAAGGGCTAACAAGTCCAGTTGTTAGGGTAATAGCCATTCCAGAAAAAGCAATCCATTTGACAGATTTTTTAACGTTAAACTTCATTGCAAACCTCTCCTTTAATTGGATTGTGGTATTTCAAGAACTATTAAACACATGTATTATATGAAAATATAACCAAATAATCAATATATTTTATTATATACAAATGTAAGAGTTTACTAAACTAATAAAAAAACATCTTACCAATACTAGATTAGTAAGATGTTTATCATGTTTTATATCTATAACAAGTCGTCAATCTGGACGGCTTATCCAAAGCGACCCATGATATACTCTTGAGTCAACTCGTTTTCAGGATTGGTGAATATATCGTTTGTTTTCCCATGTTCCACCAAACTTCCAACATAAAAATAGGCAGTATAATCGGAAATTCGTGCAGCCTGCTGCATATTGTGCGTCACAATAACGATGCGCAGTTCTTTTTTCAATTCGGTAATAAGCTCTTCCACCTTGCCTGTAGACACAGGGTCCAGTGCGGAAGCTGGCTCGTCAAGCAACAGAATTTTCGGTTGAACGGAAAGTGCACGTGCAATACAAAGCCGCTGCTGTTGCCCGCCAGACAGAGCAAGAGCCGAATCGTGAAGACGATCCTTGACCTCATCCCATAATGCCGCCTTACGCAGGCTGCTTTCGACGATTTCATCGAGCTGCTTCTTTTTGCGCACTCCCCGGTATTTAGGACCGAACGCAATGTTATTATAAATCGATTTGTAAAAAGGGTTAGGCCGTTGCCACACCATGCCTATTTGCTGACGCAGCTTGATCACGTCCGTCTCAGGTGCCGTTAAATCCTGTCCGTCCATCCAAATATGTCCCGTTGTCGATGAAGACGCAATCTCATCATTCATTCGGTTAAGGGAACGCAAAAAAGTCGATTTACCACAGCCGGAAGGCCCAATCAGGGCGGTCACGGTCTGCTCTGGAAAAGCTAAGTTTACTTTTTTCACGGCCTCAAAGCTTCCGTAATAAATACTCAAATCCTCAGTACTGAACGGATGTGGCGCTTGCCCCGCAAGTTGTTCTGAACGCGTAGACTGAACGGATGTTGCTGGTGTGGCGGTTTTTGCCGTTCGTGTAATCACATGTTCCATTGTTCTCCATCCCCTTTCTAATCCATTCGTTTGGCAGCTGTCAACCGACGGTAAACGACTCTTCCGAACCATCTTGCACTCAAGTTGAAGACCAGAACGAGCAGCACCAATACCGCAGAAGCGCCTGCGGCGATATCTTTGGAGTCAGGAGCAATGCCTTCACTGTTGACCTTCCAAATATGAACAGCCAATGTTTCGGCAGGTCGCATCGGATTAATAGGCGATCTGGCATGCAATGGATTCCAATCGGTAAAATCAAGCGGCGGTGTACTCATCCCTGCTGTAAACAGCAATGCGGCGGCTTCCCCAAAAATACGGCCTGCGGCCAAGATGGTACCCGTAATCAAGCTTGGCAGCGCTGCTGGCAACAAAATGGAGGTAATGATTTTCCACTTGGACAATCCGAGCGCAAGTCCGGCTTCCTTTTGCTCCTTCGGTACAGCACGGAAAGCCTGCTCAGTTGTGCGAACCATCAGCGGCAGATTGAATACGGCTAGAGCCAGCGCCCCTGACAAGAGGGAAAAGCCAAAATTAAATGTATTGACGATGAGTAATAGTCCAAACAATCCAATGACGATCGACGGGAACGAGGACAATACTTCGACGACAAGTCGTATGAAGTCCGTAATTTTTCCCGGCTTTGCATATTGCGCCATGTAAATGCCGGCGCCCCAGCCAATTGGAATGGTGATAATCAAAGTTAAGATTAGCAAAAATACAGAATTAAACAGTTGCGGACCAATGCCGCCACCTGCACGTAACGTTTGCGGAGCACTGGTTAGAAAGTCAAAAGAAATATGACTGACTCCACGGGCCAAAATGAAGCCCAGCAATCCCACCAAAAGTGCAACAATGAACAAGGCGAAGAAACAGATTACAAATGTAGCGATCTTGTCGGTCGTTTTAGCTTTCATCAAACCCGGTTTCTCCTTTCAAGCAGCCTTACCAGCAGCACGAAAATAAATGTCATGAGCAGAAGAACAAGCGCCATACTCCAGAGTGCATTGTTATGAACGGAGCCCATCGCTGTGTTGCCCATGCTAAGAGTAATGACGCTGGTCAAGGTCGAAGCGGATTCCAGCAAGGAATGCGGTATGTGCGGAGCATTCCCGATGACCATCTGTACAGCCAACGCTTCTCCGAAGGCACGAGCCATCCCGAGAATAATTCCTGTTAAAAGAGCAGGCAGCAGCGTCGGGATAATAACACGGGCAATTGTCTGCCAGCGGGTAGCCCCCAATGCATAAGAGGATTCTCGCAGCCCCCCCGGCAGGGAAGACAACGCATCCGCCATAATACTCGTAATCGTCGGTAAAATCATAACCGACAACACAAGGCAACCTGCGAGAATACCGATGCCTTGTCCCCCGAACACGTTTCGCAGCAATGGGACGATTACGGTCAAGCCGACAAAGCCATAGACAACCGACGGAATGCCGGATAACAATTCAATGGCAGGCTGAAGGATACGTTTACCCGATTTCGGCACGATTTCCGTCATAAACAAAGCTGCGCACAAGCTAAGCGGACTGGCAATTAAGGCCGCTAGTATGGTTACGGCAAAAGAACCCGTAATGAACGGAAGCGCGCCGAAGGACTTGGGCTCGCCATCCGGGCTCCATTTGGTTCCAAAGAAAAATTCTCGCAGACTGACTCCATTCACCGCAAATGTAGCTACACCTTTGGAGGCAACAAAATATACGATGGAGACAATGACTGCAACTAAAAAAACGACACAAACCGACGTATAGATGCGGCCGGTCCATTCTTCCCAGTAATGTCTTTCTTTCATAACTCGGGATCGTTTATTCTGTTCCATGTATGCCTTCCCTTCAATTGGTTCCATACTGTAACTCCTTTAAGCGAAGAATAGAGGCCGGACGTTAGTCCGCCTCTTCTTCGTGAATATACTCGCGTTAGCTGCGTTCATCCGAACAGGAGATCGCTCTCCTTATTTCGTGATATTACCGTCAGCATCACGTTTCACTTGCATACCTGATACCGGGATGTATCCCAGGTCTACAACGTCTGCTTTTTGGATTTCATCAGACAGAATATAGTCCAGGAATGCTTTTACATGTTCTTTTGGCTCACCTTTAGTGTACATATGCTCATATGCCCACACTGGATATTTACCTTGTTCTACATTTTCAACGTTAGCTTCCACACCGTCGTACTTCAAAGCAGTAACTGTGTTGTCGATGTAGGACAGAGCCAGGTAACCAATCGCACCAGGTGTTTCAGCAATCAGCTTTTTCACAGTACCAGAGGAATCTTCCTGAATGGAGCCTGGCAGATCTTCTGTTTTTTGTCCCAGCGCGTATTTTTCAAAGGTTGCACGAGTACCGGAGCTACTTGGACGGTTCACGATCACGATTTTTTGATCTGCACCGCCAACTTCTTTCCAGTTCGTAATTTTACCTGTGAAGATTTGTACCAGTTGATCTTTTTTCAGGTCTGTTACGCCTACTTTAGGATTCGCTACCGCTGACATAGCTACAACAGCTACTTGGTGATCGACCAGCTCTTCTGCGCCGCTCTCCAGTTTTTCCTTTGCAAATACGTCAGAGTTACCGATATCCGCTTGTCCACCGGAAACTTGGGTCAAGCCAGTACCGCTACCGCCACCCTGCACTTGAACCGCAATGCCTTTATATTTATCGACAGCCATAAATTTTTGTCCCGCTTGCTCTACCAATGGTTGAAGTGCAGTGGAGCCAACAGCCAGAATGTTACCTGTCAGTTCAGCAGCTGCTTTATTGTCTGTTCCTGCAGCAGCGTCTCCTTGTGGTGCAGCATTGTTACCTGATCCGCAAGCTGCAAGTGCAAATACCATGGTGAGAGTCATCAGAATGAACGGCCATTTTTTCAACATTTTTTATTGTCCTCCCCTTAGTTAAGTGACGGTTTTTTATTTATGACCATCAACACTTTTACATTGTAGGCCCGGAATGTTAGACGAACGACTAGGTTTTGTAAAACAAATATAAAATATTGATAGACAAATTATTTTTCGGTATATAATTAATCTATAGTTTAAATTCACGCATAAATATCAAGTAAGGAGAGTTGTTCGGTTCTATGAATATTTTAAAATTGCGCATCTTAGTGCTGATCGATAAATACCATAAAGCGACGGAGGTGGCCGAAACTTTACAAATCAAACAGCCCACCGTCAGCTTTCATATGAAAAGTCTGGAAAAGGAAATGGGTGCGACTCTGTTCTCTCTCCAACAAGGCAGAATTATGCTAACCGAGGCTGGTAAAAAAATGTTGCCTTACGCAAAGCAGATTCTCTCTCTTGAGCAAGAGGCCCGACAAGCTGTAGATGAACAGACAGAAGAATCTCAGAGCCTCTTACATCTGGGCGCAGAGTCGATTTCAGGCATGTATCTTCTCCCAACTATCATGGCTGAATTTGCACAGCAATATCCAGAATGGCGTATTCAGTTAGAGATTCAATCTCCGGATGTAATCAAGCAGCTACTGAAAGAGGGGGATATTGATTTTGCTTTTCTCGACGATGGAGAATCTCTTCTGGAGAATACGGTGGCAGAACCAGTGGCTTCAGATCAGGTGGGGATTATCCGCTCTGCATCGGCTGAGACATCCAAGTCACTGGACATCAATGGGCTCGATACGCTGGACAAGCACATATGGGTAAAATATAGCGGGGCATCCGTTGTAGATTCCTATTCTTCGCTAATTAAATCCCATCTGGAAATCAACTCTTGGGAAGCAGTAAAGCAAGTGGTAAGTGGCGGTGACGCGCTTGCCTTCTTTCCTGCCTGCGGAGTTCGTAGCGAGGATCATACTGTCCCCTCGGTGGAATGGCTTCCTTTTCCCGAAGCTGACAAAAAAAAGAGCTATTATCAAATAAACATCGTGTATCAACAAGATACACATAGGAACATGATGCAACAGGCATTCCTTGATTTTATACGACGAGAAGGAATAAGAACTAGTTAACAAAAAAAGAGCATTCAGGTCTTATGGACCTGAATGCTCTTTTACTTATTGTAACGAGTAAATGCCATCCCTGTATTACTTTGCGGGGACTACAATTACGCTTGTGCTGGTACGCAGCTAATTTTGATCAGGTTCGTGGAACCGGAATCACCAAGAGGTACGCCCGCTGTAATCACAACCAAATCGCCCTCTTTAACGAGGCCAGATTTGCGACCACCTTCCAGCGCATTGTCAAACAGGCTGTCTGTTGTGTCAACGATGGGTCTGCCTTGTACTGCATGTACGCCCCAGATCAGAGCCAAACGGCGAACTGTTCTTTCCTGTGTTGTCACAGCGACAATCGGAGCTTCTGGACGGTATTTAGAGATCATACGCGCCGTTGTTCCGCTTTGTGTGGACGTCAGGATTGCTTTGGCATGCAGGTCAAGTGCAGAAATAGAAACGGATTGGCTGATTGCTTCTGTAATACTAATTTCTTGAGCCGTTCTTTGTTTTTTGAACAAATCGCGGTAGTTCAGAGAAGACTCAGCTTTTTCGGCAATACGTGACATGGTCAATACAGATTCTACCGGATATTTACCCGCAGCTGTTTCGCCGGACAGCATAATTGCATCTGTTCCGTCAAAAATAGCATTGGCTACGTCACTTGCTTCCGCACGAGTCGGACGCGGGTTACGTTGCATGGAATCCAGCATTTGTGTTGCTGTAATAACAGGCTTGCCAGCTACATTACATTTGTTAATCATCAATTTTTGCGCCAAAGGCACTTCTTCAGCAGGAATTTCCACACCGAGGTCACCACGGGCAACCATCAGACCATCCGAAGCTTCCAAAATTTCATCCAGGTTGTCAACACCTTGCTGATTTTCTATTTTGGAGATGATTTGAATGTGGCTTGCGTTGTGCTTCGCCAGCAATTCACGAATTTCCTGTACATCACTTGCTTTACGAACAAAAGAAGCCGCGATGAAATCAATGTCCTGCTCAATACCGAAAATGATATCATTCGCATCTTTCTCCGTAATACCAGGCAATGAGATAGCAACGCCTGGAACGTTAACGCCCTTCTTGCTTTTGATCGTTCCGCCATTGACAATGCGGCATTTGATTTCAGTGCCTGATACTTCAATAACGGTGAGTCCGATCAGACCATCGTCGATCAGAATGGTGGAGCCGGGCTCCACGTCCGAGGGAAGATCCTTGTACGTAATGGAGATACGATCTTGCGTACCGAGAATTTCTTCCGTTGTCAGCGTAATGAACTCGTCCTGAACAAGCTCAATAGGTTCAACTTCGAGCTTTCCTGTCCGGATTTCCGGCCCCTTCGTATCGAGCAAAATAGCAACATTTTTGTTAAGCTCCTTACAAGCTTGACGGATGTTTTTAATCCGGTTGCCATGCTCCTCGAAATCACCGTGAGAGAAATTCAGGCGGGCTACGTTCATACCAGCCATAATCAGTTTCTTCACATTTTCCAATGATTCACTGGAAGGACCGATGGTACATACAATCTTAGTTTTGCGCATTTGGGTTTTTCCTCCGTTTTCAAAGGTGCTACTCTTTATATCTTTTTCCAACAATTAAATCTACTACACTTTTTCCTATTTGTATAGGAAGTTCGTCATATTTATTGTTACCCGTTTCCAGCGTATTACAACATAGGTTCAGATTCCGAAGGTTTTAAGAAAGTATATTGTCCTATTTTCCGGAATTTTTGATACCTGTCTTCTCTCAATTCATCGCAGCTCATATTCGTAAGGTCTGCCAAATGACGTTCTAATAACTCCTTGATTGCGGCAGCAGTCACTTCATAGTTACGATGTGCGCCCCCTTTCGGCTCCGGCACAATATCCTCGATAATCTCCATGCGCAGAAGGTCATTAGCGGTGATCTTCATCGCTTCAGCTGCCTGATCTGCCTTAGAAGCATCTTTCCATAGAATCGAGGCTGCGCCGTTCGGAGAAATGGCCGAATAAATGGCGTGTTCCAGCATCAGCACACGGTTACCCACTGCAAACGCAAGCGCACCGCCGCTTCCACCCTCGCCGATGACCACACAAATAACAGGCACCGAAAGCTTTGCCATCTCCCGCAAATTGCGGGCAATCGCTTCCGATTGACCTCTCTCCTCTGCTGTATTACCCGGATAAGCGCCCTTCGTATCAATAAATGTAATAATAGGACGCTTAAATTTTTCAGCCTGCTGCATCAGCCGCAAGCCTTTACGGAATCCTTCTGGATGAGCACTACCAAAAAAGCGTGCAATGTTATCTTTCGTATCCTTACCACGTTGCTGACCAATGACGGTCACCGGAATACCATTTAGCTTGGCAATCCCGCCCACAACCGCCAGATCGTCTCCGAACAAGCGGTCGCCATGCAATTCAATAAAATCTGTAAACACCTGCTCGATCAAATCAAGGGACGTTGGTCTTTGATGATGACGAGCCAGATGCATCTTTTGCGATGCTGTAATGTTCGTGTATATTTCTTCTTCCATCTGGAGATAACGTTCTTCCAGACGGTTAATTTCATCTGTAAAATCAATTTGCTTGTCCTGTCCGAATTGCTTAAGTTCTTCGATCTTCTGTCGCATCTCGACCAGGGGCTTTTCATAAGGCAATTCGCCAGCCATTTATTCCTCCCCTTTCACACTGTGCAGATCAAGCAATTGCCCAAGGGTATCACGCAGTTCCTTGCGATGTACAACCATATCCAATTGTCCGTGCTGCAAATTAAATTCGGAAGTTTGGAAATCATCCGGCAGCTTCTGTCTGATCGTTTGCTCAATTACAATGCGACCTGCAAAACCAAATACAGCACCTGGCTCTGCAATAATAATATCTCCAAGCATAGCAAAGCTGGCGGAGACTCCACCTGTAGTCGGATCAGTGATCACAGAAATATAGAGCAATCCCTGCTCGTCCAGACGAGCGAGAGCAGCGCTTGTTTTGGCCATCTGCATCAGACTCAGAATACTTTCCTGCATACGTGCCCCACCGGATGTGGAGAAGATGATAAGCGGCAAGCGCTTGTCAATCGCCTGCTCAATGGCACGCGTAATTTTCTCTCCTACGACCGAGCCCATACTGCCTGTAAAAAAGTCAAAGCTCATCACCGCTACGACAACAGGATGCCCATGAATAAGGCCGTCGCCCGTAACGACAGCCTCGCGCAGGCCAGATTTCAGGGTCTGTTGCTCCAACTTACTTGCATATCCCGGAAAGTCCAGCGGATCAACCGAAATCATATCGGCATCATATTCCGTAAACGTGTCTTCGTCGAGCACCATGCGAATGCGATCCATTGCATTCAAACGCATATGGTATCCGCACACCGGACACACTTTCAAATTTTTCTCCAACTCTTTGCTGTATTGAATACTTCCACACTTGCCACATTTGGTCATAAGACCTTCGGGAATTTCCCGTTTGGGACGATCCGGCATGTCCGCTTGATCGCCGCTCAGCGCCCGTTCCGAAGGGATGGTCGCGTATTTACGCTTCTTTTGGAATAAATCTTTAAACACAACTACACCTCTCCAGCCGTTTATTTGTCAGCCGTAACCGATACAAGGTCCTCTGCCGTCGATGCGGCACCTCTAAGCATTATGTTCATACACACGTCAACGCCTGTTAATACAACATTACCGCCGATCGTGCATCCTTTGTTCCATTCATGCTGCTGTATCACTTCCGCCGTTCCGGACTCAAGGGCGCAAAATCGAATTAAGCACTTCCTGTATTTCTTCGACTTCACCCGAAGGCACAAGTATCTCAAACTGTTGCTTGGATGCACTGATGGCCCGGGTCTGCACCATAAAACCTTCTTCAGACAGTTTGAGCTTAATCATGTCAGCCAGTCTGGCCGTCGGTGCAATATATATCACCGTCCACATGCCTTGTTTCTACCCCCTAAGCCTCAAGTTTTGAGCCCATATAATAGACTCATGATAACATACCTTACTTTTTTCCCGCAACAAAAGCCCTCCTGATCATTCAAGTTCCGTCGGAGGGCCTAGATAATCATTAATTCTGTTTATTCAGGCCAATTAAACATCCAATGATGCAGGATAATGCTTGGCATGAAGGCTCCGATGGGCAATACGCGAAGAAGCGGCGGCAGCCAATCCGGCGACAAGATCGTCTAAAAACACATGAATACCACTGCCTTTTTGGTTCAGCTTATCGATAATTCCAATCTTTTCTTTATCCAGATAGCCAAAACTGGTCAAGCCAATCATGCCGTACACGCTCGTAATGCCAAGAGCCATTGTCTCGTCCACTCCATACAGCGGTTCGTCTGCCTCCATAATGGCTTGAAGTGGCTGGGGAAGAAGTTTTTTTTCGGCCAGCTCATCGAGTGCAATGCCTGTCAGCAGTGTATATTGTACCTCTCGCTTTTGCAAAACCGCTTTGACACTTTCTACACATTCTTCCATAGTCAAATGAGGATAATATTTTAGCTGAAGCTGAAAAACAATGTCCGCAATGGACTCGATCCGAATGCCTCTGCGATTTAACAAGGTTTCTGCATATTCATAGGACATAATTTCCCTCCCGCTTTCACCATGCAGTTCTAATTCTTCCACCGTGCGGGACCTAATGGTGCAGGACACGTGTTGAATCTCCTGTTCCGCCAGTTTTCCAAGTGTATGCGAAAGGGAAGGAAAATGTTCATTAAACCGTTACAATAAGGGCGGGTTGCTGTGTGTCTGTCATTTGACTTTCACGGTGCCTTCACCCAGCATCGACTCCATTCGATCAAAAAGCTGAGGAGAAGGCTTAATGCTGTAAGCATCACTCAACGCCAGCAGACGCTGGTTGCTCTCGTAAAAAAGTACGGTAGGCACAGCACCGGGATGCTCCTGTAGCAATGCCTTGAGGCTGACCAGCAAGCTGGCGTCCTCCTCGGCCTGGCGGGTGATTTTGACAAACACCCGCTGACGGGCGGACGCTTCCGAGCCGCGCGGGGAAGGCACCTGCTCACCGTAAGCCGCTTCGCCTCCGCGTTGTGAGGGGGCCGCTACGGGACGAGCCGCCTTCTGCTGCGGCGACGCTGATGGAGCGGCTGCTGAAGGCAAGGGCGACATACGCGGCGCTCTCCCGCCCGGACCGCCAGCAGCTGGCACGGATGTTGCAGTTGCTGCGGACGAACGCGCGCCGGTACGCCGGCGCTGAAGAAGCCTTGCCAACGCGTCTTCCGCCAGCGGGGCTGCCTCATCCGCAAGGAGCTTGAAGTGCTCGTCCTGCTGCTGCATCTTGGCACGTAGTGCAAGCAAGGCACCCTTTTCAATCCACTGCTGGCTTCGCTTCCATACCTCAGGAAACAGCACAACCTCACAGCGCTCAATCTGATCCTCTAGCTCAATGAAGGCCATGGCCTTTCCCTGCTTGGTCGTAATCGTCTTGAGTGACACCACCATGCCTGCGGTTACAATAACTGTTTCATCTGGCACGTCGCTCAGCTCCATCAGACGATCAGCTTGGCTGCTTTCCAGCAGCGACTCAAAATCATCTAGCGGATGCCCAGACAAATACAGTCCCAGCAGTTCGCGTTCCAGTTCTAATTGCTGGCTGGTACTAAATGGAGGTACATTGGGGTATTCAATATCCCAATTAGGCATTTCCACAAAGCCAAACATATCAATTTGCAAATCGTCACGTTCCTTGCGCCATTTGGCAGCTGCATCCACCGTTTCATCCAGCATGGCAAGCAACTGTGCCCGATGGCCTGTCAATGAATCAAATGCCCCTGCCTGAATGAGCGATTCAATCACTCTCTTATTACACACCCTCAAATCAACGCGTCGACAAAAATCGAGCAAGCTGTCGAAAGGGCGTTCCTTACGAACAGCAAGAATGCTTTCCATTGCTTGTGTGCCGACATTTTTAATGGCAGCCAGTCCAAAGCGGATATCACCCTGCTGTAATGGGGTAAACAGCACCCCACTCTCATTCACATCAGGCGGCAACACTGCGATATCCATACGACGGCATTCGACGACATATTCAGCCACTTTTCGATGACTTCCCATGACGGCCGTCAGCATGGAAGCCATGAATTGTACTGGATAATGGGCCTTAAGATAAGCCGTCTGGAATGCTAGCACACCATAAGCAGCTGCATGGGCACGCGGAAAACCGTAGTCAGCAAAACGGACAATCATATCGTAAACCCTGCCGGCTTCCTCCTCTGTGTACCCCTGTTTAATACTGCCTTCGACAAAATGACCACGCTCCAGATCCAGCACCTCGCGTTTTTTCTTAGACACCGCGCGGCGCAGCAGATCGGCCTCTCCCAAGGAAAAGCCAGCCATGCGCGATGCAATCTGCATGATTTGTTCCTGATACACAATAATACCGTACGTATCCTTTAAGATCGGTTCAAGATCAGGATGCGGATAAGAAACCTCAATCTGTCCGTGCTTAGCCTGTATGAAGTTGGGAATAAAACCCATCGGGCCCGGACGATACAAAGCCAGGACAGAAATGATATCCTCGAAAACACTCGGTTTCAAATCCTTGAGTACCCGGCGTATACCGGCCGACTCCAGCTGGAACACGCCTCCTGTATCCCCTTTGCCCAGCAAGTCATAGGTATGCGGGTCATCGTCGGGAACACGGCTAAAGTCAGGTGTTTCTCCATGCTGCTCCGCAACCCAGCGCATGCACCGTTCAATAATGGAGAGCGTACGTAGTCCAAGAAAATCCATTTTCAACAAACCGATGCGCTCCAGATTTTCCATTGAGTACTGCGTTAAAGGAACGCCTTCGCTCCCTTCTTGAAGCGGAACCGCATCGGTCAATGGAGTCCGCGAGATGACAACACCCGCCGCATGTGTCGAAGCATGGCGAGGCATTCCTTCTACTTTGATCGCCATATCCAGCAGTTCACGTGTCTTGGGCTTCGTTTCATACAGAGCCTTCAGCTCGGGGGTGATCTCCAGCGCATGCCGGATATTAATGCCGAGCTGCGCCGGGATCAACTTGGCCGCCTTGTCCACCTCGCCATACGGCACGTTCAATACACGGCCGACGTCACGGACTGCGGCTCTTGCCGCTAATGTCCCAAAGGTAATAATTTGCGCAACATGCTCATTTCCGTACTTCTGTACTACATAGTCGATAACCTCGTCACGGCGTTCATCGCTAAAATCAATATCTATATCTGGCATGCTGATCCGTTCAGGGTTCAGAAACCGTTCAAAGAGCAGATTGTATTTTATCGGATCGACATTCGTGATATTAAGCACATAGGCGACCAAACTACCGGCGGAGGAACCCCGTCCCGGACCGGTTGCAATCTTATGCTTATGAGCAAAAGCAATAAAATCCCATACAATCAAGAAATAATCGCTGAAACCCATACTGTCGATCGTATTTAATTCGTAGTTTAGCCGCTGGTCCAGTCTTTCCCGCTCCTCCGGCTGCTCCCATACAGGATCGCCTCCGTAGCGACGCTCTAGCCCTTGCATACACAGACTACGCAAATAGGACGAAGATGTCATGTCCTCTGGCAGCGGGCGATATTCAGGCAAAATCGATTGGCCGAATTCCAGCTCCAGCTCGCATTTTTCAGCAATACGCACCGTATTAGCGATGGCTTCTGCTACATGTGGAAATAAACGAGCCATGTCCTCTTGACTTTTCAGATACAACTGACGTGTTGGTATACGCAAGCGCTCCTCATCGTCAACTGTCTTCCCTGTCCCGATACAAATCAGAACGTCCTGGACATCAGCATCCGGCTCGGTTAAGTAATGCACGTCATTCGTCGCCACTAGCGGAATATCCAGTTCCTTCGCCAATGCGATCAATTGAGGATTTACGCGTTTTTGCTCCGACAGACCATGATCCTGAAGCTCCAGATAAAAATCTTCGCCAAAAATGCTACGGTATCGTTCGGCCGCACGTCGTGCTTCGGCTTCCCGACCATGCAGCAAATGCTGCGGCACTTCACCGCCCAAGCAAGCGCTCAAGCATATGATGCCTTCATGATGGGCAGCCAAAGCATCCATATCGATGCGCGGCTTATAGTGAAAACCCTCCAAATGGCCAATGGAGCACAACTTCATCAAATTTTGATAGCCTGTTTTATTTTTGGCGAGCAAAATTAAATGATATATGGGCTGATCCTTCCGGCTGCCACGCTCCTTGCGCGATCCTGCCGTCATATAAGCCTCACACCCGATAATCGGCTTAATGCCGTTCTCTACACATGCTCTATAAAAAGGAATGGCACCGTACATGACCCCATGATCTGTAAGAGCCAGCGCCTCCATTCCATAAGCTGATGCCTGTTTGACCAATTCCGCGGTACGAGCCGCGCCGTCCAGCAGGCTGTACTCGCTGTGAACATGCAAATGCACAAATGAACTCATGCGCTTCTCTTCCCTTCACCGCTTGATTTTCTTCAAACTATTTTATCATATCCACGTTAGTAGCGCCCATAGAATAAAAGTACAGACCCGGGCGGACAAGCGCGGTCCTGATTCGTATACCCAAGGAGGAAAAGAGCATGAGCACTTTTATATCCAAAGCGATTCTCGACTTCTTCATTGCCTTCGGCATCGTGCTCGGAGGAGCCATGCTCGGGGGAATGGGAGCTGTAGTATCGCTTCAGCCGCCTACCCAGACGATGCTGGAGGTTGCAGGAAGGATTAAAATATGGGCGCTTGCCGCCGCTGTGGGAGGAACGATGGACCCGATCCGGGTCATTGAGAGCAATATGTTGGATGGTAATTTGTCACCTGCCATTAAGCAGATATTGTATTTGATTTTCGCCTTTTTAGGCGCTCATATGGGTGCAGAGCTGGTCAAGTGGGTATGCGGCAACGGACGGCCGTGAGGTGAAACGACTATGAGAGTCCCTCCCTTTGAGCGCCTGCGCCCTTTTATGCAATTATCCTCCGTTTTTGTACTCGGTATGATTACGGGAGGATTGATCTACAATGCCATCTGGCATGCGAGCTTCAATCAGCTGTGGATGAACAACCAGGACCTTCAATTCCAGCTCCAGCAAGCTGAAGAGGACAACAAAACATTACGTAAATACAGCAAGCGCCAAACCGTCATCAAAGAAATCAAGCTGATTGCGGAGGAAGCCACGGCTGAAAAAATTGACTCTATTAATCTGAAAGAGCTTCTTCGCCGCGTCAGTCGTGACCTGGAGGTGCTGCGCGGCAGAGATATGTTCGAGATTGACTCTGACAGCAAGCTGGTACGTATGTTGCTGCACCAAAAAAAATACACCGTTCGTGACAAGGAGTATACAATCCAGGTCAAAACGATGCTTGTAATGGAAGGTGTGCTGCAAATCTGGCTGGAGGCCAAAGAAAGACTGCCTCAAAGCCACTAAGTCGATCTATTTAACTCCATCTTCTGCTCCAATCCAAAGGTGGATTAACCATGTTCAATGGATTGAAGGGTCATCACTGCTTTGCACACCAAATGATTTTCCCGAGAAATCGCAATTTCTAGCTTGCATGTGCGGCGACTCATCTCAAGCAGCAACGGACGAAGAACGACAGCATCCTCAATCTGTACTGGTCGAATAAAATAAGTCGTCAAATTATCCAGCACATAATCCTTGCCGCTCATATCTCTAGCCGCCCGGTAGCCCGCTTGTGTCATCACGTTGACCAGTACGCCTTCCGAGATCGTCCCTAAATTGGTAGCCATCTGTGGAATGATAAAGCCGCGAAAAAATAATGATCCGTCCTCATTACGCTCCTCAGCAAAACCGTTCCAGATCAACTGGTCGAACGTCTCGCCAAGTTGTGGCTGCTTTTGGGCGTTACGCAGCGCCTCCAGCACCTCACGCCGTGTAACGGACCCAAGCAGCTTACGGTTGCGGTCCACGACCGGCAAGTAATCTACACCTTCCCATGCCATCATTTGAGCAGCAGAAGCCAGCGAGGTCTGGTAAGTGACCGTAATTGGGTTACGGATCATACATTTATCCATCGTATGCTCAGGTTGAAGTCCTTCCACATCTTTACGGCTGACGATACCAATTAAACGATTCCATTCATCCACTATGGCAAAATGATGATATCCCGTGGTCGCTGATAGCTCTTCAAATTCGATCAGCGTGCTGTTGATTTTCAAGGTCAGCGTCTTCGGTTTGCTGGCCGCAATGTCTTCAATCAACATAATTTTCTTTTTGATCAAACGGTCAAATATCGCTCTATTAATCATAGAAGCCACGGTAAATGTATCATGACGCGAGGAAATAATCGGCAGGCTGATCTGGTCTGCAAGCTGCTTAACCTCCCGACTCGTACCGAACCCCCCTGTAATCAGCACACCTGCTCCTTGCTCTAATGCAAGCGAATGCGCATCCTCTCGGTTACCTACGATCAGCAAACTGCCTGCGTCAATATAACGAGCCATGGCTTCCTCACGCATCGCCCCGATCACATACTTGTGCAGCGGCTTCTCGAGCCCCTCGCTTCCGCCCAGCACATGTCCCTCTACAATATTCACAACATCCGCAAAGGTCAGCTGCTCAGACAAGCCGCGTGGACGCTTCTCCACTCGTACTGTTCCGATCCGTTCCTTGGTAATGACAATTCCCAAATTCTCTGCTTCTTTCACAGCCCGATAAGCCGTGCCTTCGCTAACGCTCATTTCTTTAGCCAACCTGCGTACAGAAATTTTGGAGCCTATTTTTAACTGCTCGATATGACGCAATAGCTGCTCATGCTTCGTAACTGTTTCATCTAGCCCGTCCAACTCTGTTACACCCCCAACGTTCAATCTGTATCATTCTGTATCTATTATACCACAAAACCCCTTTGTTTTAGACCCTTGTTATTAGGATATCTTTGCTTTGAAAATAACAAAAAAGCGGTCCCTTGTTACAAGAGACCGCTTCGTACTAGAAACACTTACAGCATTTTGCCTTTGTCAGCTTTGTTATCCCATTTCATCTGCCACTGCTGCATTTTGGCCCGTCGCACACGCTCCAGCGTTTTACGCTTTTCCTCATCTACACCCAGCAAAAAATGGAGGTTCGCTCCGATGACAAGCAACGCAAAAAGTACCCATACTATCCCAAAACCGTTGACCCAATTCAAACCACCTGCCAACGAGATGCGTGGTAATGCGACCAATACCATAGCCAATGCAATCAGTGTGTACAAACCGTGTTTCCATTTTTTAAATGAACCCAATCGTATCCCTTCCTCTCCCTGTGACTCTATGTATCTAGTCTATGAGAGGACAGGAAGGAATATGAGACAAACTTACAGAGATGAACCGTACAAATGTTGAAGACTGTCCGCAATAATCTTATTTACGTCCTCAATAATCACGCTCAAGCGACGTTCAGCGTCGAACAGACGACGGATGTTGAGGTTCAAGCTGAGTACCTCGAACATTTTTTCCATCTTTTCCATCTCTTCCTGTGCTGGCATATCGCCGCTCATCATCCGCTGTTGCACTTCCATTTGGCGTTCACGGAAATCGTCGAGCATTTTCTTGGCTTCTGGATCCGTTTCAATCAGCTTCATCGCTGACGTAATTTCCTCTACCTCTTTGCTTTCTTTCAATGCTTTTGCTAAATCATGGGCTTTGTCATAGATATTCATGATTGTTCATTCCTCCATTACAAGTTTTGTGTCAACATTTCACATTGTCCGTCAATCACCAAGGTATATATGTCCTCATATGATGAATCAGTGCTATTACAGCCCATTCACGTTTCCCGTTACTTTCAAGACATCAAGTTGCTGCCCGGAAGGAGATCCACGATGTCCATCAAAAAAACAACGATTCAAATCATCGGATCGGGCATCTTGCAGGATGACGTACTCATGGTCGGCGAGTCCCTGCTTCGCAAATGGAAAATATCCGCAGGCCACCCCGTTCAGCTCGCCTTCGGTTCGTTCCGCCAAGAGGTTACCGTCATATCGGTACCCCGATACAGCGGTCTACGCGTGGGAAGCGTACTGGCCCGAAAAATGGGGCTTCATGCCAGTCATGACAGTTGTAATCTGCGAGTAACCTACAGCCGAGGCCGCCGGACACTTCGAGTGGGCCCACTTATTAGCGTGCTGGTTAGTCGGGACTATCCCGAACAACCCGACAAGCCTTTCGGGTCGATCACCCTGTTCTGCCGTGAACTAGTCGGGGAATGCCGCAGACAAGGAGCATATGTGTATTTCTTCACCCCGGAGCATATCGGAAGTCAGCCCGGGCGAGTTCAGGGATGGGTGTATGACGGAGGCTGGAAAAAGACGGTCATGCCTGCCGGCGATGTCGTCAATAACCGGCTTACCTCCCGTAAACTCGAGAACAGAACTAGCGTACAGCATTTCATGAAAGAAGTAAAATCGCAGTACGGCACGGCCTTTTTTAATGAAAAGTTTTTGGATAAGAATGAAGTGTTTGATGCACTCAAATCGAATTCTTCCCTACGCAAGTATTTACCCGAGTCCCACTTGCTGCAAACCTTTGCCGTTTTCAAAAAAATGTGCACCCAGTATCCCTCTGTTTTTCTCAAACCCGTGCGCGGAAGCCTTGGTAAAGGCATTATGCGCATTAACAAGCAAACCGATGGTACCTTTTCGGTGCTATCCACAACAGCGGGCACACCCCGAAAGCAAACGTACGCCAACGTCGATAAACTGTACAAAAGCTTAGCGGGAAAAATGAAATCGACACGCTTTCAGCTGCAACAGGGCCTTACCTTGATTGATCACGGTAAACGTCCGGTCGATTTTCGCGCGCTTGTACAAAAAAATGCGTCTGGAACCTGGACCGTAACATCCATTGTCGCTCGGATCGCCGGAGGCAGCCACTTTGTATCCAATCTGGCAAGAGGCGGTACGCTCAGTACAGTCAAGGAAGCACTGGCCAAAACCACGCTGCCCGCAACTGTTAAATCGAATGGTCTTACCTCTCTCAAAACAGCAGCACTGGATATCGCAAGCGGAGTAGAAAAGGCAATTCCCGCCCATTTCGCGGAATTTGGTATTGATTTGGCGATTGACAGCACGGGGCGTATCTGGTTGCTGGAGGTCAATTCCAAACCATCAAAAAATGACAATACGCCGTTAAACGATCAGAAAACCCGCCCGTCCGTAAAAAAAATGATTGAATACTGCTGTTATTCAGCCGGATTCAAATGAATCCATCTCTTCCAGAGTCCGGCTGCCAAAGGAGCTGTTGTCGGTGTCTCTTGTTATGCCAGGCATGCTGGGCGTGCTTGTTAGCCGAAAGCATGACGCTACTCCCCCTATTACCGAAGCCGATTTCTGCCGCAGGCTAAGCTTGTTGGGCAAGCGCTCTGGTATTAGCGTAATGGCGTTTACCGCCGAAGGAGTTTCACCTGAAGATCATTCCATACGGGGTTATGTTTATCGTGCTGGAGTATGGACATTTGGCCGCTTTCCCTTGCCGGATATTGTTTATAACCGCTGTCTCCATATCCATGAGAGCCAGGATGTCAAGCGCACACTGGGAGACATAGCGGAGCAAAAGTCGCGCAAGCTTATCTACTGGTCGCGTAACTTGCCTGGCAAATGGCAGGTGTATCGCGCTCTGCATACGGTAGATAAAGTACGGCCCTTTGTACCGCCTACGGCCCCATACCGGGATACGACCCAGCTTGTGGAGTGGCTGCAACGCCATTCGGAGCTATTTATGAAACCACAGTCCGGAACACATGGCAAGGGCACGCTGTATCTCCGGCTGGCGGAAGGAGGTCAGGGACTGTACGTACAAGGCAGGAACTCCCAAAACCGCCCGTTCCGTCGCTTGTTTACTGAATTGGATGCAGGATTGTCATGGATTGACGGTATTGCACACAAACGCGCCTATATCGTGCAGCCTTATTTGAAATTAACAAGCCAAAGCAATCATCCCTTTGATGTTCGCGCACTCATGCAAAAGGACGGCAACGGCTGTTGGCGCCTGACGGGCTTTGCCGTGAGGGAAGGCAGAAAAGGAACTCTGACTTCCAATCTGCACGGTGGGGGCGAAGCCCATCCGGCAGAGCCTTACCTTCGTGAACAATTTGGTGTGGACAGCACACGTCTCATCATCGGACAGATGATAGAGCTGTCCTTGACCATTGCCGGGGCGTTGGAGGAACGCTATGGCCGCCTTGGCGAGTTGGGAATTGATTATGGTATTGACCGGAGCGGGAATATCTGGCTGTTGGAGGTTAATTCCCGCCCTGGCCGGGCCTCTTTTTTTCAGACTCGTCAGCCAGAGTGCGCTTTTCGGTCGGTCAACCGCCCGCTCGAATATGCTCGATATTTAATGACCCATTCCAAAGCGACAGGGCCAAAGGGCGCGGGCGCCTCCCTTGAACATACGGTATAGGAGGATAAACAGATGAGTTTAACGCATTGCAATGTGCATTTCTCACAGCAGCCCGACAAGGTGGCGTATATATCCACTGCCTTGTTGAAAAGCCTTAAGTTATCTGGAGCCAAGTCCATTCGTCTGCGACTTGGCAAGGATCAGATTCCCGCAACAGTAAAACCCATTCAGAAGGCGGGACGTCATCTATACTTGACCTCCGGCTTGCGCAACGCAATCCGTGTTCCCAAAAGCGGGTCTATTTATTTGCGGAATCTGGACGGAGATGTTCAGCTTGGACCGTTGATTGGAGTATTGTCTGATGCTACTAACTCCACCACCCGCCCTTTCGGATCACGCACAGGCTTTATTAAACAACTTTTGAAGGAAGGCAGCAAAAAATCTTATATTTTTGCCTTCACCCCACGGGATATCAACTGGCAAAATGATACGATTAACGGCTATTTCCTGTCATCCAGCGGGGAGTTTACACGTAAACTCGTACCTCTGCCGGACGTAATTTATAATCGTTTGCCGAGCCGCCGCTCAGATTTTTCCCCAGCGATTAATCAACTACGCGAACGCTTTTCCCGCAAACGAATTCCTTTCTTTAACTGGAGCTTTTTCAATAAATCCGATATCTATCATCTGCTGGAAAATAATCCAGAGGTTAACCGTTATGTCCCTGAATCCTATATGAATCCCAGCTCTGAACGTATCCGAGGTATGCTAGAGCGGCATCAATTTGCTTATTATAAGCCTAGTAGCGGCAGTCTGGGCAAAGGAATCTATCGTCTGTCCTATGTCCCCAAACAAGGATACTATGTGAGGTATCGGAAGAAAAATAGCAATGTACTGCTGCGGTTTACCACTTTTAACTCCATGCTGCGGATGCTTCACTCCAATAAGGGACAGACGCTAAAAGGCTACGTCATTCAGCAGGGCATTCAACTAATCGAGATTGATAATTGCCCGATTGATTTCCGGTTTCATATGCACAAAGACGGCAATAACCAATGGGTCGTCGTTGGCATTGGAGCCAAAAAAGCCGGACGTGGCAGTGTCACGACTCATATCAAAAACGGCGGTTCCCTGATGACACCCGAGCAAGCGCTCGGTCGGGTATTCGGAGACCGAGCGGGTGAAGTGCTTCAACGTGCCAAGAATGTAGCAGTTACGCTAGCAGAAGCCATTGAATATCACCACCAGCATCTACTGGGTGAAATCGGGTTCGACCTGGGCATTGATCAGGATGAAAAGGTATGGATGTTTGAAGCCAATTCTAAGCCAGGTCGATCCATTTTTCAGCATCCATCGTTGCGTGCGGAGGGTAAAGCATCCGTGGAGCATATTTTGGACCACTGTCTTTACCTCAGTAAATTCCGCAGAAAAGAGGAACTATGAATACCCGGGCGGAGCAAAAACCAGTTGTTGCTGTATTGACAGTGCACGACGATGAACAATTTTTCAAGGGAAATCAGCGAAACTTCAGGGATATTCTAGAAACGGGAACGCGCATGGGGTATCAGGTGTACATTGTTACTGTCAGGGACTTGAAGCTGGCAGATGAAACAGTGAAGGGCTACATCTACAACAAAAACTCACAGATATGGGAGGAACAAGATTTCCCATCTCCACAGGTCATTTATAATCGTATCCCCAACCGTAATTATGAACTTAAAACTTCTGTGCGCGCAAAGCTGGATGAAATTTCACATGCCTCAGGCGTTGAGCTGTACAATCCGGGCTTTTTTAACAAATGGGAACTGTTCAAATGGCTCCGTACCTCGGAATCCACTCGTCAGCTTGTTCCAATTACCAAACGGTTGAGCAACCTGTCTTCCTTAGGAAAAATGCTGTCTGCATATCCATACCTGTATCTCAAACCGGAAAACGGTAAGGCCGGAAAGGGAATTATGATTCTCAGATTCAACCCTGAGCATCTGATGGCATACAGGTTGACCATTCAACATGACAAAAAAAGCATAACCTACCGATCTGTATCCTTGTCTCGGTTATGGGGACGTATTCGCCGAGAAACAGGCAACTCGCCTTATATCATTCAGCAGGGTATCGATCTGGCAACCTATCAGAAAAAGCCCTTCGATTTGCGGCTTCTGGTGCAAAAAAATGCCCGTGGCGCATGGAGCATTACCGGAGTAGGCGCCAGACTAGCGGGTAAGGGAAGTATTACAACACATGTTCCGCGTGGGGGAAGTGTGGAGGATCCGTTCAAGCTGCTATCCTCAATCTTTGGACCTGAGGACAGCACAGATTTGCTGGATAAGGTTAAAAGTACGGCCATTCAGATTGCACGTCAAATTGAACGCGCATCCGGTCTTTCTCACGGTGAAATGTCTATGGATTTGGGCGTAGACACACTCGGGACCCTCTGGTTTTTTGAAGCCAATGCCAAACCGATGAAATTCGACGAGCCCGAAATCCGTCAAAAATCACTTAGACGTATATTTCAATACAGCTCCTTTTTGGCCGAACGAATGAAATAATCTCAAGGAAGTGGAATCATGCCGCAAATTAGCGATGTTCAACATTTGCCTGCCCGGAGTTGGGTACTAAGACGACGACAGTTGCTGTTTCTGGCTCGCAGTTCGGGCGGCATGCGCATTACTCGCAATGCTCTGCGGCAGTTGGCTGTTTTAACGCCGGAGCAATTGAACACCCCTGGCTCCTCCCTCCTGTGCGCATATGTGCGCACGGAGAAGGGGCTACGGATTGCGGGATTTTCCCTCGCTCTGAATTATGGGAAGGATGCTTGCATCGTGATTGTTCGTCCGCTTTACCGGGGCCGCAGACTGGGCGCTAGACTGCTGTCCGCCCAGCTCCAACAGCTGCGCCGTCTGACGTGCAGCGTAGCCACCGACAATATGGCCAGTCTCAAAACCTGTTTCGGCGCTGGACTTATTGCGCATGAAATGACGACTGGACCGACGGGAAAGCCCACGCTGATATTTTGTGGGGAGTTGTCCGAAGATGAGCAGACGGCAGAGGAAGGTGGAATGCTGTGCCAAAACCTGTCCTAGGCATCATGACTTTGTATTTGAACAGTAAGAAGCAACTGGAGGAACGTGACATATATGAACGCATGATCGCAGAAGGCAAAAGGCTGGGGCTGGATATGTATGTATTCACTCCTGCGGATGTCCATAAGGATCGCAGACTGCTCCTTGCACAAATTTATGATCCACATAGCGGTAAATGGACTCGAAAATGGCGAGAATTTCCGGATATGATTTTCGACCGCTGCCGAGTGCAGCGCAGTGAGCGGTATCGTCAATTAAAGAAATTCCGATTGCAGTATACAGACCTTGTTTATTTAAACCGACCGCTGAGCAATAAATGGGCCATTCATCAGCAGCTTGCGAGAAAGGCTGCCTTTCGCCCCCATCTGCCTGCAACAGAGCCGTTCGATGGATTTCATAGTGTAAAGCGAATGCTCAAACAGAATTCACTAGTATACCTCAAGCCAATTAACGGCACAGGAGGCCGCGGCATTTTACGCATTGAGCCTGTTAACAAGCAGAGTGGCCTGTATCTGATTGAGGGACGCAATCGCAAGCGCCATATTATTCCCCAGCAACGGGTACGTCTGGATCGTCTGGAGCCGCGTCTGAGTAGCTGGAACATGGATAACTACATTGTTCAGGAAGGCATTCCTGTGCAGTTGCCGAATGGCAGGGTCCATGATTACCGTATGCTGGTACAGAAAAATAGCCAGGGAGTATGGGAGCTAACGGGATGTGCCGGGCGCATCGGGGCACATCGGAGTGTCACTTCCAACCTGCATGGCGGAGGCAAGGCAGTACCGATGAAGCAATTGCTGACGCAATGGATTCGTGATGAAGGCCACAGAGAGAAAATCATCAAGCAAGGGGAAAAGCTCGGACTGGACATTGCTGCATATCTGGAAGAAAGCTATGGGGCATTATGTGAGCTTGCGCTCGATTTGGCAATTAATAAGGACGGTCATATCTACGTGCTTGAGGTCAACCCGAAGCCGGCTCGCGAGGTATTTTCACGCATTGGCGAAAAAGAAACCTATCGTCGTGCCATCACCAAACCTATGGAATATGCCCTATGGGTCTACCACACTCAGATTAATCCGAAGCCGCAGGCAGAACAAAAAGCAGAAGAACAAACAGAAGATAAGACAGAAAGTAAAGCAAAGGAAGGCTCCGCCTAAGTGGCTGCCTTCCTTTGTTTTGTTATCTGCTTAACATCGTTTGCATGTATTATTTATATGGTACGCCACAGCGATTTATAACTCTTATCTGCGTTTTCACCGTTACTCGGCGTTTTTATAAAGCGTAAGCAACTGCGTAAAGTCTGTAATAATCGCATCGGACCCTTCCAACTCATCATTCACACCAAATCCAGCATAAGCACAGCCGATCACCGTCTGTCCGTTCTTTTTGCCAGCTTCCACATCTGAGGAACGATCTCCTACCATCCATACATTCGAAATATCGTGCTTGCTCAACAGAATTTCTAGCAAATTCACTTTGGAAAGCGTACTGTATTCCCCAGCGCTGTACAGTCCTTCAAAAATAGGAACCATTTCATACGCTGCAGCGATCCCCTTTACATAATCCTCCAGCCCGTTACTGGCTACGAATAATCGGACACCTTGCTCATGAAGTGCCTGAAGTGTTTCTTTTACATGTGGATACAGAGCATGACTTCCATTCTTCAATCCCTCCAGCTCCAGCTGAAGCAACAACTCGTCCGCTCTTCTGTGAGCCGCTTCACTGGCTTCTGGCATCACTCTTCTCCAGATTTCATCCAGCAGCATACCCAAACTATTCAAAATAAGCTCCTCGGGAGGAGTCTCTCCTTCATAAAGCCCTTCGGCGCGCAGCGTATCAAACAGCTTGTGGTACGCAGGAAGCAATAGCGTCTCTGTCTGAAAAAGCGTACCGTCCATATCAAATACCATAGCCTCAGGTTTCTTCAACACAGGTGCATTGTTCATGTAGTTATCAGTCATTCCTTTCCTATGTAAGTTTACACTCCAACCCCTCTCATGATAAGCAATAAGAGAGGTCTGTGTAAACCTCATTGCGCATACCGTTAACTCTTATATTTTTTTAGAACAGTCCTAAAACAATGTAAACCGCCCCACATATCTGTGTGTAAAGCCCCCCGTGGAAGCTTAAGATCCACCCCACTCCAATACGAAAACCCCGCCTCTTCTATCCACTGTTCCATCGCTGAAAGGTCCACTGTAGGATAATCAAATGTCAGTAAAAGCATTCCGTCATCCCTTAACGTTCGGTGAAATTCACGCAAGGCTGCCAAAGATTCATCGGGGGTTAAGTGCTCCAACACTGATATACATACAATTTTGTCAAAACTGGCATCCTCATAGGGCAGAGCAGTTAAATTGGCATGTGCGGAGTGGAGCCGAACCGGTAAAATCTCCTGAATGCGCTCAGCAGCCTCCTCCCCAATATCCCGCCGCACCTCAGCCAAGATGGCATCTACAGAAACGATGCGTATATCCAAATCGCAGGCATAAACCTGAGCGCAACGGCGGGCAAGCTCGAATTTGAACGGGTGCGGTATTCCACAAGCCGCGTCCAATACTGTATCTTGCCCGGACATAAATTGGAGACACCACTCATACTCATAGGGACGACTCCACCAGCTTTGAGGGAGTCTGTAAATCATATTGGACGAATTGGGATCAGAATATACAAAAAAGCGAGACAGATACGGGTCAGCCATATTCATGAATGTAGCCTCCTTTGGAGATGTTTAGATTACTCTTGCTACACAGCATAATTCATGACCCCGTTTCTCACCTTGAAGCTTAGCCAACAATCCCATTTGCTCTGTAAAGGCAAGCTCACCGTACAAAGGATGTGCTTGCAGCAAGGCATCCAAACCAGCAGGAAGCTGGCGGGTGAACAAAGCCACCGGGCGCAAGCCGGACTTTTCCAGCAAGAGCGTCAGTGTATGATCCGAATAATGGTACAAATGATCTTCCTCCGTAAATAAAGGCGAGTGAACGCCATAGGCCTCGTTGGTAAACGAGTTTTTATTGGGGACCGTAATATATAACGTTCCATCAGGTTGAAGCTGATCACGCAAATCCGTCAAAAATGTGATCGGGTCCGCGATATGCTCCAGTACATGCCAGCATGCGATGGCTTCGTATTGGTGCTCCAGAGGTAAGTCCGCTTCTTCCTCTAAACTTTCAGTCTCAATCGCTTCCTGATCTTTATAATCTTGGTTAATTTCTAGAGATTGTTGAATTTGAGCATCTAGCTCTGTTTCACCGTTCCAATAACCCGGTAATAATTCCACCTCATATTTGCATTTGGCATAGGCACGCGAGTCACTGGACGGCTCAATGCCCACTGCATTCCAGCCAGCTTGAAGGGCAGCATGGATAAATTCTCCGGTGCCTGAGCCAATCTCAAGCAATTTTCCTTTTCTGGGACTGAACATATCGAGCAACATAAGTCCAAAAAGAGCATGATCCCCATAGGTGGACGTCGCCGCACTATCCCGCATAGCAACCCAATCGGCATTATAAATCTCTGCTATCATTTCCTCAGACTGAATATGATCTACATCCTTACGAAAAACCAATCCACAGGAGCCGCATCCCATCAAGGTAAAGCGTTGATAATCATGAAATACTACCGTGTCAGATGAGCCACACAGTTTGCATTTTACACTCTGCTCTGCTCCTTTCCCCTTCTCCGTAGCATAAAAGGTGTCCTTGGCTTCACTTTTTATTTGTAGTTCGGGTTTGTTCATGACCTGTACACTGGCCACCTTGGCGACATCCAAGGCGTTCACCTGATGGTCAGGTTCATATTCTGATGTAGGTTCTTTTTCTGTATTTTTGTTGTCCTGATCCACCCAGAGCGTGAGTCGTGGATTCGGGTCCAAAATGGATTCATATTGCTCTTTCCATCCATAACGAGCACTTGGGTCAAGCAGCTGGTACCGCTCAAATTTAGCCATGCGAATAGCAGGTGTATACCATCCCCAATGCTGAATACGGTAGTTGCTGATCTCAGTGGGAAGGTCAAGTACATTTTCGGGTAATCTCCCACAGTGCAAGGACTGCTCCTTCCATTTATAAGGGAACCCCTCTTTATAGCGAATTAAAAAAGGACGGTAATACCGATGAGCCTGCCAATAGTCATCATCACGGTAATGCGTCGAAGACCACATATCAAACAACCTGAAACAAATCGTATCCGCTTTCGTTCCCGCTAACAAAGAATGTACCCCTTGGGCAAAG
This sequence comes from Paenibacillus sp. EKM301P, assembly GCF_011800295.1. Lineage (NCBI taxonomy): Bacteria > Bacillati > Bacillota > Bacilli > Caryophanales > Paenibacillaceae > Paenibacillus > Paenibacillus sp. EKM301P. Next base: position 26,055 of record NZ_JAALFM010000004.1, on the reverse strand, counting down.
CGGGATTCGAACATTTCGTCAGCATCCATGCTTAATATCCATTCGGGAGAAGAAGCCAATGTCTCTCTCCACTGCTGCTTTCGAAGTTCGACTTCATTGATAAAAGAGGGTGTTTCATTGCGGATCAGACGCAGAGGGATTCCTTGTAAGATTTCCCGGCACAACGCTCCGCTATCGTCATGACTACCATCATCAATAATGACTGCTTCATCAATGTATTCCCGGTGACTCAGCAGCACGTCTGTAAGCTTGCGATCTGCCTCATTGCATACCGTCATGGTCAGCGTCAATTTAGGATTAGAGACAGGCGGTGTATAAAGCTCACTTTGTCGTGGACCAGTGAACGCCGGGGGTACAACAAACGAATCTGCCGTGTACTTGGCAAAGACAGCAGTTTCGCGGAGATCATCGGGTATAACTGGAGGTTCATTGAATTTAGGGGTTCTTGACGATGCTGGACGATTGAAGGCTGGAGAGCTTGGAGAAATATCGGAGTGTTCCGCATGTGTTACATGCTCTGGGCGGTTCGATGTAAAGTACTTTAGGGTGAATAATAGCTGTTCTGCCTTCATTCGATCGGCTTCCCGATATAGATGCATTGCCGGATAGTGTGTGTCTACAAAAAGTGGAAATCCAAATGCAGCCGCTCGAATACAAAAATGTCGATCTTCTCCCCAATAAGAAACGTTTTTGATTTTACCAAAATGAATCCCTGCTTCCAGCGCCCGTCTGCGGATTAAGGTACACGCGCCTAGACCACCCACCTCATACAAACCTGGAACATGCAACTGGTGTATAAAATGCAACTCACGTTGCGCTCGCTCCTCTGCCGACAACACTTCGCCATCTTCACGATGGAACAAGTTATATTCATCACTAACCCACACTTGAGGCAATAGTGGTCCTTCCGGTTGCCAGCGTGTCCAGAAAATCTCTGATACAATATCCTTCTCCGTCTCCACCAGCCTGCACAAGGTACGGGAATGGAGAACCAGGTCTGAATCGACCAGAAACAACGCGTCATAATTGTGCTGAAGTGCATAATCAATAAGACGATTTTTAAATCCAGCCACTTTCCAGACAAGAGCAGGCGGCCAATAATGAGTGTGCTCATCACTTCGGGTTTCCACTTGCTGCGAGCCTGTTAACAAGGGTAAAACCCGTCCCGGAAGTCGATTGGAAAAGTCAACTAGCCACTGGCTTGAAATCGGATTGTCATTATCATCGACAAACAAATAATCCGGTAGCACGTCAGGTGCCTCCAGACGCTCCAATGCTTGAAGGAACAAAGACAAAATTTCCGGCTTCTGGTGCACCGGGCTGCCGATTAGTATACGCATGTGTCAACGCCTCCATCAGGCGGAAGCCTCATAACCATTCCCCCTCCATGTCCTAACGCATACCATAATTGCGACCAAGTGATATGGGAGTGAGCGTGGTATGAATGGACTTACACCTGGAAATATCAATGAAAACGACATCAATACAAAATACAATTTCCCCACTCAACGATAAAACCCATCCTGTCGCACATCCTAAACCGGAACGTCACCCACATCTTCAATCCATACCCTTCCCCCAAACATCCAGCTTTGATTTTCTAATTTATTAGAGCAGAACTGAATTTATGATCATCATATCCCCTTTACATGTTCAAGCCGAATTACTACATAATGAGCAAGCTATCCTAATAAAATGGAAATTATACCAAGTTTTTTGGGAGGGACTAAGAGCATGGTGACTGTCAGCTTATGTATGATTGTCAAAAACGAAGAAGAAGCCCTTCATACCTGTCTGAAATCAGTCCATGACCTGGTGGATGAAATCATTATCGTTGATACTGGATCTACCGATAGAACCCAAGAGGTCGCTGCATCATTCAACGCTCGGATATACAACTTTGAGTGGTGCGATGATTTCTCCGCTGCCCGTAATTATGCGTTTGATCAGGCCACGCAAGAATATCAATTTTGGCTGGATGCCGATGACATACTGGAAGAAAAAGATCGACTATCCTTTCTCAACTGGAAAAAACAAGCCACCCTCTCTTATGACAGCATTACAATGGATTATGTGCTATCCGTAGATGAACAAGGACAGCCGTTGTATAAGCTCAAAAGAAACCGAATTGTACGGCGTGATCGCAGATTCAGATGGACCGGATTTGTTCACGAGTTCCTGAATGTAACAGGCAGCATCTTTCATAGTAATATGGCGGTGACTCATAACAAAACACGAGCTTATACTGCTCGTAATTTGCACATATATCTCAAGCATCGGGAGCAGGGCACCGTATTTTCTGAACGAGATCACTACTACTTCGCCAATGAATTATATGATAACGGACGCACACTAGAAGCCATTCAGCAGTACGAACATTATCTAGGGCTAAATCAAGGATGGATAGAAGATCGGATTGCTGCTTGCTTTAAGCTTGCGGATTGCTACGGTCGTCAAGCACAAAAACAGGAGCAACGGATGGCACTGCTCCGCACACTTACCCTCGATGTACCACGCGCCCAATTCTGCTGTGCTTTCGGCAATTTGTTCATTGAAGATGAGCAGTATGCTCAAGCCATTTATTGGTTTCGTCAGGCGACGCTGATTGAGCCCCCGCAAAATGTGATGGCCTTAACCAATTCGTCGTACTATACCTGGTTTCCACACTTGCAATTATGTCTCTGTTATGACCGAATCGGTGACATCGAAAAAGCAAAATCGCATCATCGCATAGCCCAGTTGCACCATCCTACTCATCCAAGTGTTTTATATAACGAGCAGTATTTTGCACAGCTAGACCAAAAATAATATTCTGTTGAGCGCCATTAAAAAAGTCGATTTCTTTTGTAGAAAATCGACTTTATTAGCTACAATCTGCTTTGTTTACAAGTTACTAGTTTTATAGATAGAAAAGGCCACCTGCACGTGATGCTTGCAGATGGCCTTTCCTATTCGTCATACAAGACTCCTTCAGAACACCTTTTTCCGGTCTCTTTCTCCCTTCAAAATTTCTACTGACTCACGGAAACGCAACGAATGAATCACCTCACGTTCACGCAGAAACTTCAAACTATCCTGCAAATCCACATCGTCTGTCAAATCAATCAGCCACTGATATGTAGCTCGCGCCTTTTCCTCTGCCGCAATATCCTCATACAGATCAGCAATCGGGTCACCTTTAGCTTGGATATAGGCCGCTGTAAAAGGCACTCCGGAAGCGTTTTGGTAAAATAACGCATGGTCGTGTGCCGCATAATATTCGCCTAGACCGGCTGCCTCCATTTGCTCCACACTCGCATCCTTGGTGAGCTTGTAAATCATAGTCGCAATCATCTCGAGGTGCGCAAATTCCTCCGTGCCGATGTCATTGAGTACACCGATCACTTTATCGGGAATCGTATACCGCTGATTCAGATAGCGCAATGCCGCTGCCAGCTCGCCATCCGCTCCGCCATACTGCTCCATCAGCAGTTTAGCCATATGAGGATCACATTTGCTGACACGTACGGGATATTGCAGTTTTTTCTCATATACCCACATTTATGTTCCTCCTTTATACAAAAGGTTGTCGATTCCCTACCTATACCTGCCACGGCCAAGGTGATTGGCTCCACTCCCAAGGATACTTGGAATAGGCACGACCAAAATTCTGTAAGGGTCCATATAGGAGTTGATACTCGTTAGCAATCGCCGTTCTTTCCTGTGTCAGCTTGTTGAACTGTTCGATGGCCTGCAAATCATCCGGGTGTGTATCCAGATACAAATTCAGTTCCACCAGCACAAAATCCACCGCTTGGAGCTTCTCCAATAGCGCATAAAACTGGGCATCAACCGGCTTAGTTTGAGGCGCATAGGCTTGGGGCGTATAACCTTGGATCGGTTCTCTGGGTTGACTATAGTCCTGGGCTTGATTTTGATACTGGTTCTGATATTGATATTGGTTCTGGTATTGATATGAATTTGAATAAGGGCTTTGAGACTGATTCGGCTGTTGATGTCCACCCTCAGGCTGATTTGGCTGTTGGAATTGATTTGGGGACTGACCCTGATTTGGATTCTCCATTTTATTCGCCTCCCCCCTGGTTTCTCCTAGGCTCATAAGGACTGTAAAGCAATGGCCATAGCGTTCCTTTCGTCAGTGCTTCCTCTGGACTGAATTGTGGCAGACCAGGGGGCTGAAATTGTATAAACAAGTTTGGCGGGAGCACATAAGTCTTGCACAGAACGGGCGGACACGGATCGAACGGGCCGACAAACGGGGCATACTGACCTTGCTGTGGAAATTTCACGGGCCGGGACCTCCTTTAATTGATCCATCTGCTTTACTATTCAACATATGCCGCATCGCCCAAGTCTCGAACAAAAAAATAACGGATACAAATTTTTGTTCAAAGAAATAAACTATAGAACTGCTGCTCAAACTGATTATGGCATCCTCCCCGCTATCTATATTTCGATTGAATTGCAGTAGTAACTAACTCAAAAAGAGCCTTTAAAACCACGGTAACGTGGATTTAAAGGCTCTTTCTTTCAGCACTCTATATAACTACATATCTGAACTAGTCATGGCTATCTCTGTGGATTAGGATTCCTCATCGTTAGAAAGCTCATCTTCAATGACAGGCTCAGTTTTACGGTGGATTTTCACTCTCATAATGCGAAGCCTTGTTGCTTCCTCCACTTCAAAGGTCAGATTATAAAACTCTATTTTCTTCCCTTTCACCGGACTGCCTTCCAATTCCTTGAACAGCCAGCCTCCGATGGAATCCACTTCGTCGTCTTCAATGTTCACTCCAGTTAAATCATTCACATCCTCAATGAGCATACGACCGTCCACAGAGATAAAGTCTTCCTTCATTTCCACGCTTGAACGTTCATCCTCAAACTCATCATAGAGATCCCCGACGATTTCCTCCAGAATTTCCTCCGCTGTCAGCAGACCGGCGGTTCCACCGTATTCATCCACCACGAGAGTCATTTGGGAATGCTTTTTCTGCATAAGGCGTAGCACATGACTTACTTCCATGGACTCAGGCACATTCAGAATAGGACGCACCACCGAGGCCAGATCCAGTTGCTCACCCTGCTCAGCTAACAGAAGATCCGTAATATGGACAAAACCGATAATCTGATCTTTATCTTCAACCGCTACCGGGTATCGGGAATGCTTGGTCTCACTGATAATCTTCAAATTTTCCTTAAACGACAAATTCGTGTACAAGCAATCCATATCTGTACGCGGCAACATGATTTCACGAGCAAGCAAGTCGGAAAAATCAAAGATATTATCCATCAGCTTGATTTCATCCTTATCGATTACACCGCTCTTGGCGCTCTGATTCATCAATATACGGATCTCTTCCTCAGAATGTGCCGCTTCGGCTTCACTCGCCGGCTGAATGCCGAATGCCCGTAACAACATGTTTGCGGCAGCATTTAACACCCAGATTACAGGTAGAAAAACCTTATAAAAAAGCAGCAAGGGCGCCGATAAAAACAACGCCACACCTTCAGTCTTTTGAATCGCCAAAGACTTGGGAGCCAGTTCGCCCAATACAATATGCAAAAAAGTAATGACGCAAAATCCGACGACAACGGATACCGTTGTAATCAGTGTACCGTCAGTTACACCGAGTTTGTGCATGAGTGGCTCTATCAGGTAGCCGGATATTGCTGGCTCACCAATCCAGCCTAGCCCCAATGAAGCCAGCGTAATGCCCAATTGGGTGGCAGACAGATAAGCATCCAACTTTTGGTTCACCTTCAGCGCATAGCCTGCCAGGCGATGACCCTCACTTTGGAGCTGCGTCAATCGGGATTGGCGCATTTTGACCAGCGAAAACTCTGCGGCCACAAAAACACCGTTTAGAAAGACAAGCAGCAGTACCAAGAAGAGATTCACCCCTAGCAATCCCCAATGAAACTCGGTATGACCATCCAATACGAACTCCCCATTTCTTTAGTTAGCATTTTGCACCATTCGACTTGTAAGTTATTCAATTCAGTATTTATGATCGGAAACTGTAATTAGAATCATGTAAAAATGCTTATAATTGCAAAGCTTTTCTTGATTTAAAGTCTACACCCTTGTAATACATATCTGCTACGAGTAGATTCGGTCCGCAACACGCAGCCGCATCACAATGACAGTTCACGGTCTGATTCAGCGGATGCTCATTCAGCCATTCACCGAAAATATTATCTAGACTGTTTTCCTGAATGTTTCCGAAAGCTGGAATGTCTGCAAAATCCGTCACATATACGCTACCCGTGAACATATTCACATTTACACGGTTTCTTCCGTCTGGATCATTACGTACCGTAATATTCGGTTCTTGTCGCAAACGGCGAAGCAATTTACGGTCTTCCTCACGCTCTGAACAAGCAAAGAACGGTAGGGTACCAAATAACATCCACATGTCCTGATTTCGTACATCCAGCAGTTTATCAATCGAGTTTCGCATATCGTCAAGGGACAGTACAGGCAAGGCAGAAGCAAAATTCGACGCGTACATCGGGTGAACCTCATGCCGGCGGCATCCCATTTCGTTGATCAACTGATGAATGCCTCCTAGCTTCGTGTGTGTCCGATAATTAATCATGGACTCAGCTGAAATGAACATTCCCATTTCGCTCAATTTGCGTGCATTCTCTATCATTTTTTCATACAGGCGCACAGCACCCGCGCGTGGAGTCGGACGTCCGGTATTTGCAAATCCCACTTCATAAAAATCGTCAGCATTTAAATAATTAAACGATATATGCATGACATCCAGATACGGAAGCATCTTCTCATATCTTCGGATATCCAATGTCAGATTGGAGTTGATTTGCGAACGAATACCGCGCTCTTTAGCATACTTCAACAGTGGAGCGATCACATCGTCCACTGTTTTATCAAGCAAAGCAGGTTCTCCGCCTGTAATACTTATTGTCTCCAGATGCTCAACTTCATCCAGGCGCTTCAGCATCAGATCTAAAGGAAGGAAAGGGGCCTCCTTCATAACCAGCATGTCACCGACAGCGCAATGCTCACAGCGCATATTACATAAATGTGTTACGGTCATTTCCACACTTGTAAGCAAATGACGACCATGCGTACGCAGTGAGACAATCGGGTCCCACGGATCATACGTTGGCGATATTTGGGGTAGCGTGTTATCTTGTAGAACTGTCATTATGTTTTCACCTTATTTCTGTTATTAACCTCAAAAGACGTATAATTATCATATCATGATGTGTAAAGTGTCTGCATGCTTTCTTCCACATCCTCTGCTAATCTACGTGAACTCCTCCGAAAGGACCGGTAGCTGCACCCAATGTGTTTGTAATCATAACCGAAAGGGATACGGACAAATCCACATCATAAGGCGCCTTCAGTTCCTGTCCATCCTGGTCTCTTACAATACGAATGACAGGCCTTTGCGGGATTTTGGGGTGTATACGCACTACGACTCCCTCTTCCCCTGTGTTGAGCACCACAGAGAGCCCCAGAGGATAAATAGCTACACAGTCACGAAAGGCTTCCAGCATCCGCTGCTCATACAGCGTTCCTGCCCCGGCGTATAGCACCTCCATCGCTTCATAAGGCAGCAAAGCCTGCTTGTATATTCGACTTGCCGTCATCGCGTCATACGAGTCCGCCAGACCGATCCATTTCGCATATTCGTGGATTTGGTCCTTTTTCCAACCATGTGGGTATCCACTGCCGTCAATACGCTCATGATGCTGTAATGCACAATGAGCTGACAGCAAGGGAATCCCGGGTTCGTCTTTAAGTAGCTTATAGCCGATCACTGTATGTGTTTTCATATGCTCGTATTCCTCGTCCGTCAATTTACCCGGCTTATAGAGCACTTGAGGTGAAATCTTCATTTTACCGATATCGTGCAGTAATGAACCTATCCCTAGCTCCATGAGCTGGTTATTATCGTAGCCATTGGATATCCCCAGGACTAGTGAATACAAGCATACATTCAAAGAATGATGATACAAATCCTGATCCGCGGCCCCGATATCCATCAACATTATGATGGCATCCTGGCGGCCTCCAATATCGTCCAGAATGGATTCCATTACCTTATAAAAAGACTTGCCAAAATATTTGTGCTTATGATCTACGGAGTAGGATGACAAACCCTGAAACTGCTTTTTGATTTCCTGTAGCGCCGCCGCCCTGGTCTGTTCATGGATCATCTCGGGTATGACGATATCTTCTGTCACTGCATCCTCAATGTATACATATCCAATTCCGACTTGGCCTAGACGTTCAATCAATCGCGAAGTAAGCTCAACACCTTCCGAGAGCAGCACCATTCCATTTTCATTGTATATTTTTTTGCCCAGCTTCATGCCGGCTCTCAATAATGTAACAGGTACCAGTCGCAGCTTAATCCTCTCCCGATTGTTTTGATACCTGAAGCCACCTAGCTGCAAAACATTCTTCCATCGCGCCCGGACGCTTCAACTCCATTTCAATCAAATCCCGTAAAAATTCTGGAAGCATAAATTGGAGATCTGTTCCGTTCGCAAGCACCTTATAGCCTGCTTTGAAAGTGAACATATCCAACGTGCCCACTGTGTATTCCTCATCTTCTTCCAAGGGTTGACCCGCTACACGAATGTCCGTCACTTTTTCATAAGGAGCACGGTCCGGATCATACTGAATGGTCAACCCTTCCACACACATGGTGCCAAGTACTTTGCCTCTAAAGCCAAAGCCGGTCATGGGCTTGTCTGTAAATTCAGGCAGCAGGGACTGCTCCAGTGCCAACCGAATGTCTCTTCCCCGCAACTTCATAACACAGGGATTAATCGGCGATGGGCATAAGGAATGTAGTATTCCTTTGCTAATATCTCCTTGAGGCAACGGACCAAGCAGTTGACCTGCATTGACGAGGGCAATTTTAGTGCCTGTAAAATGGGATACCGATTGTGCCAGCAAATTCCCGAAAGGGGACTCCTCATTATAGGCGATCTCCAATTCCCGATCCGTTACTGCCACCGTGCTCTCCATGGCGCGTTCTGCTTGTCTGCGATGCAACACAATGGCCGATGCCACTTTTTCGTCCAGCAGCGTCTGATTCACAGGAACTACGCCGCCTGAGGTAACTCGAAACGGTTCAAGACTATGGTTACGGGTTAGTGTCACTTCACCGAGCAACGTTCCGAACTTCCCGGCCCCACATAGAACGGTGTTCCCGATCTGAAGCGGTTCCTCCAGCACATGGTGGGTGTGACCACCAAGGATAACGTCAATCTCAGGAAACTGGGACGCTAATTTCTCATCAGAGGGTAAACCCAGGTGAGACATCACGACCACCACATCCACCTGCTTTCTGAGTGCCGCGATCTGCTTCCCCAGCACCTCAAACGGATCGAGCACATCCCAGCCCAACAATTGATAAAACTCTGTAAAAGGAGCCGTCACACCTAGTAAACCGATCTTGATTCCTGCTTTGTTCAAAATAACGGATTCCTTCATCCACGAAGGATTCCTCCCCGTAGCACGCTCTGTCAGATTGCCACATACAACTGGACAATGAATGCCTGCATATGCCTGTTCAATCATATCCGAGGTAAAAGTCAGTCCCTCATTATTACCGATCGTAATTGCATCGTATCCTGTCAGATTAATCACATCCACATTTGCCCCACCGAGCGTTCCTTCCGTTTCGGGGGCCATCCGATCCATGTGGTCTCCTATGTCCAGCACAAGAAGCGCATCCCCTGATGCAGCTCTTCGTTCATTGATCATCGCGGCTATCGAAGGCATACTGCCAAAATGACTATGGATATCATTGGTATGCAAAATGGTCAACGTTTGCCGAGTCGTCATCTCCATAACCGCCCTCCTCTATATTTTATATATCGACTTTGGAGCTTCTAATGTTTAAGCATACCATGTTATTTAGCAATATGGTACATATGAGGTGGACATAGATAGTGAAAATCATTGACATTACCTTCTATATGTAACTCAGAGGTGACGGGTCCTTGGGACCTATTTTACAGCTTGGAATAATAGTAAATTAGTCGTTGTCATCCCATATAATTCTTGATATATTAAGTTTGTTTCGTATTTTCGACAAATTTACGACAATAAGGAGGTTAGCGCATGAGAGTTCACGTTACCGATGCCAAGCCGGGCGATCGCCTCAAATCCGATACATACAATGGGCATGGTGTGCCTGTCATGATACAGGGCACCGAGCTTCAGCATGACGATATTTCCAAGCTCATTATGCACGGTGTCGATTATATTGACATTGATGCTGGTTCTGCGAGCATTCCGGCTGGCTTTGCCCCCGATGTTCCAGCTTCCCCCGAGTCCCTCAAACGCGCCGTTCCCCTCATAGAGCAGACGATCAGCGGCTTTGAAAGCATGTTCCTCGAAGCTTCCTCAACTGGAAAATTTGATGAATATCGAGTTGATGAGCTGTTCGGTCCTCTCGTTTCAGAACTGGCTCGTCAAAAAGATGTCGTATCTCTGCTGTTAATTATGGAACGGGGAGATCACTATACTTATAATCATTCTCTCCAAGTAGGTATACTGTCATATTACATTGCCACTTGGCTAGGATATACAGAGGAAGAGGCATATGCCGCTGGTAAAGCTGGATATTTACACGATATAGGCAAGTCCATGATACCGGATGAGATTTTGAACAAACCGGGTAAACTGACACCTGAAGAATTTCATGAGATGAAAAAGCATTCTCTGTATGGCTATGATATTATTCGCAATTCAACCAGCGATGAGATTTCAGCAATCGTCGCCTTGCAGCATCACGAGCGCGAAGACGGAAGTGGGTACCCCCATGGACTGTTCAAGGAAGAAATTCATCCTTTTGCCAGCATAACAGCTGTTGCCGACGTATACAGCGCGATGATTTCCAATCGTGTGTATCAGACGAAGCAGGAGTTGCTCACTGTATTACGCGAGCTGCACAGTATGAGTTTTGGACATCTAAATCCAGAAACTACCCAAGTGTTTATCAGACATATGCTACCGAATTTTATTAATAAGCAAGTTCTATTGACTACAGGCCAGACAGGAACCATTATTCTGAACAATCCTGTGGATTACTTCAGACCGTTAGTAAGAATTAACGACGATGAATATATAGATTTATCCAGGGAACGCCATGTATCCATTGATGAGATTTATCTGGAATCCTGATCTGCCACTGCCACCCGGCGTTACTTTGTTTGTATGGAATGATTGTTCGAAGCATAGGTTACACGAATGAAAAGAGACTGTCCTTAATCCGTAGGTTTTCCCTACAAAGGACAGCCTCTTTTTGTGTTACGGACATAAGCCTAGTTACTATCTGTATTTATATATTTAATCCTAGGAATTAAGATCTTGTAGACCTGGGCTATGTTCATTAGGCAATTCAGGCATATACGGAAGAGGAAAGCCTTCTGGAGGGTCAATGACATTCAAATCCCCACCGTTTCTGCTTGGAGTTTGCCCATTGAATATTTCTCCAATACGGGTAGAATCCAATCGAAAATTAAACTGTGCATTGTGAAAGCCCATTTCAACATACTTCCGGCATTCTGGATACTTGTTAATATCGTAGTTTGGAACCGGGAACAATTTTCCCCAATCCACTCCAAGTGTCTCTAATGCTTTGGCAAATGCATTTTGATGAGCATTATCCCGTACAATCAAAAAAGCCAATGTTTCCCGGAATGTTTTGTTCGAGCTCATTTCGTAAATTCGAGATTTTTGCAGAACCCCTGTAGATTCGAGTACGAGATTATCAAGCAAATCACTAATCAGATTACCGTGGGAATAGACATAACTACCTAACCAAGGATTACCACTTGCATCAACGGGTAAGGAACTTTGAGCTCCCATAATAAAATGATGAGGATTGGCATGTTTTATCGCTTCATCCAAAGGAGCATGATCAACTCCAGCATCGCCGGCTTGGTCTTCACCTGAGCCAGTCAGAAGTTGATTTATGGTATGTTGGACCAGTTCAACATGACTAAGCTCCTCTAGGAAAACTCCTCGAATCAAATCCCTATATTGAACAGCATTACCACGAAAATTATTACTTTGAAAGAAAAACTGCATCATGGTACGCATTTCTCCAAATCGACCACCCAATACCTCCTGAATCACTTTTGCAGCAGCTGGGTCGGGTTTATCAGGTACTATTAAGTTAATTAAATCTTCTTTATAAAAATACAATACCAAAACCCCCTTAGAGTTTTATTTTGAAGTGAAACATATGCTACCCTTTTTTATCATTTTTATACAAGTCAAAGAACCAGAAAAGTTATTTTCATGAAGGCTCCTATCATTCTAGTAGAATTAGGGGATTTTATGGTTAGGCAGATCCTTCGTTTTGTTGCGCATTGAATAGGTTAATATAGCTTGGATTCACTAAACTGCTTTTAACCTATAGGAGGACTAATTATGTTTAGACATCAAAAAGAGTTGCAGTTCGAAGTGAAAGTAGAGCGACCTGACCCTCTATTTGCCCGACAGGTACAAGAAGTTTTGGGAGGCCAATTTGGAGAAATGACCGTGATGATGCAATATTTGTTTCAAGGGTTTAACTGTCGCGGTGATGAAAAATATAAAGATATGTTAATGGATATTGGAACAGAAGAAATAGGACATGTGGAGATGCTGTGTGCTTTAATTAGTCAATTACTTGATGGGGCTAAACCAGAAGATCAGGAGCAAGCTGCCAAAGACCCTGTTACAGCTGCCATTATGGGAGGAATTAACCCGCAGCACCTGCTGGTCAGCGGTCTTGGTGGATTGCCTACTAATTCCAATGGAGTTCCATGGAATGGTTCTTACATTGTGGCTAGTGGCAATCTTTTGGCAGATATGCGGTCCAACCTGCATGCAGAGAGCCAAGGTCGATTGCAGGTAGCCAGACTATATCATATGACGCAAGACGAAAGCGTTAGGGCTACATTACGGAAAATGCTAGCACGCGACCGCTATCATCAATATCAATGGATGGCGGCAATTCAAGAATTAGAAGAAAAAAATGGTGTTGTGGTACCGGCTTCCTTCCCTCCTGAAGCAGAGCAAGAATCTCAGCCTGAAGCATATGAGTTTTGGAACTTGTCAGAAGGCGAAGAATCTAGTGAAGGTCTGTGGGCAACAGGAAGTGCGCCGGATGGAACCGGGAGCTATGTATACATCTCTAACCCCATTGCCAAAGGACAGATCTATAATGCCAAAATACCAGCAACCGAGTTGCATCATGACTTAGACCATAAAACTTCAGATAAATAAATATGTAGAAGCGAGCTGTCCCAACTTTTGGGGCGGCTTTGGCTTTTTGTCGACCTATTAAGGATCTGTAAACCCACTTCAAACGTAAACACGTATTTACAAGTAACCAAAAAAAATAGAAGAAGACGAACTTAAAAAGTTCGCCTCCTATACTAGCAGGAGATCCGAGTCGGTACACAAACGGCCTCTGCTTCAGTCAAACCATCGTTCATTAAACAAGAGGTTCCTCAATCAATGTTGCGAAATTAAACTGGTGTACATGACCATCATTTAATGTAGTTTGGCCCGTAACGAAATGTACGTGTTTTCCATTTCCGACTGGAATAGCTGGTCCTGTTCTAATCCTTCTCAGATTATGAAAATGGTTCACAAAATCAGTTTTCGTAAGATCAATTTCGTGGACATGACTTCTTCCAACTCGAATCGCTTGCCCAGTAACACCTGCAAAGCGGTGGTTATGTCGGTCTGCGCCTGCTTCAGCCAGTTTGGTACTACCTTCAAATTCATGTACATGCCTCTGTGTCTGTTTAGCTGAGATTGTTTTCTTCTTGACTACAGGTTTATTCTTCTGCATCCGTTGCCTGCCTCCTTATGTTTATGTCGCTCACAACATCCTATTAAGCAAACATACATAAGTGCTAGGCAACTATTGCGGTCCTAACAATAAATTTTTGGTTTCACATGGCATTAGAAAAAAAGAAGAAGACGAACTTAAAAAGTTCGCCTTCTACATTAAAAGGAAATTCGAGTCGGCACAAAATCGGCATGACTCGGATTAAACAGCTTTAATTACCTCAAGTACCTTGTCTCACCAAGAGTTACCGCGTTTTAACCAATACTGCCTTCCATTTCGAACTTGATCAAGCGGTTCATTTCTACCGCATATTCCATCGGTAGTTCTTTGGTGAACGGCTCAATGAAGCCCATAACGATCATTTGTGTTGCCTCAGCTTCGGTCAGACCACGGCTCATCAGATAGAAGAGTTGATCTTCCGATACTTTGGACACCGTTGCTTCGTGCTCAAGTGTAATATCGTCATTCATGATCTCATTATAAGGAATAGTATCTGAAGTTGACTGATTATCCAAAATCAACGTATCACACTTAATATTCGATTTTGCACCTTGAGCCTGACGACCAAAGGAAGCTAATCCGCGATACGTTACTTTACCACCGTGCTTACTGATCGATTTGGATACAATGGTGGATGTAGTATCTGGTGCCAAGTGGATCATTTTCGCACCTGCATCCTGATGCTGGCCTTTGCCTGCAACAGCGATGGACAAGACCATCCCTTTCGCTCCACGACCTTTCAGTACAACGGCAGGATACTTCATTGTCAGCTTGGAACCGATGTTGCCATCAACCCATTCCATCGTTGCATTTTCTTCAGCAACCGCACGTTTAGTTACCAGGTTGTAAATGTTTGGTGCCCAGTTCTGAATCGTTGTGTAACGAACGCGTGCGTTTTTCTTACAAATAATTTCAACCACAGCACTATGCAGCGAGTTCGTGCTGTAAATTGGAGCTGTACAGCCTTCTACATAATGCACAAAGCTGTCTTCGTCAGCAATAATGAGCGTACGCTCAAATTGACCCATGTTTTCCGAGTTGATACGGAAGTAAGCCTGCAATGGAACTTCACATTTCACACCTTTAGGCACGTAGATAAAGCTACCGCCTGACCATACCGCACTGTTCAGGGCCGCAAACTTATTGTCCGCAGGAGGTACGACTGTGGCAAAATACTCTTTCAAAATCTCAGGATGCTCACGCAACGCTGTATCGGTATCCATGAAAATGACACCCTGCTCTTCCAGATCCTTTTGCATGCTGTGGTAGACAACCTCGGATTCATACTGCGCAGATACACCAGCCAAAAACTTTTGTTCCGCTTCAGGAATCCCCAGTTTATCAAAGGTTTCCTTAATTTCTGTAGGAACCTCTTCCCACGTTTTCCCTTGCTTCTCGGAAGGTCTTACATAGTACTGGATATCATCGAAATCCAGTTCATCCATGTCTCCGCCCCATTTTGGCATTGGCATTTTTTCAAATTGCTTCAATGCTTTCAGACGGAACTCCAACATCCAATCCGGTTCACCCTTAATTTTGGAGATTTCCTTTACAATTTCCGGAGTGAGACCCTTACCTGTTTGGAAAATGGACTTGTGCTCGTCACGAAAGCCATACTTATACTCTTCCATTTCCGGTGCTTTCTTGGCCATGTTTCTCAAACCTCCTCTGTTCTATTTAAATTATTTATCTTCGTCAATCCCTTTGCGCAGCGCGTTCCAAGCCAATGTCGCACATTTAATGCGAGCCGGGAACTTATTGACCCCTGACAAAGCTTCCAATTCTTCATAATCATCAAATTCGACCGCTTCGCCCTTCATCAGAGAGGAGAAGCGACTCGCCATATCCAAGGCCTGATCAATCGTTTTTCCTTTGACCGCTTCTGTCATCATCGAAGCCGAGGACATACTAATCGAGCAGCCTTCACCTGTAAAACGGGCATCCTCGACTACGCCGTCTTTCGTTTTGAGTTGAAGGGATATCCGGTCACCACACGTAGGATTATTCAAATCCACCGTAACAGCATCGTCCTCAAAACGTCCGCGATTGCGCGGATTTTTATAATGATCCATAATCACGCGTCGGTACAAGTCATCAAGTTGCATCGCCAAAATACTCCTTCGTTTGGATTAAGGCGCTGACCAGAGCGTCGATATCCTCTTCCGTGTTATAGAGGTAAAAGCTGGCACGTGCAGTTGCACTGGCTTTCAACCAGCGCATCAATGGCTGGCAGCAATGATGGCCCGCACGTATGGCCACCCCTTTGCTATCCAGTACAGTAGCTACATCATGCGGATGCACATCATCCAAGTTGAATGTTACAAGCCCGACATGACGTTCAGCAGGTCCATAGATCGTCAAACCCTCCACTTCACGGAGACGTTTGAGTGCATAATTCGTTAGACGGCTCTCATGCTGTGCAATGGCGTCTAGTCCGATGCTTTCCAGAAAATCAATGGCAGCTCCCAAGCCAACTGCCCCAGCAATAATCGGGGTGCCACCTTCGAATTTCCAAGGTAGCTCCTTCCATGTGGATTCATACAATCCCACATCGTCGATCATTTCACCGCCAAACTCAACGGGCTCCATGTTTTCCAGCAACGCCTTCTTGCCGTAGAGTGCACCAATTCCTGTAGGAGCACACATTTTGTGACCAGAGAAAGCATAAAAATCAGCATCTATGTCTTGCACGTCTACTTTCATATGTGGCGTACTTTGTGCACCGTCGACAACGATAACTGCACCTTTGCGATGTGCAATAGCAGCAATCTCTTTGACCGGATTCACAACGCCAAGCACATTGGAGACATGCGCAATCGCAACAATTTTTGTGTGTTCTGTGACGGTTTTCTCCACGTCTGCAAGATCAACGCTACCGTCCTCTTGAAGCGGAATATATTTTAAAGTCGCACCCGTGGCTTTGGCTACCTGTTGCCACGGAATCAGATTACTGTGATGTTCCATCGGAGTGATGACAATTTCATCACCCTCCTTACAGTTAGCTCTACCGTAAGAAGAAGCCACCAGATTCAGCGCGGTTGTTGTCCCGCGTGTAAAAATGATTTCCTGACTGCGCTTGGCATTCAGAAAACGGGCTACCTTCTCCCTCGCACCTTCATAAGCATCCGTAGCACGGCTACCCAAGGTATGCACACCACGGTGTACATTCGAATTATCAAACTCGTAATAATGCTTGATCGCCTCGATGACCGCTAGCGGCTTTTGCGAAGTGGCCGCATTATCCAAATAAACCAGCGGATGACCGTTAATCTCCTGATGTAAAATCGGGAATTGTTCACGGATCAATGCAGTGTTCATTGGCCTAACTTCCTTTCAACAAGGCTTTGCAGCTGATGTTGAAGTCCTTCGAGCGGAATTTCAGATACGACAGGTGCCAGGAAGCCATAAATAATCAATCGTTCAGCTTCTGCACGGCTAATTCCGCGGGACATCAAGTAATACACTTGCTCACGGTTAACCTGACCAACCGAGGCTGCGTGTCCAGCCGTTACATCATCTTCATCAATCAACAGGATCGGGTTAGCGTCACCACGTGCTTTCGGGCTGAGCATCAGTACACGCTCCGTTTGCTGACCGTCTGCTTTGGTAGCGCCTTTTTCAATTTTCGTAATTCCGTTAATGATGGAAGATGCTTCTTCACGCATAACTGCGCGTGTAATCATCTGACTAGCGGAATTTTTACCAAAATGCTGTGCTTGTGTCGTATAGTTCAGCTTTTGTGAACCAGAACCTACAGCAATAACCTTGGCATCCGAGTTGGAGCCATTGCCTTTGAGCACAGACATGGTATTGCTCGCTGTATTGCCGTTGTTCATTTCGCCTACAATCCATTCGATAGCAGCGTCATTTCCGAGCGTGGCACGACGAATGGAAATATCCGTTACTTGCTCTCCAAACTGATGCACTGTCGCGTAGCGTACTTTAGCGCCTGCATTCGCAACCACTTCTACCGCACCGTTATGAAGAACAGGTGCCGCCAGATCTGCAGATACATAGTTGTCTACGTACGTCACGGAACTATGGTTTTCAGCTATGAGCAGCACATGCGGCGCAAAAGTTGCAGTCGCATCATCCGTGAGGAACACAGCTTGAAGCGGTACGTTCAGTTCTACATTTTTAGGCACATAAGCAAATACTCCACCGTTCCAGAGTGCTGCATGCAATGCCGACAATGAATTTTCTTCAGCCTTAATAACAGTGTTCAGATGAGCTTTGACCAAATCAGCATGCTCTTTGACCGCCGTTTGCAAATCCGTGAAAATAACACCTTGCGCTGCCAGTTCCTCGCTCAGCTTCACGTATACCGCACCGGAGTTGCGCTGGATGATCAGACCGCCCTCCTGTTGTTCTTTGACCAGATCAGCAATGGCTGCAGGAACCTGACCTACAGATGCAATGACCTCGCTCAATTTATGTTGACCGTAGTCGTTTAAATTCCAACGTTCGATTTTTGTTTTTTCAAATACCGGAAGCTCCAGTTGGCCTGCAAGCTCAAGTGCTTTTTGTCTGTCTTCGACCAGCCAAGATGGCTCGCCATTACGTTCGGACAGAACACGCAGTTGCTCGGAATCTACCGGAAGGATTGTTTGTGTTGTCATCAGTTTTCCTCCTCGCTTCCGGCTTACGCCTCTTGTCCTACAGTTTCATCAACGATACCCAGCTCTTCCTTGATCCAGTCGTAACCGTCCGCTTCCAGACGCTCAGCAAGCTCAGGACCACCGGATTTAACGATACGTCCTTGCATCATTACGTGTACATAATCTGGTTTGATGTAGTTCAACAGACGTTGGTAGTGAGTAATCACAAGGAAGCCACGGTCTTCAGAACGCATAGCATTTACACCGTTAGCTACGATTCTCAAAGCATCGATATCCAGACCGGAGTCAATTTCGTCCAGAACGACAATTTTGGGATCAAGCATCATCATTTGCAGAATTTCATTCCGCTTTTTCTCACCACCGGAAAAACCTTCGTTCAGGTAACGGTGAGCAAACTCAGGATTCATTTCAAGCTCTTTCATTTTGCCTTCCATTTGGCGGATAAACTTAATCAGGGAAATCTCTTGTCCTTCTTCACGGCGCGCGTTGATAGCACTACGCAAAAAGTCGGAGTTTGTTACCCCTGCAATTTCACTTGGATACTGCATCGCCAGGAACAATCCTGCACGTGCACGCTCATCCACTTCCATATCCAGCACGTCTTCTCCATCCAAAGTTACTTTGCCATCTGTGACTTCATATTTAGGATGACCCATCAAAGCAGATGCGAGCGTACTTTTACCCGTTCCGTTAGGACCCATGATGGCGTGGATTTCTCCGCCCTTCATTTCGAGGTTAATCCCCTTCAAAATTTCTTTACCTTCAATGGTCGCTTTGAGACCTTCAATCTTAAAGTTTGTAGCCATATTCGCAATACCCTCCAAAAAATGTAGTGTGGTGTCGAAATCAGAAAGATATTTAAACAGGGGAGCCCCCTGATTTCAAGCAAATGTAATAATTAAAAATTTATTTATAATCATTCTAAACTGATTCTCAATGATTCTCAAGTTATTTTATAATAAATATCTTTAAGGGTGCAACCAACAGACGCACGTTATCCACCTTTCTTCATAAAATGTTCATCCTACCAATCACACAAATGGCAAAATACATCCTTCGAATGATTACATAGTTATAGTGTAGTACAAAAACCATGGGATACATAATCTCTTTTTTAGCCATAAAAACGCTACTGACAGCTTGACGTCAGTAGCGTTTTACATGTAAAGGGGTTATTTTAGTGCGAAAGCCTGATGAGTTAGCCCAAATAAGAGCGAAGCATCCACATGTGTTTCTCCAAATCTGCTTTGTAGCCGATCAACAAATCTGCAGTAGGCTGGTCGGAATTACTTTCCGCCAATTCGATACCTTCCTGAAACTCCTCACATACCGTCGCAAAATCCTCAATCAGGGTTTGCACCATTTTTGGAGCATCTTCATTACCGGTAGCCTCTTGAATTGAGGACAGCTCCAGGTATTCCTTCAATGTTGCGGAAGGAGAACCTTTCAAGGCAAGCAAGCGCTCGGCAATCTCATCCATTTTCAATGTCACTTCATTGTATAATTCTTCGAATTTAACATGGAGTGTATAAAAGCTGGAGCCTTTCACGTACCAGTGATAGTTATGAATTTTTACATATAACACATTGAGGTTAGCGACTTGACGGTTTAAAAGTTCCTCCACCGATTTGGTTTGCGTATTTTTCGAGTTACTTGTTGTTTTAGCCATCATAAATCCCTTCCTTTTTCATCAAATTGACTTTCAGAAGCGTTTACGTATTCATCACCGTCCCTGCTGACGGTAAGACGCCAGCGGGCATTTGAATATCACCTGCCGGACGTCTGTTTCATATTTACCCTTTCTATACAGAGACGAAACAAAAAGAAGAAGCCCACCTCTTCCAATCCATCATAAAAAAAATGTACAAAAATTCAGTGATTTTCGTTATACTTTCTCTATCCTATCAAAATACTTGGTTTAATATTGTGATGTTTTTTCTTACCATTTACATGTGCGCAATTTACGGAGGTGACCTCATTGTCCAAATATCATCCCTTAACGACCGAAGAAGCAATCGAATTCGTGAAGAACATTCCCGGATTTTTTAGCCAGGAAGCTCATCTGGAATGCCGAGAAATCGGCGATGGCAACTTAAATCTGGTTTTTCATATTACAGATTCCAAATCTAACAAGAGTATCATTGCCAAGCAGGCACTTCCCTATGTAAAAATTGTGGGTGAATCCTGGCCGTTGTCGCTGGATCGCGCCCGTATTGAACGCGAGGCACTTCAGCAGGAGCACCAGCTTTGCCCCGAATTGGTTCCTGCGGTACTAGGCTATGACGATGAGCTTGCGTTAACCGTGATGGAGGATCTTAGCTCACACACAATCATGCGCAAGGGACTAATTGAAGGCAACACATACCCTCTTTTTGCTAATCATATTGGGGAATTTCTGGCACGCACGCTCTTTTTCACCTCAGATTTGGGCATGAATCAGCAGGCTAAAAAAGAGCTGGTTAAACGCTTTATAAACCCTGAACTCTGCAAAATAACTGAGGATCTGATTTTGGATGAACCCTACCGATTTTCAGATAATAACAACTATGGTATGTACATTGAAGACGAAGCAGAGGCACTCCGTACAGATCAGATCCTTCATCTGGAAGTAGCTTTGCTGCGAGAAAAGTTTATGACACGAACAGAAGCACTGCTACACGGCGACCTCCATACAGGTAGTATTTTTGTAACAGCTGAATCGACTAAAGTCATTGATCCTGAATTTGCCTATTACGGCCCCATGGGGTTTGATATCGGAGCGGTCATCGCCAATCTGCTGTTGAACTACGCAGCACAGCCCGGATGGACTTCTAGCGAGACGGCGCTAAAGGAACGACGTGACTGGCTCCTGGAGACCGTCATTCAAGTATGGGAGCAGTTTGAGAGCAGGTTTCGTACACTGTGGAACGAGCACGTCACCGATCATTTGGCACGTACACCCGGATATCAGGACTTATACCTCCAGAAAGTACTGCAAGATACGATTGGCTTTGCAGGGTGCAAAGTGATCCGCCGGATCATCAGCCTGTCGCATGTGGCGGATATCGATACCATTGCCGATCCTGATATCAAGGAAGCTGCGGAACGTCTCGCGTTATCGATCGGAAAAGCCTTGGTTCTCCGCAATCGCGAGCTTCATTCGATCCGGGAACTAGAAGACATTGTTCGGACAGCAACAGCGACCCAAAATAAAGGAGCATCACGCATATGAGTGAAAATAAAGAATCTCTTCCCGCATCCTCCCATGAAGCAACTGTGTCTGGACAGGCTCTAACTTCACTGGTGTGGAAGGGAAACCACTTGTCCATGCTGGATCAGCGTCTACTGCCCGAAAAGATAGTCATGCTGGATTTATTCACCACCGAAGAAGTGTGGGATGGCATCCATGCCATGAAGGTACGGGGCGCCCCCGCCATCGGGATGGCCGCAGCCTACGGTGTGGTGCTGGGGGCTACCTCCTATCGCGGCAATGACGCTGCTGAGTGGCTGGAGCATGTACACGCGGTGTGCAGACATTTGGCTACCTCACGGCCGACTGCCGTAAATCTGTTCTGGGCTCTGGACCGCATGAAGAAGCGAGCCGGCGAACTCGTCACAGAGGCTGAGGTGGGCCAGATCGAAGACTGGAATGCAGGGCTGGAGCGTGAAGCTATAGCCATTCAGGCAGAGGATGAAGAAGTTTGCCGCCTAATCGGCATCCATGCTTTACCTCTGTTCAAGGATGGGATGGGCGTACTCACTCATTGCAACGCAGGCGGCTTGGCAACAGCGAAATACGGAACAGCGCTCGCGCCTATGTATTTGGCTCAGGAAAACGGAATCCACCTGAAAGTATTTGCTGACGAAACCCGCCCCGTATTGCAGGGTGCGCGTCTGACCGCCTTTGAGCTTCAGCAGGCAGGCATAGATGTCACCCTGCTCTGTGACAATATGGCAGGCATGGTGATGTCTAAAGGATGGGTGCAAGCTGTCATTGTCGGTACAGACAGAGTCGCCGCTAATGGGGATGTGGCCAACAAAATCGGCACCTATAGCCTGGCAGTGTTGGCGAAGGCGCATGGTATACCTTTTTACGTTGCTTCGCCACTATCTACCATTGATTTACAGACCGCTACAGGCGCAGATATTCCGATTGAGGAGCGTTCTGCGGAGGAAGTTACCGAGAGCTTTGGCAAAAGAACTGCCCCACAAGGTATCAAAGTCTACAACCCGGCTTTCGACGTTACACCACATGAGTACATTACCGCCATCATTACCGAAAAAGGAATTGTCCAAGCCCCCTTTAGCGAGAACCTTACCGCTTTGTTTGCCGATTAATTGTTCTTGCAGGTTATACACTTCGTATATAATTCAAATAGTTCCACTCGATAGAATGAAAAATTTCACAGAAAAAACCGGAGCTGTAGCGCCCGGTTTTTTCTGTGAAATTTTTCTTTTTTGCTTTTATCCAACAACTATTACTAGGCTTCTTACACCAGTTTCAATAATGCTTCATAGCCTGGCATCCCTGGCTTAATTCCAAGTTGCTCAGCTTCCGTCGTCACTGACTCCATTGGTGCTTCCAACAGTTCCTTTAGTGTTTTTACCCCTACAGCACGTGCGGCCAGAATTTTCCGATCCGCCAGTCGTTCATTGAGCAATCCGACATCCAGCGCACCACACATGATGTAACCACGGGAGTTGGAGATCGTCAACAGCGTTGTTTTAGGCAGTTTGACCTCGACTCCGGTAAATGTATGCTCACCCACTTGAATGGGTTCCATGTGTATCATGGTTATTACATGCACCTCCTCTTTGTTCATCCGGGATATTTTATGCGGCATTTGCAGGTGGGTGTGGACACCCGTGGATACATTCAAAATTTTAGGAGGATGATGTATGTACAGCAAAACAGGCGACATTAAAAAGACTAGACGAATCGTTCCATCTAGTCTCTATGATCATCGTTAATGTTCTAGCTCTGTGCTTTATTCACACTTCTTTAAGTACTGTGGCGGTACAAAGTCGGCAAGCCAAACACCATGGTTGGCTTTATAAAACTTCACTTGATTAGCTAATGCCTTTGCTGTGTCGACTTCGAGGATCACGAGTTGAAAGTTACTTCGTTTAACTAACCGTGTAATTGAAGATTCTCCTTTTTAACATCGTCTCTTAATTCTAGGGTAGATGAGAATTTTCCTTTTATCAGATGGATTGCTATGAAAAAAAGCCTACTCTCATTTTATTATCAAAGGAGCAAGCTTGGTTCATATTATTGAATTACTTTATGATTCAAATGTCATCTTATCGGGAAATATCCCCCCTTCTTTAACGAAGCAACGTGCCATCCGCTGTGCAGCCCTATCAAAATAAAATTTATTTGAATGACTCGGATCTGGTAAAGGTTCAATTTCAGAGAATAACTTAGTCTCTTTGTTCAATTGAATTTTCCCCATAATGTGTTCATTAGGGCCATATCTATAAATAACTACATTCTCATCTTCATGTTCTTTTAAAAAGTAAAACAAATGCTCCCATTATAAAATCTCCTCTACTCTATTTCCCATGGACGACCCGACCTTACCGCAGCTTTATGAGCAGTCTCATAGTCTGTTTTAAATATACCCTCAAATCTGGATTCAAACAATTCATGGTTAAGCAAATCTATATCTTTTTCTGTTTGTAATCCTTTTTTGTAATCTGTCCCATACTTGAGCTATTTCGTAATCAGAGTTATCACATATACCGTAGGCACTTCCATAGACCGACTATAAGCAGAATATGAAGCGATAACGGTTATAGCAGGGAGTTCCAACATATGGTAGTATAGAAGATAGTATACAAAGCATAGATTTCATGTGATTTCTAATAGAAAAGTTCATCATTGGAAGGAGCAACTAAATGGAACCTAATTTTAAACTTAAGAATCTAAATGGTGAGGAAGTAACCATTTTTGAATTGCAAGAAGCAATGGGAAAAGGGGAGGTTACTTCTAGGGAACTTGTTATGTACTACATGTATCGTATTGCAACACACGACCAGAGTGGTCAAAATATAAATTCTATAATGGAAATCAACCCAGATGCGATTTTTATTGCAGAAGCCCTAGACAAAGAAAGAAAAACAAGAGGAATTAGAGGGTATTTACATGGTATACCTGTTTTGTTGAAAGAAAATATTGAAACAAAGGACAAAATGCGGACGAGTGCAGGAGCGTTGGCACTGGAAAACAACATTAGCGAAACGGATGCCTTTCTTGTAAAAAAACTTAGAGAAGCTGGAGCCATTATCCTTGGAAAAACAAACATGACTGAATTGGCAAACGGCGTATCCTCAAAAATGTGGGCAGGTTACAGTTCTAAAGGCGGACAAGTATTAAATCCATACGGTGACTTTTTCGTGGGTGGGTCAAGTTCTGGTTCTGCTGTAGCTGTGGCGTCAAATTTTACAAGTGTTGCAGTTGGAACGGAAACTTCAGCATCAATTTTAAGTCCAGCTATTCAAAACTCGATTGTTGGTATAAAGCCTACAGTTGGGCTTATAAGTCGTACAGGTATAATACCTTATTCCTATTCTCAAGATACCGCTGGAGCAATTGCAAGGACCGTATCAGATGCGTCAATCTTACTTAGTGTACTTGCAGGTAAAGACGATAATGACCCTGCTACATGGAAAAATGATGATACGATTGACTATTCAACTTACTTAGACAAGAATGGCTTAGAAGGGGCGAAAATTGGGGTTTATAGAGATGTACCATTAGAGCAATTTCGTGACCCTGACGAATATGATAAAATATTATTTAATAATACTGTAGAGGAACTAACAAAAGCGGGAGCAATCGTCATTGAAGACATTGAAATGCCAGCCTTCGATAGGAAATGGAATTGGAACAAGTTGAATAACGAATTTAAGCATGGTCTTGATAACTTTCTCCGAAACCTTCCACAAAGTATGCCTGTACATACATTTAGTGAATTGGTTGAGTGGAACGAAAAAAACTCCGAGAAGGCTTTGAAATATGGACAAGATTTACTGAAGAACCGTCAACATTTAGTGAATCCATTGAAGAATCCGAACTATATATTAGAATCTTTAACTGATTTATATTATTCCCAGAATGAAGGCATAGATTATGCCATAGCGAAATACGGATTGGATGCAATTATGTTTCCATCATATGTGGGAGCAGAAATTTGTGCAAGGGCAGGGTATCCATCAGTAGCTGTTCCCGCTGGCTTCAAAGACAACGGCAGACCATTTGGAGTTACGTTTGCAGGAAAGGCATTTAGTGAACCTATGCTAATTCGTATAGCATTTGCATATGAACAACGAACAAAACATAGAAAAAAGCCGTTACTCAGTTATAAGTAAAAGAGAAGTTCCATGCAAAGAAACCACTCCATTGTAAGGAGTGGCTTTGTCTTTATATAGAGGTATATTTTGTGGTCAAATTGTACTTTGTGTTTAAATACACTACGGTACGGTGAACCGTATCATATATTCAAATATCATGGCTACGCCATACTGCCCGTTAGAATTCCTGTAAAACGAATAATCTGGTCTTTGCACAAAAACGAGCGCCTCGGTACGATGGGGTTACGTCA